>NZ_JBMIQI010000005.1:0-41990 GCF_052584175.1 Billgrantia hypersalina
CTGAGCCCCGTACAATACAGGACTCAGGCCTTGGGCACCGGCTGAATGAACCGTCCAACTATTGGGGGTCAGTTCAATACCGCGGGCCCTTTTTCGTCTCGCCGCGTCGCTGGCGACGCACAGACTCAATGAAACTTGGCCCGGCCCATCGCCCATTCGGCAAGTTTCTTGGCGATCAACCCCAGCACGGCGATGACGATCAGGGTCATCAGCATGTCGATGGGACGTACCAGCGTGGTGGCTCCCAGCACGGCGAGCGCCAGGGCCCACACCCAGCGGTTGTCGTCGCCGCTCTTGATGACACGGGGCACCACCTTGTTCAGACCTGCACTGACAGAGGTTTCCCACAGCTGGATGCAGAAATAGAGGATGAGGGCGAAGGCAATCAGCCAGATCACGATTTCAGTCATGGGTTCGCTCCGGTAAGCGTCGTTTCTGGTGAGAAGGACAAAATAGGGATCCCGCTAGGGTAGCGGCGAGGCCAAGGGTGCGCAACTCAACCAAAGGCCGTGAACGCGACTCAGGAAATGCCATGCGAAGCTGAAAAAACCGCATCCCCCCTGACAGCCCCGGTATCCCGCGTTACCATGGTTTCTACATGCACTCACCGAAAGGTTCATCAATGCAGATTGCGCAGAATTCCGTTGTCGCGTTTCACTACACCCTGACCAACGATGCAGGTGAGGTGCTGGACAGCTCGGAAGGTCGTGAGCCGCTCACCTATCTCCACGGTGCCGGCAATATCATTCCCGGACTCGAGAAGCAGCTGGAAGGACACGAAGCCGGCGAGAAGCTCACCGTGACCGTTGCGCCCGAAGAGGGCTACGGCGAGGTGCAGCCCCAGCTCGTCCAGGAAGTCCCGCGCGACGCCTTCCAGGGCGTCGAGTCCGTCGAGCCGGGCATGCAATTCCAGGCCCAGACCCAGGGCGGCCCGCTGATGGTCACCGTGACCCAGGTGGAAGGCGATACCGTCACTGTCGATGGCAACCACCCGCTGGCAGGCCAGAAACTGAACTTCGACGTCGAAATCTCCGACGTCCGCGAAGCCAGCCAGGAAGAGATCGAGCACGGTCACGTGCATGGTGAAGGTGGCCACCAGCACTGAACGCGACAGCACCGTGAACGCAAGGGGCAGCCGGCATGGCTGCCCCTTTTCTGTGTCGCCTGGTGATGTCGCAGGCGACAAGGGGAAACCCGGTCAGCCTTCTTCCTGCGCCGCTTCCAGGCCGCTTAGCGTGCGGTAGCCGCCCCATAGCCGCGTCGCCGTGGTAATCAGGCAGGCGACGGCAAAGAACGAGGCCAGCAGGGGGAAATGGCCCGGCAGCAGGCAGAAAAGCACGAAGGCAAGGATCGTCTCCGTGCCCTCGGTCAGGCCGTGCAGGTAATAGAACGCCTTCTGTTGGAACTGCGGCCGCTCGAGCCCGTGCCGGGTCGCCATGATGGCAAAGGCGAGGAACGAAGTGCCGGTACCGATGAAAGCGAACAGCAGGAAGGCAGCCGACAGCGCATTGTCTTCCGGGTCGGCCAGGGCGAAGCCCAGCACCACGGCCGCGTAGAACACGAAGTCGAGGGCGATATCGAGAAAGCCCCCGGCATCGCTCGCCCTGCCCGAGCGTCTGGCGAGAGCACCATCCAGACCGTCGCCCAGGCGGTTGAGCAGGATCACCACCAGAGCGAGCGCGTACCATTCCATGGCCAGCAGCGGCAGGCTGAGCATGCCGATCACGAAAGCCGCCACGGTGACCCGGTCCGGGCCGATGCCTCGTCCCTGCAAGCGCTTCGCCATGGCTTCCAGGGGAGGCTGCGTCAGGGGCATGGTCCAGCGATCAAGCATGCTTCCTCCTCGTTCCGGTAGATGATCGGCCCCGGCGCCAGGCGAAGTAGCGCGCCAGCCAGTCCAGCAGTCGCTCAGGCTTATGGGCGTTCTTCCATACGCCAGCGGTGGCCTTGGCCGCCTCCGACCAGGTGGGATAAGGGTGTACCGTGCCGAGCAGCTTGTTGAGCCCGATTCCGTGGGTCATCGCCAGGGTGAACTCTGCCAGCAACTCGCCGGCCCCCTGCCCTACCACGCTCGCTCCCAGGATGCGGTCCTTGCCCGGTACCGTGAGCACCTTGACGAAACCTTCGGTCTGGTCCTCGGCAATGGCGCGGTCCAGTTCGGCGAATGCATATCGCGTGACATCGTAATCGATGCCACGCTGGCGTGCCTCACGCTCGCTGAGACCGACCCGCGCCACCTCCGGTGCGGTATAGGTCACGGCGGGCAGTGCCCGATAGCTGACCCGGAAGCGCCTGAACTCGCCGAACAGGGCATTCACCGTGGCGTGCCAGGCCTGATGGCCGCTGGCGTGGGTCAACTGGAAGGGGCCGGCCACATCACCGCAGGCCCAGACATTGGGCAGCACGCTCTGCAGGCACTCGTCCACGGCAAGGGTGCCGTCCTCGCGCGTTTCGACGCCCAGTGCCTCGAGCCCCAGGCCGCCCACGCTGGCCTGACGCCCCACGGCCACCAGCAGGCGATCGAAAACCAGCCGGTGCGTTTCGACCTCGCCCGTTGCCGTGGGCCGCTCCACCTCAAGCGCACTGGCGACGCCGGGCGCTTCTCCGGGCACCACACGCACCGCGCGGGTATCGAGCCATAGCGCCACCGCTTCCCGCTCGAGCCGAGAATGCAGCACAGCGGCCACATCGGCGTCCTCACGCGGCAACAACTGGGGGCCCGCCTCCACCAGGCTCACTCGGCTCCCCAGGCGAGCGAAACTCTGTCCCAGCTCGCAACCGATCGGGCCGCCGCCCAGCACTACCAGTCGCTCCGGCAGGGTCTCGAGCTGCCACAGGTTCTCGGAAGTGAGTACCTCGATCGCCTCCAGCCCGGGCAGGGACGGCACCTTCGGCCTTGCCCCGCTGGCGACGATCACGTGCCGCGTGGTCAGCGTGCGGACTCCCTCGTCACTGGTCACGCGTACCCGCCACGGATCCTGCAGGCAAGCCTCGCCTGCGGACACCTCGACACCAAGCCGCTCGTAGCGTTCACGACTGTCATGAGGTGCCACGTCGCGAACGGCGCGCTGCACGTGCGCCATCACCGCGACGAAGTCGACCTGTGGTTTCTCCACGTGAATGCCGTAGCGATGGGCCCCGTGAATCTCCTCGATCACTCGTGCCGCACGGATCAGCGCCTTGGACGGCACGCAGCCGGTGTTCAGGCAGTCACCGCCCAGGCGATGGCGCTCCACCAGCGCCACGCGGGCCTTGACCGCCGCGGCGATATAGCTCGCTACCAACCCCGCCGAGCCGCCACCGATCACCACGATGTCGTAATCGAAGCGCGTCGGGCGTTGAAAACGCCGTGCCACCCGGCGGCGCTTGGCGATGGCCACCAGGCCGCGGGCCAGCCAGGGAAACAGGCCGATCAGCACGAACGAGCCGATCAGTCCCGGCGAGAGCACACCGGAAAGCGACTCCAGTTCACCGATCCCGCGCCCCGCGTTCACGTAGACCGCCGTACCCGGCAGCATGCCCAGCTGGCTGACCCAGTAGAAAGTCCAAAGACGGATACGGGTCAGTCCCATCATAAGGTTGATGACGAAGAAGGGAAACAGTGGGATCAGCCGCAGGGTAAAGAGGTAGAAGGCGCCTTCGCGGCGAACCCCGGCGTTGATGCGCTCGAGTTGCGGCGCGAAGCGTTTCTCCAGCGATCCGCGCAGCAGGTTTCGGGCGATCAGTGCAGCCAGGGTCGCGCCGAGAGAGCTGGCGAACGAGATGATGAGCAGGCCCCAGCCGAACCCGAACAACGCCCCGCCCAGCACCGTCATCAGTGTGGCGCCGGGCAGCGACAGGGCCGCCATGATCACATAGAGGAGAAAAAAGCCGCCCACGACAGTCAACGGTTCATCGGCCAGCCAGGCCTGGAAACGCGCCTGCTCGGCCTGGAGGTTGGCCAACGTCAGCGCCTCGTCGACGCCACTGAGGAAGTAGGCGGCCACGGTGGCGACGAGCACCAGCACGAGAAGTAGACGACGACGCGCCACGGCGACTCCCGGTTTGGAGGTACACTTTAAACAGAGGTTATACGGAACCTGTGTCTCGTAACAGCTTCCAACCTTACAGCCCGCAACGCAATGCAACGAGGGACCGGCCATGATCAGGATACGAAACGTCTTGCCGTGGGTGCCGTTACTGCTGGCCCTGCCCGTCGGCAAGGGCCTCGCGAACGAAGCGACTGACAGCGCCGTGTTCGGCGGCGGCTGCTTCTGGTGCGTCGAGGAGGCCTTCGACAAGGTCGAGGGCGTCGTCTCGACGACGTCCGGTTTCAGCGGTGGTCATGTCGAAGACCCGAGCTACCGGGAGGTGGTCAATGGAGAAACCGGGCATGTCGAGGTGGTCAGGGTCGAGTATGATCCCGAAGCGACCGACTATGCCGAGCTGCTGCACGTGTTCTGGCGCAATATCGACCCCTTCGCGGAAAACCGGCAATTCTGCGACGAGGGTGAGAGCTATCGTAGTGTGATCTTCACCGCAAACGAGACGCAGCGGGAGTTGGCCGAGGCCACGCGCGACGAGCTCGCCGAGCGCTTCGGCCGGGAGATCGTTACCGAAATCAGCGATTTCGAGGCTTTCTACCCCGCCGAGGAAACCCACCAGGACTACTACCGCAAGAACCCCGTGCGCTACAACTTCTACAAGTCGGCCTGCGGCCGCGACGAGCGCCTGGAGGAGATCTGGGACGAAGAGGCCGGCGGCCTAGCGGGCCAGTGATACCCGCTCGAGGTTGCGTTCGCTGCGCCATAACCACAGTGCGATGCCAAGGGTGACGCCAAGCAGAAGCCACGAACCGACGGCCACGCCCAGCCAGCCAGCGTGCTGCCAGAAGGGCTCGAGCCATAGGCTGCCCAGGCTCGCCCCCAGGTAGTAGAAAACCAGGTAGAGGGCGGAGGCACTGCCGCGAGCACGCTGGGCCTGGCGACTGACCCAGCTCGAGGCCATGGAATGGGCGAGGAAGAACCCGACGGCATTGATCGTCAGCCCCACGATGATCCCGCCCAACGACTCCATCAGGGTAACCAGGGTGCCGCCCATGAGCACGAGGATGCCCAGCGCCATGCAGGCCGGCTGGCTGAAGTAGCGGGTCAGGCGTCCCGACAGCCCCGAACTCAGGGTGCCCCCCAGGTAGGTAAGGAAGATCATTCCCAGCCAGCGCGACCCGAGGCCGAACGGTTCATCCGCCAGGCGGAAGGTGATGTAGCTGTACTGGTTGATGAAGATGAGGAAGTTGATGCCACCGAGCAGGTAGGCTGCCAGCAGCAGAGGATGGCACAGGTGAGCCCCCAGGTCCGCCAGGGCGCCGCGCAGTTCGAAGCGGCGCGGTGCAAACTGGCGGGGCGCCGGCAACAGCTTCCAGAACAGCGCTACGCCAGCCAGGGTCACCAGGCCCACCGTCAGGAAACCCGCACTGGCCCCGCCGATCTCACCCACGCCGCCACCGATCAGCCGGCCACCGATCCCGCCCAAGGTATTGGCGCCGATATAGAGCCCCACGGCTGCTAGCAGCGCCGGGCGATCGAACTCGTCGCCCATCCAGGCAATGGCGACCGCCGGCAGTCCCCCGAGAACGAAACCCTGCACCAGGCGCAGCGCCAGCAGGGTTTCGAAGTTGGGCGCCAGGGCCAGGCCCAACGAACACAGCCCGGTCAACAGCAGCGTGACACGCATGATGCCACCGCGGCCGATGGCATCGGACAGAGGACCGAAGACCAGTAGCGCCCCTGCCAGAGCCAGGGTCGCCATCGACATGATAAGGCTGACGCCCAGCGTCGATACGCCGTAGGTCTGGCGCAGCTCAGGCAGCAGCGGCTGCGGCGCATAAAGATTGACGAAAACCAGAATGGAACCGAGGCATAGCGCCAGTGTGGCGCGCCACCAGGCGGGGGAACGAGCGACGATCATGCACGGGACCTGAGCGGAAAAGCTTGCCCCTCATGTTCGGGCATGCAGAATGATAAGCCAAACAGAATAAAACGATTGTGACTATCTCTTTCGCTTATCGGTAACTTCCATGGCACTGCCCTTCGATCTACGCGCAATGCGCGTCTTCGTCACGGTGGCCGACCGTGCCGGCTTCAGCGCTGCCGCCCGCGAGCTTCACGTGGCCCAATCCGCTGTCAGCCAGACCGTAGCCAACCTCGAACGCCAACTGGAGCTGACCCTGTTCCATCGCCATGAGCGGCGGATTGGCCTGACCCCAGAAGGGGAAATCCTCTACGCCCACGCCCGGGAACTGCTGGAGCGCGCCGAGGCCACCCACCTGGCCATGCGGGAGCTTCACGGGCTGGTCAAAGGGGAAGTCCGTATCGGCATTCCTTCGATGCTCGGCTCCTACTACTTCCCCCCGCTGTTGATGGGCTTCAAGGCGCAGCATCCCGGGATTCGCTTGACCGTGGTGGAAGCCGGCGCCCGACGACTGCAAGGCATGATAGCCGAGGGCGAGCTGGATCTCGGCGTGGTGATCGACGACGAGCAGAGCCGCCACATGGAGCGGCGCCGCCTCGTACGAGAGGAAATGGTGGTTTGTGTGCCACGCGCCCATCCCTTTGCGGCTCGGCGTAGCGTAACGGCGAAGGAGTTCTTTCAGGAGCCGTTGGTGCTGTTTCAGGATGGCTACTTCCACCGTGAATTCGTCGACGCGCTCTCGCGGCAGACCGGCCTTGCGGCCAATATCGCCTTCCAGTCGAACCTGATACCGCTGACCAAAGCGATCGTGCGTCAGGGCTTCGGCATCACCACTTTTTTGCGCCGGGTGGTGGACGAGCCTGGGCTTGCTGCAATCTCCTTCGACAGCCCGGCCTGGCTCGACCTGTCGCTGGCCTGGGCGCGGAGCGCCTACCTTTCGCGAGCGGAGAGCGCTTTCGTAGAGTACGTCATCGCCCACCGCGATATCTTATGAGAGTGAAACGCCAGCGTTGGCGCATCTCGAGCAATAGCTTGGGAAAGCGTAGGCGCTGCTCAGCCTTCGCCCGGTTCGGTGACGCGCTGCGCCAAGGTCGTCGGCTCCAGCGTCCGACGCGCTTGCCAGTAGTAGCGCTGCCAGTAGCTGTTGTCGAGCTCGGAGAGCATCACGCCCTGGGAAGTGGAGGCGTGAAGAAAATAGCCGTCGCCCACGTAGATGCCCACATGATCGTAGCGCCCCGGGGGGCGGAAGAACACGAGGTCCCCGACCTGCAGCTCATTGCGAGATACCTGGGTACCTTCTCGTACTTGCTCGCTAGTGGAGCGCGGAAGCTGGAGGCGAAAGGTTTCGCTGAACACGTTCTGCACCAGTGCCGAACAGTCGATTCCGCTGCGGCCGGTGCCGCCGAGTCGATAGGGCGTGCCGGCCCAGCGCTCGTGTTGAGCCAGAAGCGCCTCGCGGACGAGTTCGGGGGGCGGGTTGTGTAGGCTACTTACCCGGAGGATGGGGTTGTCCACAGGCGACATCATGGGGTCGAAGGATGACGACATGCCTGGCAACTGTCTGGCAAAGTAGTCGTCGGGAGCTTCCAGCGAGGTTTTCGCTGAGCCGGCACATCCGGTCAACAGCGCCAACGATACACCGAGCACAGCGAGACGACTCGATCCCGTGGCAACCATCCTGCTAGTTCCTCATTTCCTTGAACCGCACGCAGGTTCGGGTCGAGCGGATGCCCTACCTGACAGACCCGAGAGGATCGCTGTGGTAGTGGTGCCTGGCGTTCGCCCGTACCACTGCCAGAGCGGCCTTGCGACGGCTCGCGACATGATGAAGGCTCCGTCATGCTGGAGCCATGTGTAATCCCGCTGACTATAAACCACACAGACTCAACAGGGCGAGTCCTAATGTAGCGTCTTGATATCGCCCGGCAGTGTATCGATATGCATGGGTGCCCAGTGGCGCGGCCTGGCACCGGGAAAGTCCAGGCTCGCCCATGGACCGGCCAGGGGCGGCGCGCCCGACAGCCAAGCGACCAGTGCCATGCGGAAGCTGCTGAGAAAGGCCTCGCGCTCGGGCGTTTCGCCCATGAAGAACGAAAAGCCAGCATACAGGCCGTTGGCATAGGCCTCCCAGCTGCCGTAATGCTCGGCGGCCAAGGCATGCGCCCGCTCGAGCACGCCGCTGAAGGCAGCCTCATCGAGCCAGCCCAGTTGACGCCCGGCAATGGCCAGGTCAACGGCCTGGGCCACGTCCCAGGCGGTCATGTCCAGCTCGTTGCAGCCATCGGTATCGTCACGCACCCGCTTCAGCCGCAGCATATGGTTGCGATCCTCCTCGCTGCACTCGCCGCTTTCCAGCATGGCGATCTCCGAAGACAGGCGCTGGGCATTGAGCGTGTAAGGCGCGTAGTTGATCTGGTATTCCTGCCGGTCGCCCGCCTCGAGCAGGAAATCGAGAAACTCGGTCAATTCGCCACGGCCCTGCAGGCCGTAGTGGCCATCGATCCATTCGCGTATCGAGACCGCCTCTCGGTCGCTCTCCACGTGCGGTTCGCTCCAGGCGGCACTGTTGAGCGGCCCCACCAGCGCCATGGCGGTGAAACGCGACAGGGTCGGCCGCGGGCCCGGTTCCTGCCACTGGGAGGAGCGCCAGTCGAGCCAGTGAAACGGGCTGCCAGGATCGTCCCGATGCCAGCGGATCTCCTCGACGAGCGGCGGTTGCTCACCTTCGGGTAACAGCGCCTCCCACTGGGCCCAGGCCTCGAGCAGGCGGCGCGGATCGGCATAGAAACGGCACAGGGTACCACGCAACGCCTCGGCCAGGGCCGTCAGCGCCCCGGCATCGAACGCCTCGCTATCCATCGCCATTTGCAGGTAGAAGGCGTACTTCTCGGCCATGTGGATGGTGGCTGCATGACGATTGCCCTTTTTCAGCGCCTCGAGCGTGGCCCGGTCGGCGGCTTCGGGTCGGCCGAACGGCGTATCCGCAGCGGGCAAGGCGCCATGGGCGGCATCGGCCGCCAACTGGTTGAGGTGGTGCGCCTGGGCAGGGAGCCAGTAGCGCGTGAAGGCCTCCACCCCCTCGTCGGGGTGTAGCCCCAGGGTCTCGTCGAGATAACGCAGGGCATCGGCGCGTTTCTCGGCGGCTACCGGCACGGCCGGCCCCTGGCGCATGCCGAATTCAGGCTCGCGTACCGAGGCCAATGCAAGCACCCAATGCTGTGGTGAACTCCGCCAGGCCATGATCGCCCGGCGCGACGCCTCCCTCGCATTCTCGTTCAGGAGCTGCTGCAACGGCACCCGCCAGGGGCTCACCGGTGAGTTGAGCAATAACCCCCAGTCACGCTGCATGTCGCCCAGCCGGTCGCGCCCCTCGAACAGGCTGCAGCCCCGCTGATAGGCCCGTGCCAGCGCCGACCAGTCGCTGTAGCGACGCAGCGCCAGATCGGCAGCGTGAGCGGCGAACGCCTGGGCTTCGGCGGGCTCCAGCCAGCCTGCGCAGGCCCCGGCCCAAGCCAGGTCGACCAGGCGCATCCAGTCCCAGGCGGCCCACTCCAACGGCTCGCCACGCTCCACGAAGTCGAGCAGCACCCGGCCGTAATCGCGTTCGGTGGCAACGAGCCCGCCAAGCCACGCCTGGCGTTCGTCACTGCTGGCCGCCAGCAGGCGAGTCGCATCGAGGTCCCAGCCTTGGCGATGACCGTAGCCCGCCAGCCACAGCAGGCTCTGGATCAGGCCGGTGCGGTTCTCTATTTGCCAGTACTGCCACAGCCAGCCCCCAGCCTCCGGCCAGTCCATCTCGCCCGGTGATGCTTCCACTACCGGCGAGAAAGCCGCCCTCAGGCGCCAGGCGCCAGCACCCTCGCTGTCGGGCCAGAGCGTACGCGCCTTTTTCCTGCGCAGCTGGGCCAACCTCTCGGTCAATGTGTGCCAGGTTATGCCTTCGCCGTCACGCTCAAGCGCCGCCAGCGCTTCGCAGGCGTCCCAGAAACCATCGTCACCGCGCACCCAACCCTCGACGCCCTTGGCATGCAGCAACGCTTCAAGCCACGCTTCCAGATTGGGATAGCGGCTAGCGATCTCTTCGGTCAGGCGTATCAGCCAACTTCGTACGCGGGGCTCGGAGAGCCAGTTGGCCGATCCGGCCAGAGCGAGTAGCTCGAGAGCGGCAAGCAGCCGCGCCGGCTCTGCCGTATCGGTACCGAAAGCTTCGACCAGCCGCCAGCCCAGCTCGCCGCGATCGTTGACTTCCAGCGCCTGCAGCCTGGCACGGGCCACTTCCGGCTCGATCGCGATGGGTTCGGGTTCGAAGACCCAGCCGCACAGGACCAATTGTTGAGCCCACCAGGCGTAAAGGGGGTCGACCAAGTCTCACCTCGACGTTCAACCAGCGTAAAAGGGGCGTGACTCGGCCACACCCGGGAAACCGGCGCCTAGTGTAGCGGAAAGCGCTGCGCGAGCCGATGGCCTGGCAGCGTAAAAAGCGCGAGATGCAGCGTGAGGGCTCTTGGCGAAGCGTTTTAAATAATGCACACTCGCCAAACAAATAATCAACACACCAGGAGCCTGCATGTCACTCCCTGCCGACATTTACCGCAACAAGGCCTTCATCGATGGCCGGTGGCGCGATGCTGAACGCCGCTTCGACGTGACCGATCCCGCCACCGGCGAGACACTTGCCAGCGTGCCCGACCTCACGGCAGAGGATGCCCGCGACGCAGTAGCCGCGGCGGAAGCCGCCTGGCCGGCATGGCGCCGCCAGCCTGCCAAGCAGCGCGCCGCACTGCTGCGTGCCTGGTTCGATGCCATCATGGCCCATCAGGAATCGCTCGCTCGCATGATGACCCTGGAGCAGGGCAAGCCACTGGCGGAATCGCGTGGCGAAGTGGCCTACGGGGCGTCGTTCGTCGAGTTCTATGCCGAACAGGCCAAGCGCATGGCGGGCGAAACTCTGCCCAGCCACGGCGTCGACAAGCGCATCCTGGTACTGCGTGAACCGATCGGCGTGGTAGCGGCTATTACGCCGTGGAATTTTCCGCTGGCGATGATTACGCGCAAGTGTGCCCCGGCGCTGGCCGCCGGCTGCCCGGTGGTGATCAAGCCGGCCGAGGCCACGCCGCTGACCGCCCTGGCCCTGGCCGGGCTGGCCGAGCAGGTGGGCTTCCCCGCCGGAGTGCTCAATGTCATTACGGCGAGCCGCCCCGCCGAGATCGGCGAAGTGCTGACCACCGATCCGCGCGTACGCAAGGTTTCCTTCACCGGCTCCACCGCAGTAGGCAAGAAACTGCTCGCCCAGTGCGCCGGCACGGTCAAGAAGGCCTCCCTGGAGCTTGGTGGCAACGCGCCCTTCATCGTTTTCGATGATGCCGACCTGGATGCCGCGGTGGAGGGTGCGGTGGCCTCGAAGTATCGCAACTCCGGCCAGACCTGCGTGTGCACCAACCGCCTGCTGGTCCAGGCCGGCGTTTACGATGCTTTCGTCGACAAGCTCGCCGCCCGCGTGGCCCAGCTCGAGGTAGGCAACGGTTTCGACGCGGGCGTGATGCAGGGTCCGTTGATCAACTCGGCGGCCGTGGACAAGGTACGAGAGCACATTGCCGACGCCTTGGCCAAGGGCGGACGCCTGATCTGCGGCGGCGAGCCCCACGCGCTAGGCGGGACCTTCTTCCAACCCACCGTGATCGCCGACGTCACCGATGAGATGCGCGTGGCCCGCGAGGAAACCTTCGGCCCGCTGGCGCCGGTATTTCGCTTCGACACCGACGAGCAGGCCATTGCCATGGCCAACGCCACCGAATTCGGCCTGGCAGCCTATTTCTACGCCCGCGACTACCGCCGGATCTGGCATGTCATGGAAGGCCTGGAATATGGCATGGTGGCCGTCAACGAGGGGATTCTCTCCACCGAGCTTGCCCCCTTCGGCGGCGTCAAGGAGTCGGGGCTGGGCCGGGAGGGGTCCCATCACGGCCTGGATGAATTCACTGAACTAAAATACGTTTGTGTCGGCGGCCTGTGATCGCCAGCAGCGTCTTTCCAAGGAGGTAGGCTAGATGAATAACGCACAGCTCAACGAACTCAAGCAGCGCTATGTCGCCAATGGCGCCGCCAGCCCCGCCACCCAGTTCGCCGATCGCGCCGAGAACGCGCTGATCTGGGACGCCGACGGCAACCGTATCATCGACTTTGCCGGCGGCATCGGCGTGCTCAACATCGGCCACCGACACCCCAAGGTGGTCGAGGCGGTCAAGGCACAACTCGACCGCGTGATGCATACCTGCCAGACCGTGATGCCCTATGAGGGCTACGTGAAGGTGGCCGAGCGCCTGAGCCAGGTGACCCCGGTGCGCGGCCACGCCAAGGTGATGCTGGCCAACTCCGGCGCCGAGGCGCTGGAGAACGCAGTGAAGATCGCCCGTGCCGCCACCGGCAAGAACAACGTGATCTGCTTCGACGGCGGCTACCACGGGCGCACCTTCATGACCATGGCCATGAACGGCAAGGTCGCTCCTTATGCCACCGACTTCGGCACCATGCCCGGCAACGTCTTCCGCGCCCCCTACCCCGTGCCCTACCACGGCGTCAGCGAGGACGAGGCGCTGCGTGGCCTGAAGATGGCGATCAAGACCGACGCCAACCCCCGCGACACCGCGGCCATCGTGCTCGAACCGGTACTCGGCGAGGGCGGCTTCTACCCGGCCCCGGCCAGCTTCCTCAAGGCGATCCGCGAGATTTGCGACGAACATGGGATGCTGATGATCGTCGATGAGGTGCAGTCGGGCTTCGGCCGCACCGGCAAGCTGTTCGCCATCGAACACAGCGGCGTCGAGCCGGACATCATCACCATGGCCAAGAGCATGGCCGACGGCATGCCGATCTCCGCCGTGGTGGGTACCGACAGTGTAATGGACGCATCAGGCAGCAACTCGCTGGGCGGCACTTATACCGGCAACCCGCTCTCCTGCGCAGCGACGCTCGCCGTGCTCGACGTCTTCGAGGAGGAGAATATCCTCGAGAAGAGCCAGGCCCTGGGCGACAAGCTGGCCAAGCGCTTCAGCCAATGGCAAAGCGACTTCGATTGCGTCGACAACGCGCGCAACATGGGCGCCATGGCGGCAATCGACCTGGTAGCGGACAAGGCCAAGCACACGCCGGATGCCGACCTGGCTGCCGCGCTGTGCAAGAAGGCCCGCGAGAAGGGACTGATCCTGCTTTCCTGCGGCCTCTACGGCAATACCATTCGCTTCCTGATGCCGGTCACCATCGAGGACGAGATTCTCGAGGAGGGCCTGGACATCGTCGAAGCCGCGCTCAAGGAGCTGGTCGGCAGCAAGGCCACCGCCTGATCACTGTCTCGTAGTGAAAACGCCCGCCGGCAGTCGATGCCGGCGGGCGTTTGCGTTGGCGCCATATCCTCGAGCGGCTATCAAGCCGGCATGTCGTTGGCCTTCGGGTCGCGCGCCCACACCCGATGCTGCGCCATGGCATCGCGCAGCGGCGTGAAGACATCGTCCACCGAGGCTCCGGTCAACACACCCTCCTCACCGGTGGGTACGCCCGCCGCATCCAATAGCAGCTTGCCCTCGCCCACGGCGGCGATCGCCTTGAGGTGCTTGTAGGCCTCCTGCACGTAGTAGCGCCCCAGCCCCGACCGGGCCAGCGCGTCCACACTGTCGCGGCCGCCGGGTACCACTACCGCATCCACCGCGACCGAGGGCATGCCGTTGAGCATGGCGTCGGGCGTCACGCGCTTGCCGTCGGCCGCCTTCACCGGCGCCATGCTCGGCGCGATCACCAGCCCCTGGGCGCCTTCCGCCTCGAACTTTTTCTTGAGCGCCTCAATCTGGTCGCCATCGACGCCATCGGCCACCAGGATCGCCACCTTGCGATACTGGATATTGCCCGGCAGCCGTGCCATCAGGCTCAAGGCCGGGGATTCCAGCTGGGAGCTCGTGCCCAGCTCCTCGGCGGGCGCCGGTTTCTGGCTCGGTGCCTCGATGCCGTGGTTCTCGCCGACCCGGCGTGCCAGCTCCAGGTCGATATTGGGCAGGATCTCCTTGATCACTCGCTCGCGGATCCAGGGACGCTGCACCTTGGAGAGCTCGAAGGTGTAAGCGGCAATGATGTGCTCCTTCTCCACCTCGGTCTGGCTATTCCAGAAGAGCGCGGCCTGGGAATAATGATCGCCGAACGAAGGGCTGCGGGCGCGAATCTTGTGCGCGTCGATGCGCTCCTGGTAGGACTCGAAGCCGCCATTTTCCGGTGCCGCCGGGGTCTCGCTGGGCCAGCCGCCATCAATCGAGTTGGGCTCGTAGGAGGCCTGCCCCTTGTTGATGGTCTGGCGGTGCATCGAGTCGCGCTGGTTGTTGTGAAACGGGCATACCGGCTGGTTGATCGGGATCTCGTGGAAGTTGGGCCCACTCAGCCGCAGCATTTGGGTGTCGAGGTAAGAGAAAAGCCGCCCCTGCAGCAGCGGATCGTTGCTGAAGTCGATGCCCGGCACTACGTGGGCCGGGTTGAAGGCGACCTGCTCGGTCTCGGCGAAGTAGTTGTCGGGGTTGCGGTTGAGCACCATCTTGCCGATCGGTATGACCGGCACCAGCTCTTCGGGAATGAGCTTGGTGGGGTCGAGCAGGTCGAAGTCGAACTTGTGCTCGTCCTCCTCCTCGACCACCTGGATGCCAAACTCGTACTCGAGGAAGTCGCCGTTCTCGATGTCCTCCCACATCATGCGGCGGTTGAAGTCCGGATCGCGGCCCCACAGCTTCTGCGCCTCGTCCCAGATCAGCGAGCAGGTCCCCGCCAGCGGCTTCCAGTGGAACTTGACGAAGCGCGCCTTGCCCTGCCTGTCGATCAGGCGAAAGGTATGCACGCCGAAGCCTTCCATGTTGCGGTAATGGCGCGGGAAAGCGCGGTCGGACATGGTCCACAGCACCATGTGGGTCGATTCAGGCATCAGCGAGACGAAGTCCCAGAAGGTGTCGTGGGCCGATTGGCCCTGGGGGATCTCGTTATGCGGCTCGGGCTTCACTGCATGCACGAAGTCGGGGAACTTGATCGCGTCCTGAATGAAGAAAACCGGCATGTTGTTGGCCACCAGGTCCCAGTTGCCCTCGTCGGTATAGAACTTGGTGGCGAAGCCGCGCACGTCGCGCACGGTGTCGTTGGAGCCGCGTGCGCCCTGCACGGTGGAGAAGCGCACGAAGACCGGCGTCTTCTTGCGGGGATCCTGGAACAGACCCGCCTTGGAGTACTGGGCGGCGTTGTCGTAGGGCTGGAAGTAGCCGTGGGCCGCCGCGCCACGGGCATGGACGATGCGCTCGGGAATGCGTTCGTTGTCGAAGTGGTTGAGCTTCTCGCGAAAGATGAAGTCCTCGAGCAGCGTCGGCCCCCGCTCACCCGCCTTTAGCGAATTATGATTGTCGGTAATACGCGTACCGTGGTTGGTGCGCAGGTCGTGCCCGGTGGCATCGCTGCGATATTTCTCGAGGTTCTCGGACTTGCTGTTCTCGTGAGTCTTGAACTCGGTATCGTTGGGTTTGCCGCTATTGGGCGTGGTGTGGGGGTTGTTCGCCATGCTCGAACTCCTGTGGGCGGTGTCGATCCATCAAACCCGGCATGTTTCGCCTCGGCCAAGGTGGCAGTGGTGGTTCGCTCGGGGTTCGATTGACAAGGTAGCCGCACACGCCAAAGCCGCCAATCGGCCTCACCTATGGCACTGAGAGTGAAAACCAATAGGCTGCGCCATCTTGGGAACACCGCAAACGAATCGACCCGGGCATCCGCCCGGGTCGATCCACCTCTCGCCGACGAAGGCGCGCTACGGCCTTCGCACCTTCGCTATGATCCATAGCAGGACTACGGCACCCACCGTGGCCGTTACCAGCGAGCCGATGAAACCTCCGGCCTCGAGCCCCAGCAGGCTGAACAGGAACCCACCGAGCAACGCCCCCACGATACCCACGCCGATGTTACCGAGGATGCCGAAACCGCCTCCACGCATGATGTTGCCGGCAATCCAGCCGGCCAGGCCCCCGATGATCAGCCAGGCGATGATACCCATACCGTCTCTCCTCCTTGTGGTCGATACTGCCGTTCGGGGCAGCTTCGATGATGCTTCAGTGCGTCCGTATGAAAAAGCGTAGCTCAAAATGACGAGCCGGGCTGTTCGAGAAATGTCAGCTCCTCCGCGCTCGACTCGCGTCCCAGGATGACATTGCGGTGTGGGTAACGGCCAAAGCGCAACAGGATGTCCCGGTGAAGGTGCTCGAAGCGCAGGTTCTCCTCGAGCCCCGGCTGATCGAACAGTCGTAGTGCCTCGTCGTGGATCTTGAGCGATTCGCTGTGCATGTAGGGCATGTAGAGGAAACTGCGCCGGGATACGTCCAGCTCACGGTCCACTCCTCGGGCCACGGCCTCCTGAGCCAGCACCAGCGCCAAGGGATCCTGGACAAAGGCACGCGGATCGTCGCGATAAAGGTTGCGCGAAAACTGGTCGAGCACAAGGATCTCCGCCAAGCGCCCCTGCGCCGTGTCGCGCCATTGCCACAGCTCCCCGGCGGCGGCGGCCTGGTGAAGGGCAGCAAAACGCCTTCGTATCTGCGCATCGAGCTCGGCATCTTTGCGAAACCACTGGACCGGCTCGAGCTCCTCGAACCAGAAGGCGATGACCGCATCGCGGCCGGGCAGTGTCTCGTCCATGTCATGTCCTCGTCGCTTGTGCTCCTGATATCCTGCACTTGGGTTTCGATTTTTTCACCTGTTCGCGCTACGGGAGTTGCCATGACGCCCATCCTCGGCATGTTCACCTTCGTCTTCAATCTCGTGGGCCTGGTGATCTGCCTCGTTGGCCTGACGTTCGCTCAACGCAGGGAGAAGCGCTGGCCGGGCTATTCCCTGGCCGGGCTGGGCTTCCTCATCGCCACGATACCGATCTGGGGACAGTGGCTGACCCCACCGTAACCGCGCTGGAATGTCCGTATCGGTGGGACATTCGTCATTGCAGACATATCGCTTCCGGCGGAGACTGATAGCATTGCCTCGCAGGAAACCCGTCATGTCGCGCACCGTTGTCCTTCTTGCCTACCCCGGCTGCCAGTTGCTGGACGTCAGCGGCCCATGGCAGGTTTTCGCCTCGGCCAACGACTTGAGCGGCCAGACGCTCTATCGCCTGCATCTCGCTGCCGACGCGCCGGGCAGCGTAGCAACCAATGGCGGCCTGGCGCTGCAGGCCGACATCGCCTGGGACGAACTCGCTGCGCTCGACCCCTTGGATACGCTGCTCGTCGCCGGCGGCCGCGGCGTAACACGCCAGTGCCAGCGCCCCGAGCTACTCGACGCCCTGAAGGAACGTTCCCGCCTGGCGCGTCGCCTGGGCTCGATCTGCACCGGAGCCTTTCTGCTCGCCGCAGCCGGCCTGCTGGACGGTCGCCAGGCCACCACTCACTGGCGATACTGCACCCAGTTGGCCAGCGATTACCCCACGGTTCGCGTGGTGCCCGATGCACTCTACGTCGAATCCGCCGGCCGCTTCACCAGTGCCGGCGTGACAGCCGGCATCGACCTGGCCCTGGCGCTGCTCGAAGCGGACCACGGCAGCGACCTGGCCGGCCGGGTCGCCCGCGAACTGGTGCTGTTCCTGCGCCGCCCCGGCGGGCAATCGCAGTTCAGCGAAGTGCTGGCCAGCCAGAACCGTGCCTGCGGTGCGCTGCGCCAGCTGCTCGACTGCATCCACGCCGACCCCGGCGCACCGCATCGCCTGGAAACGCTGGCCGACTCGCTCGGGGTCACGCCCCGCCACCTTTCGCGCCTTTTCCGCCAGCAGCTCGCCACCACGCCCGGTGCCTACCTGACCCGTCTGCGCCTGGAACAGGCCCGCCTGGCCCTGCTCGCGAGCGAGCGGCAGCCGCCGCTGGAGCGCCTGGCCCGGCAGTGGCGACTGGGCGGTGCGGAGCAGCTGAGGCGGCTGTTTCAGCGCCACTACGGGATTTCCCCCACGCTCTATTACCAGCGCTTCGGCCCCGCAGGCCAAGCTTCGTCCGCTTCCCTTTGAACAACGGATACACGAGCCCAGGAGGCTGCCATGCCCTTCAACGTGATGCTGCTGTCGCTGTGCCAGGCGCTGCTGGTGAGCGGCAATATCCTGCTCATTGCGGTCTCGCCGCTGATCGGCGCCCGCCTTGCTCCCGATCCGGCCTGGTCCACCGCGCCGGTCGCCACCCAGTGGCTGGGGTTGATGTGCGCCACCATTCCCGCCTCGCTGATCATGGCGCGGCTGGGGCGCAAGCGCGGTTTCCTGCTGGGTAACCTGCTGGGCCTCGTCGGGGTGGCGGTGGCCGCCCAGGCCCTGGTGGCCGAGGCCTTCTTCGCCTTCATGCTGGGTACCTGGCTGATCGGCATCGGCATCGGCTTCGGCCAACTCTATCGCTTCGCCGCAGTGGAAGCCGCACCCTTGGCGCTGCGCGACCGGGCCATTGGCCTGGTCATGGGAGGTGGCGTACTGGCCGCTTTCTTCGGCCCCTGGCTGGCCCGTATCAGTCGAGAAGCGGCCGTCACGCCCTTTCTCGGCAGCTTCCTCGGCCTGGGCGCACTCTACCTGGTGGCCCTGCTCGTGCTACTGGCCACCCGCCTGCCGCCCCCCGAGACGACCCACGGCGACGGCCAGCCGCGCCCCCTCGGCGAGATTCTGGGCCAGCCGGTCTTCGTGGTCGCGGCACTCTCGGCGCTGATCGGCTATGGCGTCATGAACCTGGCGATGACCGCCACGCCACTGGCCATGGCCGGCGCCGGCCACCATTTCGACCATGTCGCCACCACGATCCAGTGGCACGTGCTGGCCATGTTCCTGCCCTCGTTCGCCACCGGCCACCTGACGGCGCGCTTTGGCGCGCCGCGCATGATCACCGCGGGCTGCGCGCTGCTCGCAGCGAGCGGACTGGCGGCCCAGGTCGAGGCCGGCGTGATGGGCTTTCACGTGGCACTGGTCCTGCTCGGGCTGGGCTGGAACTTCACCTTTCTACCGGCTACCGGGCTGCTGACCGAGGCGTATCGGCCGGTGGAGAAGGCCCGCACCCAGGCGGCCAACGAATTCCTGGTCTTCTCCACCGTGGCCATTACCGCCCTGTTGGCGGGTCCGCTGGTCAATATGCTCGGCTGGACGCTGCTCAACGCCTTACTGGTGCCGCTCGCGCTGGTGCCTATCGGGCTACTGGCCTGGCAGCGCCTTGCCAGACGCCGTCAAGACCCTCACATTAGCGGCTGACACTGCTGTGAAGGGATCCCTCGCCAATGCGCCAGTCGCTCACTCGGGAGCTGACCAACCTGATCGAACGCGGTCGCGATCGCCAGCTGCGCCTGGCGGTCACCGGGCTTTCCCGCTCGGGCAAGACCGCCTTTCTCACCTCGCTGGTCAACCAGCTGCGCCATGCCGGGCTGGAGGCTCGGCTGGACCTGATGCCGGCTGCCCGCGAAGGGCGCTTGCTGGGGGCCCGCCGGGTCAGCCAACCCGACCTCGGCGTACCGCGCTTCCCCTATGACCAGGCCATGGCAGCGCTCGACGCCGAGCCGCCGCGCTGGCCCGACCCCACCCGAGGCATCAGCGAACTGCGCCTGTCGATCCGCTATCGCCCGGCCAGGCGCGGCCTGCTGCGAAGCGACACCGCCGAGCTCAGCCTCGACCTGTTCGACTACCCCGGCGAATGGCTGCTCGACTTGCCGCTGCTGGGCCACGACTACCTGAGCTGGAGCCGAGCCATGCTGGCCGGCGCCGGTGAGCAGCGGCGTGCCCTGCTGGCCGAATGGGAAGGGGTCGCCGCCAAGCTCGACCCCGCCGCCGAGGCCAGCGAGGCCGAACTTGCCGAGATCGCCGCGTGCTATGCACGCAGCCTGCAGGCCGCTCGTGAGGCGGGCTTCGCCAATCTTCAGCCTGGCCGCTTCCTGCTGCCGGGCGATCTCGAAGGCGCGCCGGTGTTGCAGTTCTTTCCCTTGCCGGCGCTGGCGGATGCCGACGACACAGCGTTGGCCAAGCTGCCGCCGGAGAGCGTCTACGCCACCTTGGCGGCACGCTTTCGCCACTACCAGCAGCACATCGTGCGCCCCTTCTACCGTGACCACTTCCGGCGCTTTGATCGTCAGATCGTGCTGGTCGACGTGCTCGGTGCCCTCAATGCCGGCCCGGAGCGCTTCGAGGATCTCTCCCAGGCCCTCGGCACACTGATGCAGAGTTTCGACTATGGTAAACGCAGCCTGCTCTCGCGGCTGTTCGCACCGCGCATCGACCGGTTGGCGATCGCCGCAACCAAGGCCGACCACGTCACGCCGGAGCAGCATGCCAACCTGACGGCCCTGCTCGAGGCCCTGCTCGCCGAGCCGCTGCAGGACCTGCGCTATGCCAACGTGCCGGTAAAAGCGCTGTCGCTGGCGGCCATCCGCGCCACCGAGGCCCACCTGGTCGACCGCAAGAGTGAGCGGACGCCGGCGCTGCGCGGCACCACGCTGGAAGACGAGGAAGTGTTGGTGTTTCCCGGTGAGGTACCGGTCAGGTTGCCCGACGCCGACTTCTGGGCCCGGCAAGGGTTCGATTTTCGCGCCTTTCGCCCCGCCCCACGGGAAGGTGGCGCGCTGCCCCACATCCGGCTCGACGCCGCGCTGGACTGGCTGATCGGAGACAAGCTGCAATGAGCGACCGCCGTGACGAGCCGCAGGGTAACGACCCACGCCCAGCCCGACGCTTCACACTCGACGAACCGGCTGCCCCCGGCCTGGAGCCGCCACGGCCACGCCTGGACTTCGACAGTCAGTTGCCGACCCTACCCGTGGAGGAGCCCGCGGTCAGCCGCGCCGAACGCGACCTCGAGACAAGCCTCGGCCGCCCGCGCAAGCGCCGCTGGGGACTGCTGGCGCTGTTGGGCGGCGGCATTGCGCTGGGTACGGCCGAGATGGCCCTGCGCCTGCCCGAGGCACTGCTCGGTGGCGACTGGCTCAGCGGCGGTTGGCATCTTCTGGGACTGGGAGCCATTGCCCTGGGGGCCGCGGCGCTGCTGCGTGAGGTGTGGCGACTCCGCCGCCTGAAGCGCCACGATGCCCTGCGTAGCCGACTGGCCGAGTTGCCCCAGGCCGATGCCGAGCAAGCCTTCCAACTGGCCAAGGTGCTCAAGCGGCAGCTCAGGCTCGACGACGACCACCCCCACTGGCAGGCCTTCCTCGACGCCCGCGAGCCGCACCACGGCGGAGCGGAAATCCAGCAGTTGCTGGCCTATCACCTGCTGGCCCCACGCGACCGCCAGGCCCGACGTCTGATCTCGCGCATGGCCGGCGAAACGGCCGTGATGGTGGCAGTGAGCCCACTGACGCTGGTCGATATGGGCCTGGTGGCGTGGCGCAGCCTGGCCATGATCGATCGCATCTGTCGTCTCTACGGGCTGGAGCTGGGGTACGCCAGTCGCCTGCGCCTGCTGCGCAACGTGCTCGCCAACATGGCCTTCGCCGGTGCCACCGAGATGGCCGGCGATGCCGGTATGGAACTGCTATCGCTGAACCTGGCCGGGCGCCTCTCGGCACGCGCCGGCCAGGGCATGGGGGTAGGCCTGCTGAGCGCCCGCCTCGGCCTGCGCACCCTACGCCTGACCCGGCCGCTGGTATTCGCCGAAGGCGAGGCGCCGCGCATGGCCGATTTGCGCAGCGAGCTCTGGCAACAGCTGCGCCGGCTGGAGGAAACCAAGGGATGAAATGACGATCTGCCCAATGCTTGACCCGAGTCATGACGTCTCGGGTAGGAGGTTCTAGGCTCGGGGTAGTGATTGTTTAACCGAGCAAGAAGGAGAACGCCATGTACAAGTCCATTCTGATACCCGTCGACGGTTCCGAAGGCGCCAAGAAAGCCCTGGAAGTCGCCTGTGAGCTGGCCAATCAGGCCGATGCCACCCTGCACATCCTGCACATCCCCGAGGAGCTCTCTCACGAGACGACACTGGTGTGGGGCATCGGCGCCATCGCCATCGAGGCGTCACGCCAGGAGCGCGAGGACCTCGGCAGGCAGGTCGTGGACAAGGCGGCCGAGGCGGCACGCGCCAAGGGCATTACCCAGATCGAGACTGCGGTAGGCCAGGGCGACCCGGCCCGCACCATCGTCAGCGAAGCCCGCCGACGTGGGGTCGAGGCCATTGTCCTGGGGAGCCGCGGCCTGAGCGACCTGCGTGGGCTGGTGGTGGGCAGCGTGTCGCACAAGGTTAGCCACATCGCCGAGTGCACGGTGATCACGGTTCGTTAGCCATGAACCCCATCTGCCGGCGGCCGAGCGGCGTGAGAAGTTCCGGTGTCCCACGCCCCTTGAAATCCACCTCGAAGTCATCTGGCGCAAAATCCGGCGGCGTGCGCCCCGTTTCGAAGGCTTCCCGCTGGCCGCGCAGGTAGACTGCATTCTTCTCGCACCACGGCGCCGACCCGATGTACATCACATTGCTGTCGTGCTCGCCTGCGTGCTCGGGATCGACGGCATGCACCACATCGCAGTGCCACCACACGGTGTCGCCGGGTTCGAGGTCGGGGATCGGCGTCACCGCCTCGATCAGCGGCGCATGCCAGTCGCGGTCCACCGACAGCGCGCGCCCCGGCCGGGCACCACATAGGTCGTCCTCGGGGACGTCGTCCTGAAGCGCACGCAGCAGCAGATAGGCCATGACGTTGGCGATGGGGGCCAGATTCAACGTGCCGGCCCCGGCGCGCTGCGGCGTCAGGGCGGTCCAGCCCTGAAAGGTACGGAACATCGAGCACACCGCAGGCGAAGGAAACTCGCGCACCTGAGTCCTGCCTTCGCCATTGAAGGGATCGAAGCGCCCCGGCTCTCCGGCAAAGACATGGCGATACACATGGCGGAAATTCGCGTCCAGCCAGCGCTCGACCGAGCCGCCATCGACGTGCGGCGACAACCCCAGGCTGGCCGACCCCGGCGGACGACGGCGGATCCGATCGGCATAGGTCGCCATGCGCTCGGGATCGAAATGCTGCCGTCCCTGGCTCGAGGTCTTCCATAGCCGGTTGAGAAAAACCTGGGCTTGCTGCAGGCGCTCGCTCTGACGCGCCAGGACCTGGGGCTGCGACCAGTAGATACCGTAGATCTGCGGCTTTCCCTGGGCGAGGTTGCCGAAGTAGCTATCCTCCGCGGCGCAGGCCAGGCGCTCCTCGAAACGATTCGTCTCGAGGTAACGACCGATGTCAGTGTTCCATTGGCTCGCCAGGCCGCGCTCGAACACGCCGGTGATCACGCACGCGCCGGCAGCCCTGACCTGGCGACGCCGAGCGTCGTCGATTCGCCCCGCCACGATGTCGCCGATATCGAGGCTAGGGATCGGGTTTTCTCCCCGTTCGCGGCAGGCGCGTATCGCGTCGACCTGCCGCAGCAGGTCCGTCTCCGCATCGAGAAAGGCTTGGCGGTAGTTCGGCAGCGCCCCACGCAGCATGCGCTTCACTTGCCGAATGGCCTCGGGCAGAGCGTCGTCGCTGATTCCGAATGGGTTGGCTAGCGTCATGTGCGTCTCCTCCTCAGGCCAAACGCTGCTCCGTCTCGCTGTCGAACAGCACCGCACGGGCCATGTCGATGCGCAGTGCCAGGCGCTCCCCCGCGGCCACCCGACACTTGGGCCCGACCCGGGCCGTGGCCTCGCCTTCCCCCAGCTTGAGCTGCAACAGGATGTCGGCGCCGGTGGGCTCGACCACGCTGATACGCGGCGTGAGCAGCACGCCCTCGTCGTAGTCGCTCAGCCGCGCATCGTCTTCGGCGAAGTGCTCGGGTCGCAGCCCGAGGATCACCGGCTTTCCGACTCGCTCGGCCATGGCCGGCGTCTGTCGTGCGTCCGGCCAGGGCAAGCGCAGCGTCTCCTCGCCCGGCGTGTCGACGCACAGCCGATACGCGCCCGCCTCGCTCTCCAGCGTCGCGGCGATGAAGTTCATCGACGGCGAGCCCATGAAGCCGGCCACGAAGATGTCCACCGGATCGTTGTAGACCTCGTCAGGCGAGCCGAGCTGGAGGATGCGGCCGTCGCGCATCACCGCGATGCAGTCGGCCAGCGTCATGGCCTCGATCTGGTCGTGGGTGACGTAGACGATGGTCGTGCCGAGGCGCTGGTGCAGCTTCTTTATCTCGGTGCGCATGTCGACGCGCAACTTGGCATCGAGATTGGACAGCGGCTCGTCGAACAGGTAGACCTTGGGCTCGCGCGCCAGCGCCCTGCCCATCGCCACCCGCTGACGCTGGCCGCCGGAAAGCTGCGACGGCTTGCGGTCGAGCAAGTGCGAGATCTGGAGCAGGTCGGCGACCCGCTCGACGGCGGCTTCGCGCTCGGCCTTGGGCACCTTGCGCATCTCCAGGCCGAAGCTGATGTTCTGGCGCACCGTCATGCTCGGATAGAGCGCATAGGACTGGAAGACCATGGCGATATCGCGCTCCGCCGGCGTCTGCCAGGTGACGTCCTCGCCGGCGATGCGGATCTCCCCGGATGTCACCGGCTCCAGGCCGGCGATGGCGTTCATCAGCGTCGACTTGCCGCAACCCGACGGCCCCACCAGGATCAGGAACTCTCCCGAGTCGATCGCCAGGCTGACATCCTTGAGTACCTGCTCGCTGCCGAAGTCCTTGCAGACATTGTTGATTTCAAGCGCTGCCATATCGAAAACCTCTTGATTGTTCTTACGCTCAGCCCTTGACCGAGCCGGCGGTGAGCCCGCGGACGAAATACTTACCGGCCAACACGTAGACGACCAGCGTGGGCAGCGCGGCGATCATCGCCGCCGCCATGTCGACGTTGTACTCCTTGGCCCCGGTCGAGGTGTTGACCAGGTTATTGAGCGCCACCGTCACCGGCTGGGTGTTGTGGGCCGAGAACGCGACGCCGAACAGGAAATCGTTCCAGATCTGGGTGAACTGCCAGATCACCGAGACCACGATGATCGGCGCCGACACCGGCAGCAGGATGCGCCAGAAAATACGGAAGAAACCGGCACCGTCGAGCTTGGCTGCGGACACCAGCTCCGTGGGCACCGCCACGTAGAAGTTGCGGAAGAACAAGGTGGTGAAGGCGATGCCGAAGATCACGTGAACCAGGATCAGCCCCGCCCGGGAACTCGACAGCCCCAGCCAGCCCAGGGTCTGCGCCATCGGCAGCAGTACCACCTGGAACGGGATGAAGCAGCCGAACAGCATCAGCGCAAAGATCAGCTCGGAGCCCTTGAAGCGCCACTTGGTGAGCGCATAGCCGTTGAGCGCACCGATGGCGGTCGAGATGAGCACCGCCGGCACGACAATGGCGATGGAGTTGAAGAAATAGCCGCCTATCCCTTCGCAGCGCATGCCGGTACAGGCTTCCCCCCAGGCCTTGGCCCAGGGGGCCAGCGTCGGCTCGCGAGGCAGCGAGAGCAGCGTGCCGGGAGTGATCTCGGCCAGCGGCTTCACCGAGGTGATCAGCATCACCACTAGCGGCATGAGATAGAACAGGGCGGCCAGAATCAGCACGGCGTAGAGCAAAATACGGGCCACGCGAGCACCGAGCGTGCGGCGGCGTATCACGTTATCCATGACGGCGATTCCTCAGCTCGGAGTAGAGGTAGGGCACCAGGATGGCCAGTACGCCCCCCAGCATCAGCATCGCACTGGCCGAGCCCAGGCCGATCTGCGCCCGGGTGAAGGCGTGGGCGTACATGAAGGTGGCCGGCAGGTCGGAAGCGTAGCCCGGCCCCCCGCCGGTGAGCGCCACCACCAGGTCGAAGCTCTTGATCGCGATATGCGAGAGAATCATCACCGCGCTGAACACCACCGGGCGCAGGCAGGGAATCACCACCCGCCAGTAGATTCGCGGCAGACTGGCGCCATCGAGCTGGGCCGCCTTGAGAATGCTGTCGTCGATGCCGCGCAGCCCGGCCAGAAACAGCGCCATGACGAAGCCCGAAGCCTGCCACACCGCGGCGATTACCAATGTGTAGACGGCCATGTCGGGGTCGGTGATCCAGTCGAAGCGGAAGCTCTCAAAGCCCCAACTACGCACCATCGCCTGGATGCCCAGGCCAGGGTTGAGCAGCCATTTCCACACCACGCCGGTAACGATGAATGAGAGCGCCATCGGGTAGAGATAAAGAGTTCGCAGCGCCCCTTCCTGGCGGATACGCTGATCGAGCAGGATCGCCAGCAGCAGCCCCAGTGCCAGGCAGATGGCAACGAACAGGCCGCCGAACACCACCAGGTTGGTCGAGGCCACCCACCAGCGGTCGCTGGCCATCAACCGGGCGTACTGGGCCAAGCCGACGAACTCGTAGCTGGGCAGCATGCGCGAGCTGGTCAGCGAGAGAATGAACGTCCACAACATGAAGCCGTAGACGAAGAACAGCGAGATGGCGATGGACGGAGAAAGCACCAGCCGCGGCAGCCAATCCTGCAGCCGGGCGGCCGACGAGGGACGACCGGCACGCGGAATGAGCACGCCGGGCCGAGCCGCGGGTGTCGATGCGGGTTTCATGGCGGATTACCTCGACTACGGAAGACGGGAAGCCGGCAGCCCGCCCTGACGACGGGCTGCGCAGCGAGGCGGGCCAATGACTCAGCCAGCCGCTTCGGCTGCACGGGCCAGCCGCTCGGCGGCCTGCTCGGCGGTCATCTCCGCGGAGTTGAAGTAGTTGGTGATGATATCGAAGAAGGCCCCCTGCACATCGCTGTTCATGGCCATGCGGTGCGCCATGCTCGGCACCAGGGTGTCGCCGTCGCGGGCGTGCTCGAAGTCTTCCAGCGACTGCTGGGCGCAGCTGTCGAATTCACCCATGTCGAGGTCGGGGCGAGCCGGGATCGACCCCTTGACCTTGTTGAACGCCTCCTGGAACTCGGGTTCGAGCACCAGACGGGCCAGTGTCTGCTGGGCCTCCTGGGCCTCCGGCTCGGTGACCCGGAACATGGCGAAACTATCGATGTTGAAGATGAAGTCCGATTCGGTGCCCGGCACGGGCGAGCAGACGTAGTCCTCTCCCGCCTCCAGGCCGGCGGCGATGAATTCCCCCTTGGCCCAGTCGCCCATCAGCTGCATGGCGGCATCGCCGTTGATGACCATGGACGTGGCGAGGTTCCAGTCACGCCCCGGCATGCCCTCGTCCATCAGGCCACGCAGGCGCTTGAAGGTCTCGAGCGCCTCGATCATGGTGTCGCTCTCGAGCGTCTCGACATCGAGGTCGACGAAGGCCTTGCGATAGAAGTCGCTGCCTCCCAGGCTCAACACCAGGCTTTCGAAAACGGTCGCATCCTGCCAGGGCTGTCCACCGTGAGCGAGCGGAACGTAGCCGGCTTCACGCAGTTGCTCCCCGATTTCGAACATTTCGTCCCAACTGGTGGGAAGCTCGACCCCCGCCTCTTCGAGCACCTCGGGATTGGCCCACAGCCAGTTGACCCGGTGCACATTGACCGGTACCGCGACGTAGTTCCCTTCGTAGCGCATCATGTCGGCGACAACGTCGGGCAGCAGCTCGTCCCAGTCGCCTTGCTCCGCGACTTCGTCGAGGTTGCCGAGCAGCCCCAACTCCCCCCACTCCTGGATTTCCGGCCCATTGATCTGCGCCGCCGACGGCGGGTTGCCTGACATGGCGCGCGACTTGAGTACCGTCATGGCGCTGTCCCCGGCACCACCGGCCACCGCGAAATCCTCCCAGGTGTGCCCTTCCGCCTCGACGAGGTCCTTCAGCACCCCGACGGCCTGGGCTTCGCCGCCCGAGGTCCACCAGTGCAGCACTTCCACTTCGCCGGCCTGGGTCTGGGCGCTGGACATGGCGGCGGCCACGGTCAGGCCGAGCAGCGTCTTGCGGAACAAGGGGAATGGCGTGAGTGTGCGCATCAGGTGTGTCTCCAGTGTTGTTAGAATGTCCGCGGCCGGAAAGAGAGACGGCCAGAGACTACGCTAGCCCATCCGGGGCCAGCGCGGGGTTACCTAGTAATGGATAGTGTTGCGCGCTCATTACAGGCTTGAAACATTGCGCAGGGTATGGATGACGTCGTAGCAGGCCCCCATGGTGTGGTAGTCGACCTTGCCCGCCGGACTCTTCTCGTCGGAGTAGCGGCGGTTGTCGGGCGTCAGGATGCGGTACCAGGCGCCATGGCGGTGATCGATCATGTGCGCCCAGCAGAACTCCCACAGCCCCTCGTACCACTGCCAGTATCGTGACTCACCGGTGCGCTGGCCGAGCATTGCCGCACAGGCCAGGCTCTCGGCCTGGACCCAGAAGTACTTGTCCGCGTCGAAGATAGCCCCTTCCAGATCCAGGCCATACACCAGCCCGCCGTGCTCGGGGTGCCAACCGGCCTCCACGGCGGTCAGGAACAGCCGGCTGGCAGTGGGCAGCAGCCAATCCTCCGGTGCGCGACGCTCAAGCAGCATCAGAAGCTTGGCCCACTCGGTCTGGTGGCCGACCTGGTAGCCCCAGGGCCGGAACAGGTGGGATGGGTTGTCACGGTGATAATCCAGATCGCGCCGCCACTGCCGATCGTAGTGTTCCCAGATCCACCCCCCCTGCTCCGGCTTGCGCTCGCTTGCCGCGTCATGCTGCGCTGACGCCAGGCAGAAGGCGCGGGCCAGCTGCAGCGCACGCTTGAGGAAAGCTCGGTCGCCTGTGGCATCGTAAGCGGCGATCAGCGCTTCGCAGCTATGCATGTTGGCGTTCTGGCCACGGTAGTTAGACACCTGCCAGTGGCGGTCCGCCTCATCGGCATAGCGCTGCCATTGCGCTTCCCAGAAACGGCTCGTCTGGATTTCGTGTACACGATAGAGGCCTTGTCGTGCCTCGGGGATGCCGGCCTTGAGTGCCGTTGCATAGGCCAGCAGCACGAAGGCCAGGCCATAGCAGTGGTTGGTGTCGTCCTCGACCTGTCCGTCGTCAAGGGTCCAGGCGTAGCCTTGATAGTCGGGTTGGAAATGGAAGCGCTCCAGGAATTCCAGGCCGTGCCGCGCCCCATCCAGATACTCCGGGCATCCGAAATGCTCGGCATAACGGGCATAGGTGAAGACGTAGCGAGCGCTGGAAACCAAGTGACGATGACGGCGATCGTAGATCTCGCCATCGTCGCGCAAGTAATGAAAGAAACCACCTTGGGAATCGATGGCCCGGGGATGATAGAACGCCATGGTCTTGCGGACATGAGCTTCGAGAAAGGCGATATCGTAGAAGTCCACGTTCGTATCCTTGAGAGCGATGAAACCCCTAACCTAACCCATCGCCCCGACCGCGCCATGTTTCCTAGTGCTGCAAAGTATTGCTTGCGTCCCGGCGGGGCACTGTCAGGGTGACGAGCAGACCGCCTTCGGGGTGGTTGGCAAGCGCAATCTCGCCCCCTAGCGCGCGAGCGATATGCCGTGCAATCCCCAGCCCCAGGCCACTGCCCCCGGTGTTGCGGCTGCGCGAAGGCTCGAGACGCACGAAGGGTGCGAACACGCGCTCGCGCTGCGCCTCGGGAATGCCCGGCCCATGGTCACGGATGAAGATCGAGAGCTGTTGCCAAGAATCGTCCAGCGTCACCTCGGCACGCCTACCGTAGAAGACTGCGTTTTCCACCAGGTTCGCCAGGCAGCGCTTGAACGCCAGGGGCTTCAACGGCAGCGGCTCGGCCTGCCCCGAAACGGTCACCTCTCCACCCTGCAGGGCCAGTTCACCTGCCAGCTCCTCCAGCACCACCCGCGGATCGACCTCCTCCACCGCCTCATGCAGGTCGAAGCCCTTGACCGAGGCCAACGCGCCTTTCACCAGCAGGTCGAGTTCATCGAGCGAGGCGCAGAAGCGCTCGCGCTGCCGGGGATCGTCGAGCATCTCGGCGCGCAAGCGCATGCGGGTAATGGGTGTCTTGAGATCATGGGAGATAGCCGAAAAGAGTCTTTCACGCTCATCCACCTGCTCGCAGATGCGTTCCTGCATGCGGTTGAACGCCACCGCGGTGGCTGCCACCTCGCGCGGCCCTGTCTCGCGCAGCGGCGGCGCATCGAGGTCGTCGCCCAGCTGTCGTGCTGCCCTCGCCAGCCGGGCGAGCGGTCGGGTGACGCTGCGGATGCCGAGCAGCGACAGGCCAATCACGGTGAGCAGCACCATCAAGCCGGCCAGCAGACGCTCGCCCGAAATCCAGCGATTCTCGTTGAACAGGTCCGTTACCGGCAGCAGGGTCGCCACGTAGAGCCAGGTCTCGGGGCCAAGTTCCATCTGCACTACCAGAATCGGCGGCGACAGCGGCTCCATCAGCAGGCTGTGCTGCCCCCAGCGCGGCGGCAGGTCGTGCAGCAGCACCTCGTTGTTGTACATACGCAGGGTCTCGGGGCGCGAGAACTCCACCAGCACGTCATCGATGCCCAACTCGCGGGTCAGGATCTCGCGAAAATTGTCGACCACCAGCGCCTTCTCGGGCCCCGAGCCGATGTCCTCCACCGCTATGCGGCGCTCGTTGACGCTGACGAAGAAGCGCGTGCCGCCCATGTTACGCAGCTGGTCGAGTACGATATGGCGATATTCATACGGCAGCGAGCGGAAGAAGCGCATGGTCGAGGTTACGCTGTAGGCCACGTTGCGTGACAGCTCGTCGAGCTGCTCGAGCTGGCTGGAGCGCACCTGGGAGGTCCAGATGGCATAGCTTGCAAGCTGGGCCGAGAGTACGCCGACGATCATGATCAGCACGAAACGCCCACGCAGGGTACGCGGCAGAAAGCGCACCAGTCGGCGTTGCAAACGCTTGAGACGTCCTTCGTTCACGTTAGCGCTTCGACCCGGGCGGTGAAGACGTAGCCCGCGCCGCGCACGGTGCGGATCAGTTGATGGTAATGGGTGTCCTCGCCCAGGCGCTGGCGCAGCCGGCAGACATGCACGTCGATGGAGCGATCCAGCGGCGGCGCCGGGCGGCCACGGGTCAATTCATACAGTGCCTCGCGCGTGAGGACCCGCTCGGGATGCTCGAGGAAGACCTGGAGCAGCTGGAAATCAGCCCCCGAGAGAGGGCTTCGCTCGTCCTTCTCGTCGATCAGTTCGCGGGTCATGCGGTCCAGCCGCCAGGCACCGAAGGCAACCAACCGCGCCCGGGCCGGGTCGGTTGCCGCCCCGCCACGGACCCGGCGCAGTACCGCCTTGATGCGCGCCAGCAGTTCGCGCGGATTGAACGGCTTGCCCAGGTAGTCATCGGCACCGAGTTCCAGCCCCAGGATACGATCGGTCTCGTCGGCGCTGGCGGTGAGCATGATGATCGGCACCTGGCTGTCGCGTCGAATGTCACGGCAGATGGTAAAGCCATCGTCGCCGGGCAGCATGATGTCGACGATGAGCAGGTCGGGGGTTTCGCTCGTCAGCAGCCGATGCAATGCCTCGGCGTCCTCGGCAGCCAGGGCGCGATAGCCGTGGCGGCCCAGGTAATCGACCAGCAGTTCACGGATCTCGGGGTCGTCGTCGACCACGATCAGGGTGGCGGGCGTTGTCGTCATCGTCGTCCGATGGTAGGGGCATCGCCTGGGCGATGCCGGGAGTCGTTGTCGTTATTCGGCCTTGATGATGGGCAAGCGGGTACGACGCGACAAGGGGGGCTAGACCAACGTCGAAGCGCCCTAGAGGGAGAAACGCTCCTGCAGGAGGCGCGCCACGGCGGTTTCGGCATGGTGACCGATGCGGCGCGCCACGGGTACCCGTTCGACCAGCTTCGGGTGCGCATTCGCCATGACGTGCGCTTCGCCGGCGAGGGCGAGCATTTCGGTGTCGTTGAGGTTGTCGCCGAACGCCAGGCAGCGTTCGCTGTCGATCCCGAGCGCGGAGAGTAGCCCCTCAAGTGCCGTGCCCTTGTTGACGCCACCGCCCATGATCTCGAGTGAGTTGACGGTGGAATAGGTGACATGCAAGCGCTCGCCGTGGCGCACGCGAATCGCCGCCTCGAGCCCCGCCAACCGCTCGGGTTCGCCGATGTAGAGCACCTTGCCGACACCCTCCCCATCGAGGCTCGCCGGCTCGACCACGCGATAGCCGAAGCCGGTATGGGCGTGATAGGCCAGCAGCCGCGGCTCGGGGGCGTCGATCAGCCATTCGTCCTCGAGATAGAGGTTGAGGCGTACGCTGTCGTGACGCTCCAGCGCGATCAGCTCGCGAGCCTGCTCGACCGCGAGATGGCGCGACGCCAGCAGCTCGCCTTCCGGACCGTGCAGGTAGGCACCGTTGGTGCTGATCACATGGATCGGCACCCCCAGACGCTCGCGGAACGCCAGCATGTCGCGATAGTGGCGTCCCGAGGCGAAGGCCAGGTGATGTCCCCGTTCGGCCAACCGCCGCAGGGTCTCGATGGTCTCGGGGTGCAGATCGTGATTGGCATCCAGCAGGGTGCCGTCGAGGTCGGAGACGATCAGGTGAGGTGTCATGGGCGTCCATTGCATCGAGTACCCCGTAGAGGCTAACGCAGCCCAGGAAGATTGCCCAGTCGAAGGGCATGGCTCGCACACTACAGGCCACCCTGGCCAAGCCTATGATTTCCCGTCGGCGGAAGTGGCAACGTTTGGCGCCGGCTTCGGGAATCCGTATAGTGGCCCTCCTACCCCGCCACACGTTCGTGACCATGCTGCAGAACAACCCGCTGCTCGCCCAGCTCAAGCAACAGATTCGTGACGTCACCCCCCGCGCCGAGGGTGTGATCAAGGCCACTGACAAAGGCTTCGGTTTTCTCGAGACCGACGATGGCCAGTCCTATTTCATCCCGCCGCCTGCCATGAAGCAGGTGCTTCACGGCGATCGCGTACAGGCCGTGATTCACGAAAATGGCGACAAGACTTCCGTCGAGCCCGACACCCTGCTGGAAGCCGGCCTCGACCGCTTCATCGCCCGGGTGCAGAAGCGCGAGGGACGCCTGGCGGTGGTGCCCGACCATCCCTCGATCAAGAACGCGCTCAAGGCACGGATCAAGAACAGCCTCGACGAGGCGAGCATTGGCGACGCCGATTGGGTCGTGGCCCGGTTGGTACGCCACCCGCTCAAGCCCGAGGATCGTGCCTTCTTCACCCAGATCGACGAATTGGTGGCCAAGGCCGATGACCCCGCCGTGCCGTGGCGTGTGACCCTGGCCCGCCACGCCCTGGAGCAAGCCAGCCCCGTGGCCGGGAGCGACTGGCCGCTGCGCGACGAAGGACTCGAGCGCGAGGACCTCACCGACGAGCCCTTCTTCACCATCGACAGCGAGAAGACCCGCGACATGGACGATGCGCTGCGCATCGCACCACGCGAAGACGGCGGCTGGCGATTGACGGTGGCCATCGCCGACCCTACGGCCTACGTCGAGGAGGGGCATGCCGCCGACCTCGAGGCGCGCACACGTGCCTTCACCGTCTACCTGCCGGGCCAGAACGTCACCATGCTCCCCGAGCAGCTCGCCGATGATCTCTGCTCGCTGCGCGAGGGTGAGGAGCGCCCGGTGCTGGCCTGCACCCTGGAAGTCGAGCCCGACGGCAGCCTGGGCGACTATCGCTTCTTCGCCGCCACCGTCCGTTCGCAGGCCAAGCTGGCCTACGATCGGGTTTCCAACTGGCTGGAAGGCCAGGGCGAGTGGACACCGGCGGAGGCGATCGGCGAACAGCTGCGTGCCCTGCGCGAAATGACCGAGGCACGCGCTGCCTGGCGCGCCGAGCATGCGCTGGTGTTCAAGGATCGTCCCGATTACGTCTTCGATCTCGACCCGGCAGGCAATGTGCTGGATATCCGCATCGAGCAGCGACGCATCGCCAATCGCATGATTGAGGAGTCGATGATCGCCGCCAATGCCTGCTGTGCTCATCTGCTCGCCGAACATGTCGGTCACGGCATCTTCAACGTGCACCGCGCCTTCGACCCGGAAAAGGCCGAGGCCGCCCACGAGTTCCTTACCGCCCAGCAGGTGGAAGTCGAGCTCGAGGCCCTTTCCGAGCTGCCCCGCTACAAGGAGCTCAAGCGCGCGCTGGAGAGCCGCGACGATGCCTGGCTCGATGCCCGGCTTCGCCGATTCCAGGGTTTCACCAGCATGTCTGCCCGCCCCGGCCCGCACTTTGGCCTGGGCCTGGCCGCCTATGCCACCTGGACCTCGCCGATTCGCAAGTATGGGGACATGGTCAATCACCGCCTGATCAAGCGCGTGCTCAAGGGCGAGCAGGCCCCGGCCGAAGCGACCCAGGCGCTGACCGAGCAGCTCACCGAGAGGCGCCGGCTCAATCGCATGGCCGAGCGCGACGTCAAGGACTGGCTCTACGTTCGCTACCTGACGCCGGCGGCCAAGGCGCAGGAAGCCTTCGAGGCGGAGATCTTCGGCATCAGCCGCGGTGGTATTCGCGTGCGCCTCACCGCCAACGGTGCCACGGCGTTCGTCCCGGCCCCGATGCTGCACAGCGACCGCGACAAGGTCGCCATCGACGACAAAGAAGGCCGCATCCAGATCGAGGGCGAAGAGCGCTACAAGCTGGGTGACGTGATTCGCGTCGAACTGGTCGAGGCGCGCGAGGAGACCCGCTCACTGGTGGCACGGCCGGCGGTGTGAAAGCCTCGCCGATGGTAACCAAGAACGCCTCGACCCTGGTCGAGGCGTTTTTTTTCAGTTGCCCCCCTGATGGCGCTCCTCAGGCCGTGCCCGGGCCTGACTCATCCGGGTTCTTGGCATGCGACAGGAAGAATCGCAGCATCTCACTGGCCGCATCGGGTCCCTTGGGATCCGTATGGGAGCCGCATGCATCGCCACCTGACCAGGCGTGGCCGGCGCCATGGATCATCCACTGCTCGAGGCGGGGCTGCCCCTTCGCATCGTGATGGCGGGTCCGCGTATAGGCGTAGCCATTGGGAACCTGCCCCCGCTCCACCGTGACCCCGGCCCTGCCCTCGCCTTCGTTCCTCCTCTTGCCGGCCGCACGCCAGGCGGCGTATTGAGCGGCGACGCGATCCGCGTTGCTGGGGTGCACCGTCGTGTCGCGGTCACCGTGGAACACCACGGCGGGTACGCGCGACAACGCCATGGACGCTCGTGCCGATGTGCCGGCGGCCAGCGGACCGGTGCCTCCGTTCATCAACCCCAGCGCATCGGGCAGACTCTGGGCCACGCCGTGAGGCAGCCCGGAGTGAACGCCAACCGCGGCATAAAGGTCCGGATAGGTCATGGCCAGCGTCGTCGCCATGGCGCCACCCGCCGACAGCCCAGCGACATATACCCGGTGCGCATCGAGCCCGTAGGTGTCGATGACCTGGCGGGTCATGCCGGCAATGATGGCCGGCTCGCCTCCCTGGCGCTGCTGGTCTTCAGCCTTGAACCAGTTCCAGCATTTCGAACTGTTGGCGGTCATCGGCTGGGCCGGATAGAGCACGCAGAACAGTTGCTCTTCGGCGAGCCGATTCATGCGGGTCCCGGCAGCAAAGTCGTCGGGATTCTGCGTGCAGCCATGCAGCATGACCACCAGCGGCAGGGCCTGGCCGTGATAGCCGCTGGGTAGATACAGCTTGTAATCCCGCGTGCCGGCACGATCGGTATAAGCCCCCCCGCTGAACGCACCAGGCTCGGCTGACTCATCGACGCCTCGCGCCTGCTCGGGCTGCGCCATGACCTCACGCCACTGGCGCCACTTGTCACGCCAGGCCGAAGAGAGCCCGTTGTTACCGCTCGGAATCGTCCCGGTGGTCGCCTGTCGGCCAGGGCCAAACGTCGAGTGCGACGCCGCTCCCGCTGATGATTTACCGGTCCGCTGAGAATTCTGCTCAGCAGAGGCTGGCCTCGACGCCGATGCCTTCTCGTCGACGTCGACCACCTGCCAGCTCCCCTCAAAGGTGTTCCCCTCGTCGGTGTTGCCCACGGATTCGGCCTCACCCTGCCCTTCCTCGCCCCTCGCCCCGTGCTTATCATATTTCCCAGGCATGGCGCCCTGGAGGATGGCCATGGCCTCATGCAATTTCCCCGCGCGAGTAAGCCGCGTCGCTTCTTCCATTCGGCGCGTCATGGTGGCGTCGATCATCGTCAATGTCCCTATTAGATGTTTCAGTGGATCCGATCCGCCAGGGCGGCCTTGACCGCTGCGCTGGCATGCAGGGCCCCCAGCACGACTACCGATTCGATGGTGGCGCGGGCAAGCTCCGGCGAAACGTCGTCGGCAATGCTGGCCATCCCCAGAACCTGGATCTGCAATGTCTCTCCCGCCGACTGCAGAGCCTCGAGATCCGCGCGGCTGTAATGCTCGAGCCCCAGCACGAAAGACTTTCGTGTCACGGTTTCCCTCACCACCTCGGCATGGGACGCCAGCTGGTTGCGGATGGCCGTGCGGATCAAGTCGGTGCGATTGGAATAGAACCCCTCCTGGACCAGCAGGTCGATCTGTCCCAGGTCGACGACCCCCAGGTTGATGGTGATCTTTTCACTTGAGTCGCCGGATTTGCGGCGCAGTTCATGCACGCTCATGGGTTATGCCTCGTTGCCGGGTAGGTATGTCGCCACTGGCGCTTCTCGCCATCCTAAGACCATCTGTATACCATCCACATGGATGGTATAGGCCAGCCAATGGCGCGTCAACGGCATAAACGAAAACGACCCGCCAATTGGCGGGCCGTCAAGAGGTGCTTTTCATCGGTGGCTGGTGTATGGCTCGCTTATTCGCGCATGGCCCGGGCCAGCACATCGGCGATCGGCTTGATCAGGTAGCTGGCGAAGGTGCGCTCACCGGTATGGATCATGACCTCGGCCGGCATTCCCGCGAGCAGGCGCATCTCGGCCGTCATCTCCTCGCGCCCCGCTTCGGTGACCCGCACCCGTGTGCGGTAGTAGTCGCGTCCGGTGCTCTCGTCCTCGAAGCTATCCGCCGAGACGTGGAGCACCTCACCGGCCACGGCGTGGGTGACGCCTTGGTTGAAGGCGCTGAAGCGGACCTCCGCCGACTGCCCCACATACAGGCTTTCGACATCGCTGACCGGTACGCGCGCCTCGACCACGAAGCCTTCATCACTGGGGACGATATCCAGGATCGGATCGCCGGCACCGATCACGGCCCCTAGCGTGTGCAGCTGCAGGCCCACCACGGTTCCCGCCACTGGCGCCGTTATCGTGGTGCGCCGCACTTCGTCCGATAGCGCCGTGATCCGTTCTTCGGCATCGGTAATCCGTTCCTGTACCTCGCGCAGCCGCTCGCCGGCCTCGGCCTGGAACTCCTGCTTATGAATCTGCTTTTGCAATTCATTCTCGCTGATTTGTGCGGCTATGCGCGCGATGACGGATCGCTGCTGGGCGCTCTCCCCCTCGAGCTCGAGAATCTCACGCTCCAGCTCGCGCAGGCGCTGGCGGTCGCCCAGGCCGCGCTCGAACAGGCTGCGCAGGTCGCTTGCCTCCTCGCGCAGCGAGGCGACCTGCTGGCGGTTGTACTCGACAAGCGCCTGCAACCCATCGCGCTGCTCCTCGTACTGGCGAGTCTGCTGATCGAGCGTTTCCAGCGTACTGTGCAGTGACTGCCGACGAGAGAAGAACAGGCCATGCTGCACCGCCAGCACCTCGCTGACGCGCTGAGAGTCGCTCTCCAGCAGCTCATCGGGAAACGCCAGGGTTGCCTCCTCGGCCAGTTCGGCGGTCAGGCGCACTTCGCTGGCCCGATTGATCAAATACTGCGTTCTCGCCAGCTGGAGCTGCGACGCGGCACGGGTGTTGTCGAGCACCACCAGCACATCGCCCGCTTCGACATGATCGCCGTCGCTCACGCGAATTTCCCTGACGATGCCGCCTTCATAGTGCTGCACCGTCTTCTTGAACGAAGCCACGGAGACCTTTCCCGGGGCCACGACGGCGATCGCCAGGTTGGCGGCCAAGGCCCAGCCCCCGAAGCCGCCGAAGGCGACAAGCAGGATGAACAGGCCCAGGCGGCGGTAGCGACGCCCGTCGACGGGCAGGGCCGTGTTGCCCTGTAGCGTGCCTTGTCGTTTCATCGTGCACCGTACCCTGACGTATGCCCCTCGTGAGCCTGTCGCGGTCGCGACGGCTTGCCGGACGTCGCCTGGCGACGCCCGGGTGCTGCGATACGGGCCAGTACCTCTTCGCGAGGCCCCATCAGGCGCAGCCGTCCGTCACCCAGCACCATCAGCTTGTCGACCTCGGCCAGAACGCTGCGCCGGTGGCTGATGACGAACAATGTCGTCCCTTCCGCCCTGAGCTGGCGTAGCGCCTCGGCCAGCGCCCGTTCGCCGGCATCGTCGAGGTTGGCATTGGGTTCGTCGAGCACGACGAGGACGGGCTGCCCGTAAAGCGCACGCGCCAGGCCGATGCGCTGCCGCTGCCCCCGTGAAAGCGAGCCCTCGGCGGCGCCGATGCGAGTCTCGTACCCTTCGGGCAGGCGCAGGATCATCTCGTGCACCCCCGCCTTCCTTGCGGCGGCGACGACCTGCGCGTCGTCGATCTCACCGAAGCGCGAGATGTTCTCGCTGATCGTGCCATCGAAAAGCTCGATATCCTGCGGCAGGTACCCCACGTGGGGCCCCAGCTCGTCCCGGTTCCAGTGTTTCAAGTCGGCGCCATCGAGCCGGACCGTCCCCGACTCGGGCTCCCAGATGCCCAACAGGGACCTTGCCAGCGTGGTCTTCCCCGCCGCACTCGGACCGATGATGCCGACGTGTTCTCCCCGCGCGACACGAAAGTCGAGGTCACGCAGAGCCGGTTTCGCGGCCCCCGGCGGCACCAGCGTCAGGGACTCGACCGACACATCCCCCCGAGGCTCGGGAAGCGAAAGGCGACGCGTGTCCTGCGGCACCTCACGAAACAGCGCATCGAGCCGATGGTAGGCATCCCGGCATCCGACGAAGCTCCTCCAGCTGCCGATCATCTGGTCGATCGGCGCCAGCGCCCGCCCCAGGATGATCGAAGCGGCGATCATCATGCCGGGCGTAATACTCGCCTCCAGCACCAGCAGCGCTCCCAGCCCGAGAATCAGCGACTGCGCCAGGATACGCAGCCCCTTGGACAGGTTGCTCAACCCGCTGCTTCGATCGCTGGCCTGGGACTGCTTGAGCAATGCCTTGACGTGGCGGGCTTCCCAGCGCTGCATAATCGCCGGCAGCATGCCCATGGCATGCAGGACCTCGGCATTGCGCAAGTTGCTCCCCACCTGAGCCTGTGCCTGGATGTGCTCACGCCCCGCTTCGGCCAGCAGCCGCTTGGAAGCCTTCTCGTTGGCAACCGCCAGGCCCATCAGGATCAGCCCGGCGGCGGTGGCGAAGACCCCGAACCACACGTTGAACACGAACAGGATGGCCAGATACAGAGGGACCCAAGGCGCATCGAAGAAGGCAAACAGGCCGTTGCCCGAAATGAACTGGCGTAGCGTCTTCAGATCGTCGAGCGGTTGGCTGCTGCCATCGCCCGGTGACGCCAGCCCTCGGGCGAACATCGCACGATACAGGCGCCCGCTCAGCAGCGTATCGAGATGGTTGCCTACCCGCACCAGCAATCGGGAGCGCACCAGCTCCAATCCCACCATGACCGTCAGCAGGAAAATGGCCACCAGCGTCAGCATGAGCAGGGTCTCCTTGCTGCCACTGGCGATGACCCGATCATAGACCTGCAGCATGTACAACGCCGGCGTCAACATCAGCAGGTTGATGAACAGGCTGAAGCCAGCCACCCATAGCACGGCGGGCCGGCAAAGGCGCATCGCCTGCTGTAAATCGCTTTGGGGTCTTGAAGACATAGTGCTCACTGAATTGAACTGGCGGGACAATGCAGGCCCGATCGCCGTTTGGTTACGGCACACTAACAAACCGTTCCCTGGCAAGCGGCAAACTTATTTACCTTTTTGTTAACTACCGTAGTTATACGTGAACTTCGCGCCGACTCAACCGCGAGCCATGAACCAGAAACTCCTTGTCCTTTCAATTAAATACCAACATCGGAAAGCACCATGCCCCGATTAAATGTAAAAACCTACTCCACTTACATTCGAATATAGTCCATGCCCTCTTGCCACTCGCCCCAGCCTCGCTAGCATGCGCAGCGAACCGCTCGCCTGCCCAGACAGGCCGACGAACTCATGGCCCCGCAAGCCTGTCGCCTCGTGCCGGGGCCCGACATGACCCATCAGGAGGAACCTGCATGCCCACCATCGATGTCGCACGCGGAACATCGGCCCGAGCGCTTCAGGAGCTGATCGATACCGCCCCGAGCGATTCGATTCTGCGATTGGAATCGGGCAACTACCGATTCGACCAGGCCCTAAGCCTTCACCGCTCCGACCTGGCCCTCAAGGGTGCGGGTGCCGATGCCACCACATTGACCTTCACCGACAAGGCGCTCGACAACAGCGGTGACGTCGTCATCAGCATCGAGGGCGACACACGGGGAGAAACCCAGGGGACCCTCGCCGCCAACCTTGGCGAAGGCGAACGGCAATTGCAGCTGGGTGCAGAACACGACCTCAAGCGTGGCGATACGGTACGTATCTGGGAGGACAATGATACGGCTTTTCTCGATGCGATCGGCGACACCTCCTGGCGCAAGCAGGCGCACGCCGAACTGCGCACCAGTATGGCGAAGGTCGAGACCGTGAACGGCACCACCGTAACGCTCGACCGAGGTGCGCATTTCGAGTTCACGCAGGGGCAGGCCCGGGTGGAACGGCTCGTTCCTGCCGATGACGTCTCTCTCGAAGGGTTTACCGTCGATTTTGAACTGGGCACCCCCGACCCCTCGGATTTCTCCAATACCCGCAGCGGTCTGACGGATTTCCAGGCCATTCGCCTGGATGGCACCAGCGATGCTCGCCTGGAAGACATCGTGGTCGAGAACGGCCCATCCACGGCTTTCCATTTCGCTCGTTCACTGGATGTGAAAGCCGATTCCCTGCGTGCCGAGGGCGCCTTCAACAAGGGCGGCGGCGGTAACGGCTACGGCTACGAACTGAAGGAGAGCTATGACGGCAGCTTCGCTCATCTCGAGGACAGCGGAATGCGCCACGGCGTTCTATTCGCCTCGTGGCGCTCCTCAGTAGGCAACGAGATCTCGGTCGACTTCACGGATCGCGACATCAATTTCCATGGCGGGCGCGACCATGACAACCTCGTCAGCGTGGCGCAGGCCATCCGCGACAGCGAGGCCGACAAACTCCCCCCACCCTCTGGATCAATGGCGGTGGCGAGAGCTTCGGCGCCATCACCGATGCGGGTGCCAACGAGGTCCGCTTCGACTACGTGCAGGGTTCACGCCGGGACGACGTTCTACACGGCAGTGACGACGGCGTCTATCTGAATGGGGGACGGGGGCACGACACGCTGATCGGCGGAGCCGGCCACGACATTCTGGAGGGGGGGCCAGGCGACGACTGGTACGACGGCGACGACCGACTGGTCGGAGGAGAAGGCCTCGACACGGTACGCTACTCTCGCCCTGTCGAGGCCTACCAGATCGAATTCGATGACGACCGCGTCACGATCCATAGCGATAAGGGGGCAACCGATACGCTGGAAGACGTCGAGTTGGTCAGTTTCGCAGATGGCACCGTGCTGCACACGGCATCCCGCGGTACCTTCCAGGCCACGGCGCTGGACACTCCCGAAGCCGGGGAAATACTCGACGGCAATGCCATTCCCAGCGGCTTGCTGGACGGGGGCGCCGAGCTGCTGGTAGCCGGCGGCACCAAGCGACGCTGGGACGATGGCTATGTCGCCGAGATCTTCGTCGAGAACCTGACCGACGATCACCTCGAGTCGCCCGAGCTGCGCCTGGACACCGACGACACCATCGATGCCCTGTGGAATGGAGAGCTGAGCCGCGACGGCGATGCCTACCGCATCCGCGACGACGATGCTCTCGCCCCCGGCGAGACATGGCGCTTTGCCTATCGCGCCTATGGCGACGAACCTGCCCCCGACGCCGTCACTGGCGCAGATGGGGTGGACGTCGCGCTGCTCGGCATGCACGACGGCAGCGAACTTGGACTGCTGGGCTGATCGTGGCGGACAACGTTCATGAAAAAGGGCGCCCCTCTCTGAACTGCACCCCGAAAGTTGGACACCCAATCCAACCTTCGGGGTGTTTCTATGAGGAAGCGATACGACGAGAGGTT
>NZ_JBMIQI010000006.1:0-130419 GCF_052584175.1 Billgrantia hypersalina
CTGAGCCCCGTACAATACAGGACTCAGGCCTTGGGCACCGGCTGAATGAACCGTCCAACTATTGGGGGTCAGTTCACTCGGGGCGCCCTTTACATCTTGCCGCTGCCTGACGTCTTACCAGCCGGTAACGTCCTTCAGTGCGTCGCCGATCTCGGCCAGGGAGCGAACGGTACGCACCCCGGCGTCTTCCAGCGCGGCGAACTTCTCGTCTGCCGTGCCCTTGCCTCCCGAGATGATGGCGCCCGCGTGGCCCATGCGCTTACCCGGAGGCGCGGTGACACCGGCAATGTAGGACACCACCGGCTTGGTCACGTTGGCCTTGATGTAAGCGGCGGCCTCTTCCTCGGCGGTACCGCCGATCTCGCCGATCATGACGATCGCTTCGGTCTTCGGGTCCTTCTCGAACATCGCGAGGATATCGATGAAGTTGGAGCCCGGGATCGGGTCGCCGCCGATGCCCACGCAGGTGGATTGGCCGAAGCCGTGATCGGTGGTCTGCTTGACGGCTTCGTAGGTCAGGGTGCCGGAGCGCGACACGATGCCCACTCGGCCGGGCTTGTGGATATGGCCCGGCATGATGCCGATCTTGCTCTCGCCCGGGGTGATCACGCCGGGGCAGTTCGGACCGATCAGACGCACGCCCAGCTCATCGCACTTCACCTTGACATCGAGCATGTCCAGGGTGGGGATGCCCTCGGTGATGCACACGATCAACTTGATGCCGGCGTTGGCGGCTTCGAGGATCGAGTCCTTGCAGAAGGCAGCCGGGACGTAGATCACGCTGGCCTCGGCACCGGTCTTCTCGACCGCTTCCTTGACGGTGTTGAACACCGGCAGGCCCAGGTGCTCCTGGCCGCCCTTGCCCGGGGTCACGCCGCCGACCATCTGGGTGCCGTAGGCGATCGCCTGTTCGGAGTGGAAGGTCCCCTGCCCGCCGGTGAAACCCTGGCAGATGACCTTGGTGTTCTTGTCGATCAGGATGCTCATTACTTGCCCTCCGCTGCCTTGACGACCTGCTGAGCCGCATCGGTCAGGCTGGTAGCAGCGATGATGTTCAGACCGCTGGAGGCCAGCTTCTCGGCGCCCAGCTCGGCGTTGTTACCCTCGAGACGCACCACCACCGGCACATTGACGCCGACCTGCTCGACGGCCCCGATGATGCCCTCGGCGATCATGTCGCAACGCACGATGCCGCCGAAGATATTGACCAGCACGGCCTTGACGGAATCGTCGGAGAGGATGAGCTTGAAGGCTTCCGCCACGCGCTCCTTGGTCGCACCGCCGCCTACATCGAGGAAGTTGGCCGGCTGGCCGCCGTTGAGCTTGATGATGTCCATGGTCCCCATGGCCAGGCCGGCGCCGTTGACCATACAGCCGATGTTGCCCTCCAGCGCCACGTAGTTCAGCTCCCACGCTGCCGCTTCGGCCTCGCGCTCATCCTCCTGGGAGGGATCGCGCATCGCCTGCAGGTCCGGGTGGCGATACAGGGCATTGCTGTCCAGGTTGATCTTGGCGTCGAGGCAGTGCAGGTTGCCTTCGTCGGTGATCACCAGCGGGTTGATCTCGAGCAGCGCGAGGTCCTTCTCGTGGAACAGGCGCGACAGACCCAGGAAGATCTTGGTGAACTGCTTGACCTGGTCGCCCTTCAGGCCCAGGGCAAAGGCCAGCTCACGCGCCTGGTACGGCTGCGCACCGACCAGCGGGTCGATTTCGGCCTTGAGGATCTTCTCGGGGGTTTCCTCGGCGACCTTCTCGATTTCGACACCGCCCTCGGTGGAAGCCATGAACACCACGCGACGGGTAGCCCGGTCGACGACGGCGCCCAGGTAGAGCTCGCTGGCGATGTCGGTGCAGTTCTCGACCAGGATCTTGGCGACCGGCTGACCGTTCTCGTCCGTCTGGTAGGTCACCAGGTTCTTGCCCAGCCACTGCTCGGCGAAGGCCTTGGCTTCTTCCGGGCTCTTGATCAGCTTGACGCCACCGGCCTTGCCGCGGCCACCGGCGTGCACCTGGGCCTTGACCACCCACATCTCGCCGCCGATTTTCTTGCAGGCTTCCGCCGCTTCCTCGGGGGTATCGACTGCGAAGCCCTTGGATACCGGCAGACCATAATCAGCAAACAGCTGCTTGCCTTGATACTCGTGAAGGTTCATCGATTCATGCCATTGGTTGCATGTGACTCGAATGGCAACCGCGAGACCCCGCGTATGGCGATGGGCATCGGGTCACCCCCGTTCGCGCCCGGTACATCGCCGGGCACGACGCGCCATCCGCTGGATGGCGCTTATTGTCTCTCTTGGCGACCCGCTTACTTGCGCTTCTTGCGGTTGGCCATGTGAATCGCGTGTCCGTCCACCGCCAGGGCCGCCTCGTGGATGGCTTCGGAGGTGCTCGGGTGCGCATAGCAGGTCAGTGCCAGGTCCTCGGCGCTGGAGCCGAATTCCATGGCAATGACGCCCTGGGCGATCAGCTCGCCGGCATGCTGGCTGACGATGTGCATGCCGAGGATGCGGTCGGTTTCGGCGTCGACGATGATCTTCGCCATACCCTCCGGGGCGTTGTTGGCCAGCGCACGGCCGTTGGCGGAGAACGGGAAGGAGCCGGTCTTGACCTCGATGCCCTTGGCCTTGGCTTCCTGCTCGTTCATGCCGACCCAGGCCACTTCGGGCGACGTGTAGATCACGCTGGGAATCGCATCGTAGTTCATCTCGGCCTTGTGGCCGGCGATGATGTCCGCCACCATCACGCCCTCTTCGGAGGCCTTGTGGGCGAGCATCGGGCCGCGCACGCAGTCGCCGACGGCATAGATGCCCGGCACGCTGGTACGGCACTGGTCGTCGACGTGAATGAAACCACGCTCGTCCAGGCCCACACCGACGCCATCGTCAACTACGCCCTGGGTATAGGGACGGCGACCGACACAGACGATCAACTTGTCGAAGGTCAGTTCCTGGTCGCCGTCGCTGTCGCTGTACGTGACCACGACCTCGCTGCCCTTGACCTCGGAGCCGGTGACGCGCGCCCCCAGCTTGATGTCCAGACCCTGTTTCTTGAGCAGTTTCTGGGTTTCCTTGGCCACGTCCTTGTCCACCATCGGCAGGAAGGTATCCATGGCCTCGAGCACGGTCACCTCGGCACCCAGGCGGCTCCATACACTACCCAGCTCCAGACCGATCACGCCGGCGCCGATCACGCCTAGGCGCTTCGGCACTTCGGTGAACTCCAGCGCGCCAGTGGAAGTGACGACGATGTCCTCGTGAAGCGGCGTCGGCGGGATCTCGACCGGCACCGAACCTGCGGCGATGACGATATTGTCGGCTTCATAGGTCGCTTTCTCGCCGTCATGCCCGGTCACCTCGACCTGCTTGGTGCCGGTCACCTTGCCGGTACCTTCCAGGGCGGTGACGCCATTGGCCTTGAACAGGGCGCTGATGCCACCCACGTTCTTGGCGATGACGGAGTTCTTGAACTCCAGCATCTTGGCCACGTTGGCCTTGGGGGCTTCCAGGTCGATGCCGATCTCGGCGAAGTGATCGCGCGCTTCGACGAACTTGTGGGATGTCTCGAGCAAGGCCTTGGAGGGAATGCAGCCCACGTTCAGGCAAGTGCCGCCGTGAACGGTCTTGCCTTCCTTGTTGACCCATTTCTCGACGCAGGCAGTCTTCAGCCCCAGCTGGGCGGCACGGATGGCGGCCACGTAGCCTCCGGGGCCCGCACCGATGACGATCACATCAAATTTGTCGGCCATGTGGTTTTCCTGTTGATCGGTTCGCGTTTGAGTCCGTTGATTCGGGGCGCCTTCAGATATCCAGCAGCAGGCGCGCCGGATCCTCGAGCAGCGCCTTGATGGTAACCAGGAACTGCACCGCATCCTTGCCATCGATCATACGATGGTCGTATGACAGGGCCAGGTACATCATCGGGCGGATCTCGACCTTGCCGTTGACGGCCATGGGGCGCTCCTGGATCTTGTGCATGCCCAGGATGGCAGTCTGCGGCGGGTTGAGGATCGGCGTCGACATCAGCGAGCCGAAGATGCCGCCGTTGGTGATGGTGAAGGTACCGCCCTGCATCTCGTCGATGCCGAGCTTGCCGTCGCGCGCCCGCTTGCCGAAGTCGACGATGCCCTTCTCGACGTCGGCGATCTTCATGCTGTCGGTGTCACGCAGCACCGGCACCACTAGGCCGCGATCGGTGGAGACCGCCACGCCGATGTCCTGGTAGCCGTGGTAGACGATATCGGTGCCGTCGATCGAGGCGTTGACGTCGGGGAAGCGCTTGAGCGCCTCGGAGGCCGCCTTGACGAAGAAACCCATGAAACCGAGCTTGACGTCGTGGGCCTTGAGGAAAGTGTCCTTGTACTGCGCGCGCAGCTCCATCACCGCGCCCATGTCCACCTCGTTGTAGGTGGTGAGCATGGCAGCGGTCTGCTGGGCCTGGACCAGGCGCTTGGCGATGGTCTGGCGCAGGCGACTCATCGGCACGCGCTTCTCGGGACGCTCGCCCTCCACTACCGGGGCAGCGGCAGCCGCCTGCTTGGGCGCGGCGGCAGGTGCGGCGCTCTTCTTGGCGCTGCCTTCCTTCACGGCGCGCTGCACGTCCTCCTTGAGGATGCGACCGCCCTTGCCGGTACCCTCGATCTTGCTGACGTCGAGGTCATGCTCGGCGACCAGCTTGCGCGCCGCCGGCGCCAGGATCTTGTCGCCGACCTTCTCGTCGCCGGCACCATCGTCGGCAGAAGCCGCCGGTGTCTTGTCGGCCGCCGTGTCAGCGCTGCCACCGGCGGCGCCCTCGGTAAAGATCGCCAGCACTGCCTCGGATTCGACCTGGCTGCCCTCTTCCGCCTTGATCTCGGCGATGGCGCCATCGGCCGGCGCGACGACTTCGAGCACCACCTTGTCGGTCTCGATGTCGGCCAGCACCTCGTCGCGCTTGACCGCCTCGCCAACCTTCTTGTGCCAGGTGGCCACGGTGCCTTCCTGGATCGACTCGGGGAAGGTCGGCGCCTTCACCTCATGGGTCTGACCGCCGGCAGCCGGTGAACTCTTCGACTCGGCCTTGGCCTCGCTCTTGTTCTCGGCGTCGGCCTTGTCGCTCTTCTTCTCGCCGCCCTTGTCGCTCTTCTTCTCGCCACCCTTGGCGCTGCCTTCCCCAATCTTTCCCAGCACCTGCTCGGACTGGACGGTATCGCCCTCTTCCACCAGCACCTCGGAGAGGGTGCCGGCCTCAGGCGCGACCACTTCGAGCACCACCTTGTCCGTCTCGATCTCGACGATCAGCTCATCGCGCTCGACGCTGTCTCCCGGCTTCTTGTGCCAGGCCGCCACGCTGCCTTCGGCAACGGATTCCGGAAAGGTGGGCGCTTTGATCTCGGTAGCCATGTCGTTTCCCTTGTATGTTCTCTCTCGTCCCGGTGGGTTTGCTTAGACGTTGAAGGCGTCTTCCACCAGCTGGCGCTGCTGTTCGGTATGCACGGACATGTAGCCCGCCGCGGGTGCCGCCGAGGCCGGGCGACCGGCGAACTTGAGCTCGCCGCCCAGGCCGTTCTTGAGCGTGTCGGCCACGGCCCGCATGTGGTGCTGGCTCGAGTACCAGGCCCCCTGGTTGAGCGGCTCCTCCTGGCACCACACCACGCTCTCGAGGTTGACGTAGCCCTCGAGTGCCTCGAACAGCTCCTCCTTGGGGAAGGGATAGAGCTGCTCGATACGCACGATGGCCGTATCGTCACGCTCGTTCTCCGCGCGCCAGGCCGCCAGGTCGTAATAGACCTTTCCGGCACACATGATGACGCGCTTGACCTTCTGGGCATCGAGGTTGCCTTGGTCCGGCAGCACCATGTGGAAATGGCCGTTGGCCAGATCGTCGAGGCTGGATGTCGCCTCCTTGTGGCGCAACAGGCTCTTGGGCGACATCACCACCAACGGTTTTCTCAGCGGGCGGATCACCTGGCGGCGCAGCAGGTGGAAGATCTGCGCCGGCGTGGTGGGCACGCAGACTTGCATGTTGTGCTCGGCGCACATCTGCAGGAAGCGTTCGAGGCGCGCGGAGGAGTGCTCCGGCCCCTGCCCCTCGTAGCCATGCGGTAGCAGCATGGTCAGGCCGCACAGCCGGCCCCACTTGGTTTCGCCCGAGGAAATGAACTGGTCGACCACCACCTGGGCCCCATTGAAGAAGTCGCCGAACTGCGCCTCCCAGATCACAAGATCGTTGGGGGCCGTGGTGGAATAACCGTATTCGAACGCCAGTACCGCCTCCTCGGAGAGGAAGGAGTCATGGATGGTAAAGCGCGGCTGGCCGTCTGCCAGGTGCTGCAGCGGCACGTAGGTGGTGCCATCCTTCTGGTTATGCACTACGGCATGACGGTGGGAGAAGGTGCCGCGTCCCACGTCCTGGCCGGTGATACGCACCGGATGCCCCTCATCGAGCAGGGTGGCGTAGGCCAGGGTTTCGGCAAAGCCCCAGTTAAGGCCCAGTCCGCCGGCCTGCATCTTGCGCCGATCTTCATAGATCTTGGCCACCTGGCGCTGCACTTCGACGCCGTCGGGAATGTCGCACATGCGCGCCGCCAGGCGCTGCAGGCGCTTCATTTCGACACTGGTATCGGCGTAGCCGCTCCACTCGTGGCCGAGGTAGGGTTTCCAGTCGACGAACAGCGAGGTGTTGGGCTCCTGCACCAGGGCGTTGGCCACGTGGTTGCCGGCCATCAGATCCTCGCGGTAGGTCTCGATCATGCCCTGGGCTTCTTCCTCGCTGACCACGCCCTGTTCCACCAGACGCTGAGCGTAGAGATTACGCGAAGAGGGGTGATCCTTGATCTTGCGGTACATCAGCGGCTGGGTGCCGGACGGCTCGTCGGCCTCGTTGTGGCCACGGCGACGATAGCAAACCAGGTCGATGACCACGTCCTTGCGGAACTGCTGGCGATAATCCAGCGCTACCTGGGTGGCATGCAGCACGGCATCCGGATCGTCGCCGTTGACATGGAAGATCGGCGCCTGGACCATCTTGGCGATGTCCGTGCAGTACTCGGTGGAACGTGTGTCCTGCGGATGCGAAGTAGTGAAACCAACCTGGTTGTTGATGACGATGTGCACCGTCCCGCCGGTCTTGTAGGCGCGGGTCTGGGACATCTGGAAGGTTTCCATGACCACGCCCTGTCCAGCAAAGGCGGCGTCACCGTGCACGTTGATCGGCAGTACCTTGGTACCTTCGCTATCGTCGCGGCGATCCTGGCGAGCCCGTACCGAGCCCTCCACTACCGGCGAGACGATCTCCAGGTGGGAGGGGTTGAAAGCCAGTGCCAGGTGAACCTCGCCACCCGGCGTCATGACGTTGGAGCTGAAACCCTGGTGGTACTTGACGTCACCGGAGCCGCGCTCGATCAGCTTCTTGCCGTCGAATTCATCGATCAGCTCGGAGGGGTTCTTGCCGAGGATGTTGACCAGCATGTTGAGGCGGCCGCGGTGGGCCATGCCGATGACGACTTCCTTCACCCCGTAGCCACCACCGCGCTGGATCAGTTCATCCATCATGGGGATGAACGACTCGCCGCCTTCGAGACCGAACCGCTTGGTGCCGGGGTACTTGGAGGCGAGGTAGTTTTCCAGGCCCTCTGCCGCGGTCAGCCGCTCCAGCAAGTGCTTGCGCACCTCATCGCTGTACTTGGGTGCCGAGCGAACCGACTCGAAACGCTGCTGCAGCCAGCGCTTCTCCTCGGTATCGACGATGTGCATGATCTCGCAGCCGACCGAACGGCAGTAGGTCTGCTCCAACGCGTCGACGATTTCACGCAGCGGTGCCTTGTCCATCCCCAGAAAGAAAGAGCCGGTCTGGAATTCGGTATCCAGATCGGCCGGTGAAAGCTGGTGGAAGGAGAGGTCGAGGTCGGGTACGGGAGCCTGGCTACGCAGCTTGAGCGGGTCGATATCGGCCTTCTGGTGGCCCCGGAAGCGGTAGGCGTTGATCAGCTGCAACACCTTGACCTGCTTCTTGCTCTCGTCGCTGTCGGCGGCGGCTACGGTCGCGGCGGTCCGGCGAGCACGGGCCAACTGCTGGAACTGGTCGCGTACGGGACTCAAGGGAACATCGTGGGAGGCGCTGCCATCGACGCTAGGCAGCTGATCGAAATAGGTCCGCCATTCGTCGGGCACGGAACCTGGGTCGGCGAGGTATTGCTCGTAGAGCGCTTCCACATAGTGAACGTTGCTGCCGCTCACATGGGAGCTGTTCCACATCAACTCCATTATGCCTTGTTGCATCTCTCGGTCACCCTACACTGATGGGGTGTTGTCGGCGCCGTCGCGGGCCAGCCGCGACGGCTTGGCTGGTGCCCTGCCGGTGGGGCGTCTTCTCTTCCCGGCGGTTCCAGCCGCGAGGCCGGAATCCTTGCAATCCATGGTCGAGAGCCGGTACCTGTGGCACCGGCTCTCTTCCCGCTGATCGCGAGCCGACCGCGACACGACGTCGCGGTCTGGCATGGGCCGCTATGATAGCAAGCCCCGCGCCACGATTTAAGTGGCATTCGCAAGCAGCATGTCGCGGATCTTGCCAATCGCCCGTGTGGGGTTGAGCCCCTTGGGACATACCGCGACGCAGTTCATGATGCCGCGGCAACGGAACACGCTGAACGGATCCTGCAGTTCCGCCAGCCGCTCACGGGTCGCGGTGTCGCGCGAATCCGCCAGGAAACGGTAGGACTGGAGCAGGCCGGCCGGGCCGACGAACTTGTCCGGGTTCCACCAGAACGACGGGCAGGAGGTCGAGCAGCAGGCGCACAGGATGCACTCGTAGAGGCCGTCGAGCTTGTCGCGGTCCTCCGGCGACTGCAGGCGTTCAATGGCCGGCGCCGGCTCGTCGTTCTGCAGGTACGGCTGGATACGCTCGTACTGCTTGTAGAACAGCCCCATGTCGACCACCAGGTCACGCACCACCGGCAGGCCCGGCAGCGGGCGCAGCACCAGCTTGTTGTCCTTGACCACGTCGGACAGCGAGGTAATGCAGGCCAGGCCGTTCTTGCCGTTCATGTTCATGCCGTCGGAACCGCACACGCCCTCACGGCAGCTGCGGCGGAAGGCCAGGGTGGTGTCCTGGGCCTTGAGCATTTCCAGCACGTTCAGGACCATCAGATCACGGCCCTGGGTGTCCAGCTGGTACTCCTGCATGTAGGGCGCGGAGTCGGTTTCCGGGTTGTAACGGTAAATGGATACCTGAAGCATCTCGTGACTCCCCCTTTAATAGGTACGGATTTTCGGCTCGAAGGTGTCGACGGTCTTCGGCTTGAAGTTGACGTCGCGCTTGCCGACCCGCTTCTCGGTCGGGAAGTACATGGAGTGCTTCAGCCAGTTGGTGTCGTCACGGTCCGGGTAGTCGTAGCGTGAGTGCGCGCCACGGCTCTCCTTGCGCTCCAACGCCGCAATGGCGGTGGCTTCGGCCACTTCCATCAGGTTGTCGAGCTCGAGCGCTTCGACGCGGGCGGTATTGAAGGCGCCGGACTTGTCGACCAGGTGCGCCTCGCCGATACGGCCACGCAGGTCGGCCAGCTGCTTGACGCCCTCCTGCATGTGCTCCTCCTGGCGGAATACACCGAAGGCGTTCTGCATGATGCTCTGCAGCTCGGTCTTGAGCTCGGCCACGGATTCCCCGCCGGTGGATTCGTCCCAGCGTGTGATGCGCTTCATGGCCGCTTCGATGTCGGAATCGGAGGCACCCAGGTAGTCGATACCCTCGTTGAGCGCGCCCTCGATGAACATGCCGGCAGCGCGGCCGAACACCACCAGATCGAGCAGCGAGTTGCCGCCCAGACGGTTGGCACCGTGTACCGAGACGCAGGCCGCCTCGCCGCAGGCGAACAGGCCGTTGACGATGCGGTCGTTGCCGTCGGCATCCTGCATGATCGCCTGGCCGTGCACGTTGGTCGGAATTCCGCCCATCATGTAGTGGCAGGTCGGCACCACGGGGATCGGCGCATTGGTCGGGTCGACGTGGGCAAAGATCTTCGACAGTTCGCTGATGCCCGGCAGGCGCTTGTTGAGCACCTCCTCGCCCAGGTGGTCGAGCTTGAGGAAGACGTGGTCGCCCTTCTCACCGCAGCCGCGGCCTTCGAGGATTTCCATGACCATGGAGCGCGCCACCACGTCGCGGCCGGCAAGGTCCTTGGCGTTAGGCGCATAGCGCTCCATGAAGCGCTCGCCGTCCTTGTTGACCAGGTAGCCGCCCTCGCCGCGACAGCCCTCGGTGACCAGCACGCCAGCCCCGTAGATCCCGGTGGGATGGAACTGCCACATCTCCATGTCCTGCATGGGAAAGCCGGCACGCAGCGCCATGCCGATACCGTCGCCGGTATTGATCAGGGCATTGGTAGTGGAGGCATAGATCCGCCCGGCGCCGCCAGTGGCCATGACGGTGGCCTTCGACTGGACGTGCACCACTTCGCCGGTCTCGATGCACATGGCAATGCAGCCCACCACATCGCCGTTGGCGTTCTTGACCAGATCGACCGCGAACCACTCGTTGAGGAAGGTGGTATTGTTCTTCAGGTTGTTCTGGTAAAGCGTGTGCAGCAGGGCATGGCCGGTACGGTCGGCCGCGGCGCAGGTACGGGCCGCCTGGCCGCCTTCGCCGAAGTTCTTGGACTGGCCGCCGAACGGACGCTGGTAGATGCGGCCGTTGTCGAAGCGGGAGAACGGCAGCCCCATGTGCTCCAGCTCGAAGACCGCCTTGGGGCCCTCCGAGCACATGTACTCCGCCGCGTCCTGGTCGGTGATGTAGTCGCCGCCCTTGACGGTGTCGTACATGTGCCAGCGCCAATCGTCGTTGGGGTCGGCCGAAGCGATGGCACAGGTGATGCCTCCCTGGGCGGAAACGGTGTGCGAGCGAGTCGGGAAGACCTTCGACAGCACGGCCGTCTTCTTGCCGGACTTGGCCAGCTCGAGCGCGGCACGCAGGCCGGAACCGCCACCGCCGATGATGATGGCGTCGTAGGACAAGGTACGCATGTTAGACATGAATCAGGCTCCCCACAGAACTTGGATGCCCCAGACCAGGAACACGAATACGGCCAGGATGATGACGACCTGGGCGCCGAGGCGCACGGGCGTGGACTTGAGGTAATCGGTGGTCACGGTCCACAGGCCGATCCAGGCATGCGCGGCGAGCGAGATGAAGGCCAGCAGGGAGAAGATGCGCATCCAGGTCTGGGCAAACAGGTTGCTCCAGGTGTAGTAGTCGAGACCGGGATTGAACAGCAAGTATGCGACGACGAAAACCGTATAGAGCGCCAGGATGACAGCCGAGACACGCTGGATGAGCCAGTCGGAAAGGCCGCTGCGACCCAGATTGGTGATGTTGGTTACCATACCCAGACTCCTGCCAGAATGATCAGGACGGCACTGATGACCACGGTGGCCTGTGCCTTCTTGTGGCCACCTTCAAGGGTCACGCCGTACCCGGCGTCCATCAGCATGTGCTTGATACCGGCCACGAAGTGGAACGCAAGGGCAGCCAGCAGGCCCCAGGCGATCAGCTTCGCCAGGATGTTGTCGGCCAGCGCATCCCTGACGGCCGCAAAGCCCTCGGGGGACGATAGTGACTTGTCGAGTGCCCAGAAGGCGAAGACGAGGCCGACGAACAGAATTACGCCGGTGATGCGGTGAGCGATCGACGTTAAGGCGGGTAGCGGAAACTGTATGGTGGTGAGATCTAGGTTGACGGGTCGTTTGCTATTCACGGCTCTATACACACTCTCTTGGCTCGCTCTTCGACCGATGGGACCAGACTCGAGCGGGCGGTGGTTTGAGGTAGGGGGCTCGCCGCTGCCGGGACGGGCATGACAACGAGTACCTGCCAGTCGCGCGGTGTGGATTATAGGGACATGAACCCCCAGTGACAAATGCCCGCCGCGTTCACTCGACCATGGTTCAAGCTCCTTTCACTCGGGCGCAGCGCCCGATCGGGGAGCATAAACCGAAGTCCGCTTGGCGCGGGGCTTGCGTGATGCAAAGCACCATTATTTGTACAAAAACTCTCACACACTCGAGCTAAATGTACAATCAAGCGGTCGCTTTGGCCTAATTGACAATCCCGGGAACGCTTCTATAGTGGGCGAACCTTTTTCGCGGGCCACGGTTCGCCAGGGTTTGCGAAATACTGCGTTAACGATCACTTCGAGAGGAGGCCAGTATGGCTGACAGGAAAGCGACACTGACGGTAGACGGCTTGGACAAGACGATCGAGCTGCCGGTCTACTCAGGCACCCTGGGCCCTGACGTGGTCGATGTCCGCGGCCTTGGCGCCGACGGCCTGTTCACCTACGATCCCGGCTTCATGGCAACCTCCTCTTGCCAGTCGGCCATCACCTATATCGATGGCGCCAAGGGCGTGCTGTTGCATCGTGGCTACCCCATCGACCAGCTCGCCAAGGACTCCAACTTCGTCGAGCTGTGCTACACGCTGCTGTTCGGCGAACTGCCCACCGACGAGCAGTATGCCGACTTCGAATCGCGGGTCCGCAACCACACCATGGTGCACGACCAGATCAACAACTTCTTCAAGGGCTTCCGTCGCGACGCCCATCCGATGTCGATCCTGTGTGGCGTGGTCGGTGGCCTAGCGGCATTCTACCATGACCACATGGACATCACCGACGAACAGGACCGCGTCATCAGCGCGATCCGCCTGATCGCCAAGATGCCGACCATTGCGGCAATGTCCTACAAATATAACATCGGCCAGCCTTTCAACTACCCGCGCAACGACCTGAGCTACGCAGAGAACTTTCTCTACATGATGTTCAGCAACCCGTGCGAGGAGTACAAGGTCAACCCCGTCTATGCCAAGGCCATGGACCGCATCTTCATGCTCCATGCCGACCACGAGCAGAACGCATCGACCTCCACGGTACGCCTCGCCGGCTCTACCGGCGCCAACCCCTTCGCCTGCATCAGCGCCGGCATCGCCGCCCTGTGGGGCCCGGCTCACGGCGGCGCCAACGAAGCGGTGCTTAAGATGCTCGACGAGATCGGCGACGAATCCGAAGAGAACATCCAGCACTTCATCGACAAGGCCAAGGACAAGGACGACCCGTTCAAGCTGATGGGCTTCGGTCATCGCGTGTATCGTAACTTCGACCCTCGCGCCAAGGTGATGAAGGAAACCTGTGACGAAGTCCTTGCCGAGCTGGGCATTGACGATCCGCAGCTAAAGATCGCCAAGCGCCTTGAGCAAATCGCGCTGGAGGACGAGTACTTCGTTGAGCGCAAGCTCTACCCCAACGTCGACTTCTACTCCGGCATCATTCTCAAGGCGATGGGCATCCCCACCAACATGTTCACGGTGATCTTCGCCGTCTCGCGTACCATCGGCTGGATCTCCCACTGGCATGAAATGCTTTCCAACGACTACAAGATCGGTCGTCCGCGCCAGCTCTACACCGGCCATACGCAGCGCGACTATCCTGCCAAGTAAGCCGGCAGGACGCGGCGCCGACCGCATTGCTCTGGAAAGCCGCCTTCGGGCGGCTTTCTGCTTAGCGACCTCCTTCCAGCAAGTCAGCCACCAACAACTGAGAGAAACGGTATGCATCAATCGATTACAACAGTCGCCTTCATCGGCCTGGGCGTGATGGGTTATCCCATGGCCGGGCACCTTGCCCGCGCCGGGCTCACCGTGCGCGTCTACAACCGTACCGAGGCCAAGGCCAAGGCCTGGGTCGACGAGCACGGCGGTAGTCACCACGCCACTCCCGGGGAAGCCGCTCGAGGAGCCGATCTCGTCCTGGTCTGCGTCGGCAATGACGATGATGTCAGGCAGGTCACCATGAGCCAGCACGGCGCGCTGTCAGGCATGAACGCGGGCAGTTTGCTGGTCGATCACACGACTGCCTCGTCCGATCTCGCCGAACAACTCGACGCAGCCTGCCGCGAGCGCGGCATCAACTTCATCGACGCGCCGGTATCGGGCGGGCAGCAAGGCGCCGAGAACGGTGTGCTGACGATTATGTGCGGCGGTGAACAGGCTGCCTTTTCCTGCGTTGAGCCCATACTCGCCCACTACGCCCGAGCCGTTAGCCGGATGGGGCCCGTCGGCAGTGGCCAGCTGACCAAGATGGTCAATCAGATTTGCATCGCCGGGCTGGTACAGGGCCTGGCCGAAGGTCTCCACTTTGCCGAGCAGGCCGGCCTCGACCAGCAGCGCGTCATCGACGTGATTTCCAAGGGGGCTGCCGGCTCCTGGCAGATGGAAAACCGTCACAAGACCATGATCGCCGATGAGTACGAGCATGGCTTCGCCGTCGACTGGATGCGCAAGGACTTGGGCATCTGCCTCGAGCAGGCCCGCCGCCTCCAGGCCCGCCTGCCCGTTACTGCGCTCGTCGATCAATTCTATGGTGACATACAAGTGTTGGGCGGGGGACGCTGGGATACGTCCTCACTGCTGAGGCGTTTGCGCATGCTGGGCCTCGACTGAGTCGCACGAGGCGTCGCCTACATGCGACGCCTCGTAACCCGCAGTATCAAAATAGTAACTAAAAAGTCTTGACAGCCTTTACAGCCAACGGCCTTAAACGGCCTCCGACTTTTTCCACACATTCTGTGGATAACCCTGTTCACAACCACAAGAAAACATCATCGAATCGGCATGGGGAGCGGCTTGGCCTTAGATTGGCTATTTTTTGATCAATTTCAACCCATTGATATTTAAGGTTTTTTGCAGCTGCACACACTTTCACCTATCGCTTGGACTATTACACACAGGGAGACGGTCGAGACACTGAGCAAGTGGACAAGTCAAGCGTCAAAAGCGGGAAATTAGCGGCTTCAATGGGTTTTTCACGCAGACGTAGCCTCCCGAACGCTCAATGGGCATCATGAGGAAGCGAAACATACGGGCGCCAGAAAATGTCGCCAAAAGCAGACACGCAGGAAAACGCTAAGGAGAGAAGTGAGTGGCGTCCCATAGGGGGTTCGAACCCCTGTTCCCGCCGTGAAAGGGCGGTGTCCTGGACCACTAGACGAATGGGACGCAGCGTCGCTCATGAATCGGCACGCTGTGGTGGAGCCTAGCGGGATCGAACCGCTGACCTCGACACTGCCAGTGTCGCGCTCTCCCAGCTGAGCTAAGGCCCCACATGTGCCGTGAAGACGGGGCGTATAGTACTGATTTACCCCGCCTTCGTCAAGAGAGAAACGTTGGATCACTGCAGCTCGCGGAACTCCTTCTCGAAACGCTTGGCCTGCTTCTTGGACACACCGCCGAGCAACTCGATAGCGTTACGTAACCGAGCCCGCGTCACGTCGGAGCCCAGGATCGCCATGGCATCCATGACCGATGTACTTGCCGTGGTGCCCGTGACGGCAATAAAGACAGGGGCCAGGAAATCCTTCATCTTGAGCCCGAAATGAGCGGCCAGCGCCTTGACCTCGGCCAACAACGCCTCCTTGTGCCAGGCCGGCAATGCCTCGAAGCGCCAGACAAGGAATTGAAGCAGCTTGACGAGTGCCTCACGCTCCAGCGCGATACTTTCGAAATCGTTTTCCCGAATCGCAGGCACACCACTGAAGAAGTGGCCGACCAGGGGGGCCACTTGGGAGAGAGTCTCCACGCGCGGGCGCACCTGCGGGAGTATCTGGCCGATGTATTCTTTATTGAATGCCCACTCCATCAGCACTTCGAGGAAGGCCTCGTCGTCCAGATCCTCACGGATATAGAGCCCGTTGAGCCAGGTCAGCTTCTCCAGATCGAAGACCGGCCCACCCAGCGATACGCGCTGGATATCGAAATGGGCCATCATCTCGTCGAGGCTGAACTTCTCGCGCTCATCGGGCATTGACCAGCCCATTCGCCCCAGGTAGTTGGTGACCGCCTGAGGCAGGAACCCCATCCGCCGGTAGTAATTGATTGAGGTGGGGTTCTTGCGCTTGGACAGCTTCGACTTGTCGGGGTTGCGCAGCAGCGGCATATGGCACAGCGTCGGCATCTGCCAGCCGAAGTATTCATAAAGCAACTGGTGCTTGGGCGCCGAATTGATCCACTCCTCGCCGCGCAGCACGTGGGTGATGCCCATCAGATGGTCATCCACCACATTTGCCAGATGGTAGGTAGGCATGCCATCCGACTTGAGCAGGATCTGGGCATCCACCTGCGCCCAGTCGACCTCGATGGGGCCACGCAACATGTCGTCGATCATGCAGGTACCACTGGAAGGGACCTTCATGCGTACCACGTACGGCCAGCCCTCGCGCTCACGACGTGCCTCCTCGCCTTCCGGCAACGCGAGGTCTGAGGACTTGAGCGCCAGATGCATGCCGCTGGCCTTGCGCGCCTCTCTCAGCTCGTCCAGCTCTTCACTGGTGCGGTAGCACTTGAACGCATGGCCGGCTTCGAGCAGTTGCCGAGCGTACTCGGCATAAATGTCGCCGCGCTCGCTCTGTCGGTAAGGACCATGAGGACCTCCCACATCGGGCCCTTCATCCCACTCGAGCCCCAGCCAACGTAACGAGTCGAGGATCATCTGTTCGGATTCGAGCGTAGAGCGCACTCGGTCCGTGTCCTCGATCCGCAGAATGAACTGGCCGCCGTGCTGCTTCGCAAAACAGAGATTGAACAGCGCGATGTAGGCGGTGCCCACGTGAGGATCACCAGTGGGAGACGGCGCAATGCGGGTACGTACAGTCATGTCGTCCTTATCCATTCGAGAGGGCGTGGCGGCATTATACGCACCTGGGCCGGCGCGGGCAGCCGGGTCGCGGCAGCCATGCCAGGCTTGCACAGACTAAACGTAGAGAGAATACTTATTGTTTAGGTACGCGGCCGACAGCCATTGCCAAAAAGTAGATTTAGCGTTGATTCGCCAAATTTGCACAGTTAACACAGATCATTGACTATCGACCCTCTTTTTGAACCAACAGTCATCAGGTTGATGAAATGGATTCACTGGGCGAAAGAATCAAGCACCTGAGAATGCAGGCAAACCTCAACAAGGCTGCCCTGGCAAGAAAGGTCGGCGTTTCTGATGTCACGATCTCTTACTGGGAATCCGGAGCGATCAAGCAGATTGGCCATGAAAGGCTGGTCGCGCTGGCGGATGCCCTCGGTTGCACACTGGGTCAATTGCTGGAAGGTGAATACCAGGCGGCATTTCCGCCTCTCTACCTTCGGGGCAAGCCCCCCCTCCCCTGGCACGACCCTACGGCCAATCGCGTGACGTTGCCCAGCGAATTCCTGGCCAGCATGGATTGGCAAGGCGAGTGCTATCTTGTCACGCCGGCCCCCGGGGAGCGTTTCGATTACCTCGACAGCGGTGATCTCGCCGCCTTTGGCCCCACCGAAGCCTGCGACAAGCCCGGCTACTATCTGATTGAAGGAATAGTCGGGCTATACATCGGCCAGCTACAACGAAACAGCGATGGACAGCTACTGCGTTGCGATAACAACAATCCCGATGCGCCACCGTCGCCACTGGAAGCGACTGAAAGGGTCGTAGGCAGGTTATTGGCTCGCTGGCGAAAGGATGGCGCCTGAAGGGCGATCATTCCACCTCCAGCACTTCGACCTGGTCGGTCGCCCGGCGAGGCTCGCTACCTATGAGGTATCGTCTCGAGTAGCTTGCGACCTGCCCGAGACCATGGCGCGCGCCCCGCACCAGCTCGCCCTCGAGGCGCTCGCCCTGCTTACCGATCTGCTGCTGCACTGAAGCTGGCTGGACGCTGGCTTCCACCAAATTGACGGTGATGCTGTATCCACCATCCGGCAGGCCGCTACCCGGCCCAAAGGGGCCTGCGGCGAACCGCTCGTTCGAAACCGCGGTGCGCGACTGCCAGCGTACGCCGCTCAGCTCACGCTCCACGACAATCAGAAGGCGCGTCTCGTCGGGCAGGTTGGTTTTACCTTCTACAACGAGTCGGCGATCGTCACGCAGCGTTGCCGACGCCTCGATCTCGACCGTCAACGGATCCTGTTGGGCCGGTTCTTCGACGGGCTCGCCCGCGACCTCGACCGGCTGCTCGGTCTGCGCCTCTTCCTCGGTCGCCGCTCCGTCATTACCATCACCGCCACAGCCCGACAGCCATAGCACCACCAGAGCTGCGCAGGATCGACGCCATGCCTTCATGCCTTTCTCCTGACCGACCATCACGCTTCTAGACTAACACCTGGATAGCCGGCCAGTCCTGTTCGGTGCAGCTAAGGCTCTCCTTCCAAATCGGCACAGTCGACACAGAGAGTGGCGTAGGGTATCGCCTCGAGACGCCGGGGATCTATGGGTTCGTCACATCGTTCACACAGATCGCCCTCTCCCTCCTCGATACGTTCGAGCGCATGCAGAACCTGCCCAAGCTCCTCCTCGGCCTCCTCTTCGAGAGCGTCGATGACATCCTCGTTCTCGAGCTCTATGGCCTGCTCCTCCATATCCCGATCAAGGGGGTTCTCGAGGCGCATCTTATGCACCTTGTAGCGGTCCACCCGCTCGACGAGTTCGTCCCTCAGCGCTTCCAGCAGCTCCTGACGCTTTTCCATCGTTGTACCTCCACTAACGCTTCACTCCTTCTGCATAGCACATGCGGAAAGAAGCGTGCCTCCTGGAAGCGCTTGACGCGTCAGGATGAGGCGATGCCAAGGCAGCAGCGCCCGGGCGCTCGAATCTGGTTAATCGTGATTCCCGGCAAAGAAGAGTTCATAACGCCACTCTTCATAGGGCAGGCAGGAAGTTACCTGCTCGCCGAACTGGACCAGCCGCGCCGCGATGACCGAACACTCGCTGTGAGACAAGAACGGACCGATAGTCTTCTCCTCGCCGTTCTCAAGCAGGTCGAAACGAAACAGTGCCTGCGGTGAGCCCCCCTCTTTTCCAAGTCTGCGGGGATAGGAACCTACCATTTCAACTGCTTCGGTAAATATGTTGCACAGCGCTTCACTTCTCGTCTTTACTATAGCAACATCATTACCATCCGAATCTACTTCACCGCAGTAGTCTCCGTGGAGCTCCAGTATGGTCGAGGCTTGCTGATAAAAATAATCATGGCGCGCCATAAGCTCGGCAATGCCATTTGAACTAACCACGTCCATAACACCATGCTCCCTGGTGGTTCCTTCCGCCTTCTCAATGGAATGGATATCAAAACCACGGAAAATCAGAAGCCAGGCCGCCAATGAAAGAAGCAAAGCCAAGAGGCAAGTTGTCTTGTTGCCACGAGGTACAGCCGCCCTGCTCGCTCGCTCTTCTTTTATCAACATTGTTCTTTCCTTGCGCCATAGTCAGGGTTACCGAAGCCAAGCGTGGAAAGCCTAGGCGCACTGACCGTACCATCGACGGCCAGCGCACCCTCCACCCTGTGGCCACGGCATGCCGTCAGCCTTGGTCTGCCACCAGGGCGGTGTTCAAAGATTCTGTCGAAGCGTGACCGTAGGGGCCGCAACTCGAGGCATGCTCACCCAGACGAGCCAGGCGATCCGCGATCTCGATGCACTCTGCCTGTGTCAGGAAAGGCCCGATGCGCTGCTCTTCACTCCTGCCGTGCCAGGTGAACTCATGGAGTTCGGGATAAAACCCACTCCAGCCGTTCAGCCGATCGGCATAGGTATCGACCAAGGCAGCGGCATCGCTAAATACTTCGCATAGGGATTCGTAGCGCAACAGGGCCGCAGGTTGAAGCCCACCCTCGTATCCCGTGTCGAAGTACTCGGTCAGTAGACAGTAATATTTTTTAGTATCGAGTATGCTCAATGAACGAGAAAAGATATCCTCGTTATAGCGCATTAACTCAGCCGCATTCTTTGAATATGAAGTTCTGACCTTTTCATACTTTATCGCTTCCGGCTCCTTGCCAATGGCCATGCTGATGTTCAAGCCGTGCGGCCAGAACAGGATCCATGACATAAACGTCATGAACAGCACGATCGCGACACTAGGGCCCTTTTCTTCAAGAAATTCTGATCCTGCCTTCCAAGTTAGCCTGATCATTCTTCTTCTCCTGCGTCAGGGAATTGTCCTACCACTCCTCGAAAGCTGATCAATACTCATTCATGACGATAGCTCGCCACGAACACCTTCCTAGACCATGATCCCGCCGTAGCTGACAATCGGCCCGCACCGGCCTTCCTGCACTCCTTCCAGACGATGCTGAACCACTACCACGATGGCCTACCGTACCCAGCAGAGACAGAAAAAACCCGACCGAAAAAAGGCCGAGTCCTGCCCCCGCCTTCCCTGCTTGCGCTGCGGACCTCCTGTCCGCACCTCCCTGTCCGAGGCCATCCTGGCCGTTCATCCCTGCCAAGCCATCCCTGACCTGTGCGGAGTACACACTGCCACCAAAGTCGGTAAAAAAAATTAACTCAGGTTAACCGTAAGCCTGTTATTTTTTTCTGCCTTCTGCTTTTCGGCGCACCGAGGACACTGTAAGACGCCAGCTGAGCAAGCGCGAAGGCTGTCAGCAACGCGGTTTCGACACGATGTGAGGCAGCATTGCTTGGCTTTGTGAACCCGGGCCCAAACAAAGAAAAACCCGGTGCATGACCGGGTTTCACTTTGCTTCCTTTCCAGCTCACCATGAATGTCCTTTCATGCATCCCTGGCATCTTCTGCCCGGCTTGTCTTCGTCCCCGCATCCTTGCGAGATACCCCCAGCCTAGGGGTGAGCAATCCAGAGAACAAATGGGCGTAATTCAACCCGCAAGCGGCAAAAGCCTGGACCAATGACGCTCCATGTTCCGCCGGAGGCTGTCTTTCGATATGTATACAAGAGAGAGCCCGGCCAGGCGGCCGGGCTCGCCTTGTTTCCCTTCTGCCATGCACAGGCCTCCTGCCCGCGTTTCCCTGGCGGCCGAACCCTCCTGGCGCCGTCTCCCTGTGAGCTCTCCCTCGCTCGCCGGGTCTAGTCTGGCAGAGCATCACCCATGCCAGTAGCGACCTTTGTCAGTTCGGCCTGTACGAGATTGCCGATAGGGCGCGTAGTACGTCGCCTCATCAAGAAGTGCCTAGCGAACTCCCAGCGCGGCATAGCCTTGGGAGGTCACCTCAAGTCGCTGGAGGCTGCCATTCTCGTCACGCCATGCCTTGACCAGCCCACCTGCTTCCAGGTCCGCCGCCTGCGCTTCCATTTCATCGACCAGGCTATCCTCGCCGGGATGTCCAAAAGGTGCCGCCAGCACACCGCCGTGTTGCAGCGCGCGGGACAATATTTCCACTTGGTGATCGGTCAAATCATGATCCATGTCCTCTCCTATGGCTGGGTCACCAGCCTCCATAGCGGAGGAGCACGATGCAGAAAAGAGGCAGCCCCTTCACGACGTGAAGGGGCTGACGTGCTGCGCTAAGGCATTACTACTGTCGGAACTCCATGGCCAAAAATGACATCCTGTCTCATCCAGCCTTCCCTGTTCCTTTCTCGGGCTTCCTGCCCAGCAAGGCATCCCGCCTTGGAAAGCTTCCTTGCTTTGTGCACATCTTCAGGATAGTCCGCCTTTCATCAGAATCAAGTCGCTGAGCGAAGCACAGCAGGCATCACCATGATAAGCCTTTCGCACCACCCAAAGAGACGGTGCGAAAGGCTTATACAAGAAAGCCCGGCCGTAAGGCCGGGCTGCATCTTTGCTTCCTTTCCACTTCCTCAGGCATCCTGCCCGAGCATCCTTGGTACGTGAGCCTTCCATGTCTCGGTCTTCCTTGCCGGGCTCTCCCTGCCCGATGGGTGCACTATGACAGCCGGCGAAAGCCCGGACATTAACCTGGGATAGGTTGGCTCGTAAGAGATTGCCGACACGCGTTGTGAGCAAAGGCACCATGCGAGGTCTTGGTCAGGTCGCCATTTTCATGGTCACGATGCCGGCGGCGATCAGCAGGGCGGCAAAAACACGCAAGGGCGAAACAGCCTCTCCCAGGAACCATACGCCGATGGCAAAGGTGCCCACGGCGCCGATGCCGGTCCAGATCATGTAGGCCGTGCCCAACGGCAGGCTGCGCATCGCGATCGCCAGCAGCCAGAACGATCCCACCATCGATACCAACATGACGGTGGTCGGGAGCAGGCGCGTAAAACCGTGTGATTGCTTCATGGCATACGCCCACACGACCTCGAGTAACCCGGCCAGACCGAGCAGCACCCAAGACATAGTAGCTTCCTCATCTCTCGGGTCGTCCCGAAAAGCTTTTCCCATAGAGAGAGGTCGTCCTCCCGGGCTCAGCGGCAGTCGTCGCGGGCAAGTCGCCTCGCTGGCCGCCCGAACGAAAAGAGCCCCGGCTGACAGCCAGGGCAGGCGCGATGAGACGCGATATTTTGGCGAACCCGTAGAGAACGCGAAACCCAGGCGTCTCTCGCATGGCGAAATTGCCTTGGCGCCACTTCGCCGTAACGACCTACCGAAAAAAAGCCCGACCGCCAGGCCGGGCTTTCCAATCAACGCTTCCCTAACCACCTATCTTAGGCATCCTGCCCAAGCATCCCTGGTTCTGAGCGTTCCATTGCTCGGCCTTCCCTGAAGGGCTCTCCCTCGCCCGTCACCTACAAGATAGTCGCTCCAGGAGTGGGATGTTTTAACCCAGGATATCGTGACGCGTAAGAAAACTGCTTCGTATTTGTAGGCGATTGCCTACAAACCTTCGGGCAAGGAGCGAGGCATGTCGTCATTTAGCCCTCTCGTCAGCTAACTTCCATTAGCTTTTGCCTGTTGCCTGGAGATGATGATATCGAGAATACTGTAAAAAAATACAGAACCACCAAGGGACTCACATGACACTGCCAACATTCGTACCGGCTCATCCCGAGCCGCCCTCGCTTGCGCTTCCCTACCCCCTTGCCCTGGGCCGCGCGGGACTGTCCGGCTTCCCCAGCCCGGCACAGGACTACGAAGGCCGCACGCTCGACCTCAACGAGCGCTTCGTGAAGCGCCCCTCCGCCACGTTCTTCCTGGCAGTGACAGGCGACAGCATGGAGCGGCTGGGAATCCACGAAGGCGACACTCTGGTAGTCGATCGCTCCATCGAGCCTAGGCCAGGCCACATCATCGTTGCCATGGTCGACGGCGAAATCACCATCAAGCGATATGAGCTGCGCGGTGAGGTGCCGTGCCTTTGCTCAGGCAACCCTCGCTATGCACCGGTCCCGCTGGTCGACATCGAATGCCAGGTCTGGGGCGTGGTCCGCTCCGTCATCCACGAGTATACGGTATGACCATGATCGGCCTGGTCGACTGCAACTCGTTCTACGTCTCCTGCGAGCGCGTGTTCCAACCACGGTTGCGCGGCCTTCCGGTGGGCGTGATGTCGAATAACGATGGCTGTGTCATCGCGCTCTCCAACGAGCTGAAGGCCCTCGGCATCACGATGGGCACCCCGGCGTTCGAGCTTGAGGATCTCGTGCGACAGGGACGGATTCACCTCCTTTCCAGCAACTACGAGCTCTACGGCGACATGAGCCAGCGCGTGCAATCTGTGCTCGAGGAGCTCGCTCCCGCTGTCGAGCCCTACTCCATCGACGAGATGTTCGTAAGATTCGAGGGTTTTACCCATGGGCAACTGCTCGAGCACGTTCGGCAGTTGCACCATAAGGTGCGTCAGTTCACCGGAATTCCCGTCTGCGTAGGCGCCGCACCCACCCGCACTCTCGCCAAGCTGGCGAATCGCGGGGCCAAGAAAATCCCGGCTTACCGGGGCGTTTGCGTGCTGCAGCCCGATAGCCTGGAGACGCAGGGACTGTTGCAAAAGACCGAATTGGGCGACGTCTGGGGTGTTGGCCGGCGGCTGGTCGAACGCCTGGCCGTGATGGGCATCAGGAGCGCCTGGGATCTTGCCCAGGCCAACCCGAAGGAGATCCGGCGTCGCTTCTCGGTGACTCTCGAACGCACCGCGCTTGAACTGCGCGGTATCCCCTGCATCGAGATGAACGACTTCGATGAAGCCAGAATACGCATCATGACCAGCCGCAGCTTCGGCAAACTGACCGACAATCTGAGCGAGATCCGCGAGGCCATGCGCCAGCACGGCCAGCGCGGCGCCGAGAAGCTGCGTCGTCAGAACGGCCTCGCCAAGGCGGTGCTGGTGTTCCTCAAGACGAACCCCTTTCGGCAGGACCTACCGCAGTACTCACCGAGCCTGGCGCTCGAACTGCCACGACCCACGGCCGACAGTCGGGAGATACTCAACGCCGCCGGCCATGCCCTGGAGCGGATCTACCGCAAGGGCTACCTCTATCAGAAGGGCGGGGTGATGCTGCTCGACTTGATCGACGCCGATCGGCAACAACTCTCGCTGCTCGATACTCCCCAGAGCGATACCGACCGACAGCGCAGCGCCAAGCTGATGGCAGTCATGGACCAACTGAACGCCAGGATGGGCCGAGGAACCGTGAAGCTCGGCACGCCCAGCCCAGGTGCTGCCTGGCATTTGCGCTGCGCGCATCGATCAGCGCGGTGGACCACGCGCTGGGACGAGCTGCCCGCCGCGCACCTGGGCTGATACGCTACCGCGGCCTGGGCGATTCTGCACTATCCTCGACAGCAAGTGGCTTAAAAGGAGCGTGACATGGACAAGGCCGTTATCGACATCATCCGTGAAAAGGAGCAGTTGCCCGACAACATGACAGACGAAGAAATCGCCAAGGAATACAAGGGGACCTATACCGCTGCGCGAGCCGCAATCAGCCTGGACCATAAACCGCTCGACCAGGTGCTCGCCGATGCCATGGGCCGAGTGTTCCCTTTCATGAAAAAGAAAAAGTAGCCACTGCCAGGCGGGGTTGGCCAGCCAGCCCCGCATCCGCATCATCGCGGGGCCGAGCTTGAAACAGGATCGGAAACGCCACGTTCAAAGGAGTGAGTTATGGCCTTTACCGCCACAGACCCCATCAAGATGATCTTTGCCCTCCTGTTACCGCCCGTCGGCGTGTTTCTGGAAGTCGGCCTGAAGGGCCATTTCTGGCTCAACATCCTGCTGACGTTCCTGGGTTTCATCCCGGGCATCATCCACGCCTTCTACGTCATCCTGAAACACTAGCCGCTCAAGGCAGAGCCCCCTGTCGCTTGCCAGGGGGGCTCTGCCTGGCGTCGCCCCGTTGGTGCTGCCCCCGCGGCGTGCCAATGCCAGCGGCACCTGCGCTGGGCGAGCAGCATTTTCTTGCGTACAATGGGCGGCCATCTCGACTCTTATCCCCTCCTGCCGGTACGCCCCTGTCTCGCGGCGTGCCGCCAAAGTTTCATTACCGTGATGGTGGCACGAGGGAGCATGAGGCAAATCGAACGGCAATGACGGCACGTCTCCGGAGACCATTGATGACTGACATGACGGGACATGACCCGCTGGCCCGGGCGCGTCGGTTCTCCGTGGCGCCGATGATGGACTGGACGACCCGCGACTATCGCGCCTTCGCCCGCACCCTGACCCGCCGTGCCCTGCTCTACACCGAGATGGTCACCACCGGCGCCATCCTGCACGGCAGCCCGCGCGAGCGCTTTCTCGGCTACGACGATGTCGAGCATCCGCTTGCGCTGCAGCTGGGCGGCAGCGACCCCGGCGAACTGGCGGAGTGCGCGGCGATTGCCGAGGGCTGGGGCTATGACGAGGTGAACCTCAACGTAGGCTGCCCCAGCGATCGGGTGCAGAACAACCTGATCGGTGCCTGCCTGATGGCCTATCCGGAAAAGGTCGCCGCAGCGGTACGCGCCATGCGTGAGGCGGTAAAGATCCCGGTGACGGTGAAGTGCCGCATCGGCATCGACGACCAGGACGAGGACGCCGATCTGGAGCGCTTCATTGCCACGGTGGCCGATGCCGGCTGCGAAATCTTCATCGTGCATGCGCGCAAGGCGTGGCTGCAGGGGCTCTCGCCCAAGGAGAACCGTGACATTCCGCCGCTCAACTACCCGCGCGTACACCGCCTCAAGGCCAACCGGCCGGCGCTACACATCGGCATCAATGGCGGCATCAAGACGCTGGACGAATGTCGTGACCAACTGGCGCACGTCGACAGCGTGATGGTCGGCCGCGAGGCCTACCAGAACCCCTGGCTGCTCGCCGGTGTGGACCAGGCGCTTTATGGCGAACCCGGGCCGGCCGTGAGCCGGCACGCGGCCGCCCGCGCCTTCCGCCCCTACATCGCCCGTCGGCTCGAGGAAGGCGCCAAGCTCAACCACGTCACCCGCCACCTGCTGGGCCTGTTCCAGGGCCAGCCGGGCGGCCGCCGCTTTCGTCGTCACCTGTCGGAGAACGGCCACCTCGACGGCGCCTGCCTGCGGGTATTCGACGATGCGCTGAGCCTGGTTCCGGAAAGAAGCACGGGCGAAGTCCAACCCAACCTTGCCGAGGCGTAATCAGTAGAGCGGGTCGGGCAGCGGCTCCAGGCTGGAGTGAAAGTGCTCGATGGCGCTCTCGGCCTCTTCGATGGCGTCGAAGCGGGCAATGTGGAATAGCGCCTCCCCTTCGTTGGCCAGCGGCAACCGGCTCATGCCGATCACGATGCCGTCGGCCATGGCCTTGATCGCCGCTTCGGCGTTGCCGAAGGGATCGGCCACCTTGCCCAGCACGTCGCCTCGCGTCACCCGCGCGCCGAGGCGCACCTTGGGGCGCAGGATGCCGTCGATAGGCGCCCGCGCCCAGCTCGAACCGTTGGCCAGCTCCGCCGCCGGTGGCGGCCTGCGCCGATGTTCGCCCGCCAGCATGCCCAGCCGGCGCATGACACGGAGTACGCCGCGCACCCCGGGGGCAATCGCCCACTCGTCGAAGCGCAGCGCTTCGCCGGCCTCGTAGGTCAGCACCGGGATTCCCCGCGTCTGCGCATAATGGCGCAGGCTGCCCTCGCGCAGCTCGGCGTTGAGGATCACCGGCGCGCCGAAGGCATTGGCCATGCGTTCGGTCTCGCTGCCGGGGCTGAGCTGGGCGCGGATCTGCGGCAAGTTGGTGCGGTGGATGGCACCGGTGTGCAAATCAATGATGTGCGTCGCCTGGTCGACGATCTGCTCGCGAAACAGTGCCGCCACCCGTGCCCCAAGCGACCCCGTTTCGCTGCCGGGAAAGCAGCGGTTGAGGTCGCGCCGGTCCGGCAGGTAGCGGCTGTGTTGCATGAAGCCAAAGACGTTGACGATGGGCACCGCGATCAGGGTGCCATTGAGGCCCTGGATCTGGCGCGAGCGCATCAGCCGGCGCACGATCTCCACACTATTGATCTCGTCGCCGTGAATGCCACCACACACCAGCATGACAGGCCCTTGCCGGCGTCCATGAACCACCTCGACGGGGATATGCAGCGGAGCGTGGGTGTAGAGTCGCGCCACCGGCACGTCGATCTGAAGACGACTGCCGGGCCTGATCGTGGCGCCATTGAGCTCGAAAGGTGCGCGGGGCATAACCTCTTACCGTACCAGAACAGTGTTCGACACGTTATACAGGGCCACTGCGTGGAATACGAGGGGCAAGCGGAGGTGGCATCATGCAGCGAAGCATGACATACATAACCGTATGTAAGCGTGCCGTCGCTGGGTTAGAATGACAGAAACATTGCAGTGCCGAGGAGAACCGCCCCACCATGGCCCGACGTACCAAGGCAGAAGCCGCCGCCACACGCGAAGCCCTGCTCGATGCCGCCGAGGCTGTCTTCCTCGAGCGTGGCGTGGCCCGCACCTCGCTGGAACAGATCGCGCGCGAGGCCGGCATGACACGCGGTGCCGTCTATTGGCACTTCAAGAACAAGGCCGACCTGTTCCGCGCCATGCTGCAACGGGTACGCATGCCGTTCGAGGAGCTGGTGGAGGAGATCGGCGATCCGGAACTCGCCAACAAGCCGCTCGAGGCCATACGCCAGGCCTGCCTGAGCGGCTTCGCACGCCTGGAACAGCCGCGCTATCGGCGTGTGCACGCCATCCTGATCCACCACTGCGAAACCTTCGCCGAGATCGATCCTCTGGCGATGCAGAACGAGATGGCCGAGGAAGCCTGCGGCGCCCTGCTCGGCTACTTCACCAGTGCCGCGCGTATGGGCCACCTACGCCAGGATCTCTCTCCCGAAATCGCCGCCAGGCTGCTTCAGGCCATGCTCGGCGGCCTGTTTCATGATTGGCTGCGCAATCATGAGCGGTTTTCGCTGCGCGAACGCGGCACTCAGCTCGTCGAGGCCCAGCTCGAGCTGTTGCGCGCCGAGTCATAACCCTCACAGAGGCGCCTCGACGCCTCCCTGGCCCGCACCGACGCCGCCGCGAGCCAGCCGCAGCCGCCGCAGGTGCTCACGCGCCTCGCAGTAACGGCTTTGGGCCACGCTGCGGTAGGCGCCCTCCTCCGCCACGTACTTCACCAGTACCCGGCGTTCTCCCGGGCGTGGCAGGTCACCGGGCTTGCCGTGCAGGCGAATCTCGCACTCGGTGTCGTCGATCGGCGCGGCCGTGGCCCAGCCCTGGGCATCGGGTGCGGAGCGTACCTGCACCACTTCCCCCAGCAGGCAGCGCCGTGCCTGCGCCAACCGATGGAAGCGTCGCTGCAGCGCATGGCACAGGCTTGCCGCCAGCGGCGAGGCGAGAACAAAGGCGGCCCATAGCACTGCCACGCCCACGGGGATACGAAACAGGCCCAGCGGCAGCCAGCGCAGCACAACCAGCTCGATTGCTAGGGTGATGGCCCCTGCCAGGCCCAGCAGCACGCTGAGGGCAAAGGAGATCGGTACGCCGGCGAAACCCAGCGCCACCATGGTGCTCGCCAAGTGGTCCCCTTTCAGGCTGTCGCGCGCGAACAGCTCCAGCGGCGCCAGGCGCAGCACTACCAATAGCCAGTAGAGCAACACCAGCGGGACCAGGGCGCTGAAGACGACGACGGGAAAACTCAGGGCAACGGCACGCACGACTTCCATGGCAGCCTCCTCGCTCTTGCACTCGACTCACCTTCAGCCTAGCCCAAGGCGTGCCACGCCGGGCATGTTCCAGATCATGAAATAAGGCGGGGCGCCATCCCGCAGGATGGCGCCCCGTCAGTCGCCTAGTGGAAGGACCGCCGCTCAGTGCTCGGCCGCGGTCTCGTGTCGACCGCGCAGCCGGTAGCGCAGCCAGTCGGAGATACGAGCGATCACGGCGTAGAAGCTCGGTACGAACAGGCTGCCGAGCACCGCCACCGAGGCCATGCCCACCGCCACGGTGGTGCCGATGTGATGGCTGCTGACGTCGCTGGCACCGCTGGCCAGCGCCAGCGGCAGCGTACCGAAGATGAACGCCAGCGAAGTCATCACGATCGGCCGGAAGCGCAGCTCCGCCGCCGTAATGGCCGCCTCGCGGATCGACTGGCCCTGTTCCTTGCGCTGCAGCTCGGCGAACTCGACGATCAGGATGGCGTTCTTGGCCGCCAGGCCCACTACCACCAGCATGCCGATCTCCACGTAGACGCTGGTATCGAGCCCGCGCAGCACGATGCCGCCGATGCCGCCGAGGAAGGCAAAGGGCGTCGCCGTGAGTACTGCCAGCGGCAGCGACCAGCTCTCGTACTGTGCCGCCAGGATCAGGAAGACCATCAGGATGCCGAAGACGATGGCCAGCGTCGCGGTATTGCCGAGCTGGCTCTCCTGGTAGGCCGTGCCGGTCCAGCCCATGCCCCAGCCACCGCCGAGGGTGTCCTCGACGATCTCCTCCATGGCGGCGATCGCCTGGCCGGAGCTGTAGCCCGGGGCGGGGCCACCCTGGAACTGTGCCCCCAGGTAGACACCGAAGCGCGACACCACCGCGGGCTTGGCCTGTCGCTCCAGCGTGACGAACTCCGACAGCGGAATGCGCTCGCCATCGCCGCCACGCACCGTGACGCTGCTGATGTCGTCCGGGGTCTTGCGGAACTCATCCTCGTTCTGCAAATAGACTTGGAAGTTGCGGTTCTGATAGCTGAAGAAGTTGACGAAGCCGTTGCCGAAGGTATTCGACAGGGTCGCGTTCAGATCCTCGAGCGCCACACCGTAGCTCAGTGCCTTCTGCTGGTCGATCTCGGCGCGATAGCCCGGCACGTTGACGTTGAAGGTGGTGAACACCCGCTGCAGGGCCGGATGCTGGTTGGCCGCCTGCATCACCTGTACCGAAGCCTCGAACAGCTCCTGCGGGGAAGCCCCCTCGAAGGACTGCAAGTAGCCTTCGAACCCCCCGGTGGTGGAGAGGCCCATGATCGGCGGCACATTGAATGCTATGGCCGAGCCGCCAGGAACCTCGCCCCCCAATTGCATGATGCGTCCCACCAACTCGGCGGCGCTCAGCTCGCGCTCGTCCCAGGGTTCCATATTGATGAACATGATGCCTCGCGCGGTGTTGACCGAGCTGGAGAGGATGTCGTAACCGGCCACGGCGGTGGAGTACCGCACCCCGGGGATCTCCTCGATACGCGAGCTGAGTTCATCCATGTAACGCTGGGTGCGTGCCAGGGAAGCGGAGTCGGGCAATTGAACGCTGGCCAGCACGATACCCTGGTCGGTCTCGGGTACCAGAGTGGTGGGCGTGATCTGGTAGAGCCACCAGGAAGCGCCGATGACGAGCCCCGTCAACAGCAGCGCCAGCCCCCAGAAACGCACCAGCACCTTGACCAGCCACAGGTAGGCGGCGGTGATGCCGGCAAACAGGCGATCGAACAGCCGCAGCGGCGTGTTGAGCGCTCGCATCAGCTTGGATTCTCCCACGCCCTTCGGCTTGTGCTTGATGAAGATGGCCGAGAGTGCCGGAGTGAAGGTCAGGGCCATGAGGGCGGAGAAGGCCACCGAGACGGCGACGGTGATGGCGAACTGCTGGTAGATCTGACCGGTGAAGCCCCCCAGGAAGGCCACCGGTACGAACACCGCCGCCATGATCAGCGAGGTCGCGATGACCGGGCCGCCTACCTCCCGCATGGCGCGGATGGTGGCCTGGGTCACCGTGATCTCGTCGTCCTCGCTGAGGACGCGTTCGACGTTCTCCACTACAAGGATGGCATCGTCGACCACGATGCCGATGGAGAGCACCAAGGCGAACAGTGTCAGCAGGTTGATCGAGAAGCCGAATATCAAGAAGCCGGCGAAGGTGGCCAGTACCGAGACCGGCACCACCGACATGGCGATCACCGTGAAGCGCCAGTTCTGCAAGAAAATGAACAGAATCACGCCGACGATCAGGAAGGCTTCGATGAACACGTGGGTGACGGTTTCAACCGAGGCGTCGATGAACAGCGTGGTGTCGTAGGGCACTACATATTCGAGCCCGGGCGGGAAGCGAGCCTCCAGCTGGGCCATGGTCTCGTGCACCGCCCGCGCCGTCTCCAGCGCATTGGCGCCGGGCTGCTGGTTGATGATGATCGGCGTCATCTGGGCGCCATTCAGGCGTGCTTGCACGCCGTAATAGGACGCCCCTAGTTCGATGCGCGCCACGTCGTCCAGGCGCAGGGCCGAGCCGTCGGGGTTGGTGAGCAAGAAAATGTTGCGGAAATCATCGACATTGTTGAGTCGCCCGCCGGCGGTGATGGTGTAGGTGAACGCACGAGGGTCGCGCTGCGGCGTGGCGGCCAGGTTGCCCGCCGGCACCTCGGTGTTCTGCGCGCGAATGGCGCTCGCCACCTCGGTGGGGGTCAGGTCGTACTGTGCCAGCTTGTCGGGGTCCATCCACACGCGCATGGCGAACTCACCGCCGCCCAGCACCGACGCCTCGCCGACGCCGGGTACCTGACGCAGTTCATCGAGGATGTTGAGGGTGGCGTAGTTCTGCATGAAGACGTTGTTGTAGTCGCCCTGCGGCGAGATCAGCGCCACCAGCATCAGGATCGAACTGGAGCGCAGCTCCACCGTCACGCCCTGGGACTGCACCGCTTCGGGCAGCTGCGACAACGCGCCCTGTACCCGGTTGTTGACGTTGATCGTGTTGATGTCGCCGTCGGTGCCGATATTGAACGCCACGTTCAGGCTCATGGAGCCATTGTCGCCACTGGTCGAGGTCATGTAGAGCATGTCTTCGACGCCGTTGATCGCCTCGGCCAAGGGCGCGGCCACGGTCTGCGCCACCGTTTCGGCATCGGCGCCGGGAAACTGCGCCTGAACCGATACCGTGGGCGGCACCACGCTGGGATACTGCTCGATGGGCAGCACCCGCATGCTGGCCACGCCCATCACGGTGAGGATGATCGCCAGCACCGTGGCGAAGATCGGGCGCTTGATGAAGAAGTTGGAGAAATTCATGCGTCGTCCTCACCGCCCTCGGCGGCCTCCTCCTCCGGCATGGCCTCGGCCCCTTCCTCCGGCATGGCTTGGGCGGCTTCTTCTTCCTGCATGGCCTCGGCGGCCTCCTGCTCGGCTTCGGCCTCGGCCCGCTCGACCTCCTCGACCAGCGCTTGGGCATCGCCTTCGAAGGGCTGGGGGTCGATGGGCATACCGGGCTCGATGCCGGCCGGGTCGCCCACCACCACCTGCTCGCCGGGCTCCAGGCCGCCGCGGATGATCTGCCACGGCCCCGCCACTTCGCCGAGCTCCACGGTACGCGCACGGGCCACGCCCTCATCGTCCAGGACGAACACCTGCGGCCCCATCAGGCCCTGGGTGATGGCGATCTCGGGCACTGCCAGTACGTCGAAGCGCCTGAGCCCCTCGAGCCGCACTCGTGCGAACTGCCCCGGCAGCACCTGGGCGTCGGGATTGGGAAAGGTGGCGCTGGCCTGAACCGTGCTGGTGCGCTCGTCCACGCGTGAACCCAGGAAGTCGAGCCGACCGGTCAGCGTCTGGCTATCGGCACCGCTTCCTCCCGGGACCTGCAGTACGGCATTAATCGACGCGTCGCCGCTGTTCGCCAGCTGCCGACGCAGTTCGAAGGCATCTCGCTGAGGCAGCTGGAAACGCACCTCCAGCGGATCCAGCGGCGTTATGGTGGCCAATGCCGTGCCGGGGCTCACCAGGTTGCCCACGTTGACCTGCGATAGCCCGATCACGCCCGACACCGGTGCGGTGACCTCGGCGTACTCGAGATCGATGCGGGCGCTCGCCAGCGCCGCCTCTGCCTGGGCCACTGCCGCCCGCGCCACGCTCAGCTCCGCACGGGCCTGGTCGACCTGCTGCTGGCTCACGGAGTTCTGGTTCAACAGCCGTTCGAAGCGCTCGGCGTCGCGCTGGGCGCGAGCCAGCTCGGCCTGGGCGCTCTGCAGGTTGGCCTCGTGCTGATTCACTGCCGCCTGATAGACGTCCGGTTCGATGGAGAAGAGCGGCTGGCCTCTCTCGACCTGTCCACCGGGCTCGAAGTGGCGCTCCTCGAGGATACCGGTGATGCGGGCCACCAGCGTGACCTCGTCATCACTACGCAGCAGCGAGGGGTAGGACTTTTCCAGCGCGATATCCTGGCGCTCGATGGCCACGACCTCGACGGGATGCGGTTGACGCTCCGGAGCGGCCTGCTGCTGCGCCTGCGGATTTTCCTCCTGGCCGCAAGCGGCCAGCAACAGACCGACGGCCAGGACCATCGAGGCTGTCCGGCCGAATCGAAATATTCTTTTCATGATGTGCGTCGTTCCCGTTGATACGTCAAAGGTCGGCGAATTTTACATTCATGCATGTATGGATGTAAATCGCATGAGCCGCTCAGTCGCTACGCGGTCGGCTGCGCAGGATACGCCCTTCGGGATGCTCTTCGATTCGCCCGCCACTGCCGGCACCCACCACGTCGTCGCGCCACATCTCGCCACGCTCCCTCGGGAGTACCGGCTCGGGTCGCGGCGGCACGTCCGGCTGGGCGGGTGGGCCCCAGGGAACGTAGGCATCCAGGAACGACTCGGGGAATGGAATAATGAAGGAGGGATCGTGTCGCCTGCGCTGCCGCCAATGCTCGCGATGCCAGGAGTAGGGCTGGAACACCGGCTGCCAGACAGGGGTTACCGACCTAGGGTGCGACGCTTCAGCCCAAGCCGGCACGCTCACGACAAGCCATAGTGCCGGCAACAGCGCGCCCCAACCGGCACGCCGAAGCGGCAAGAGGTCGACCATCGTCTTGTTCTCCAGTGTTTATCATGTTGGCAGCGGCAGATACCAGTATAGGTCGTCAGTCGACAGGATCCGCTAGCCGCTACTTCAGTAGCGATAGCTCAACGACAGCGCACCATGCACAGTGCTCCCCCGCTGCTCCTCGAATTTCCTGCTCCGCCACAGGGAGGCCAGGCTCACTTCCCATTGCTGCCATGTCAGTGCCAGCCCCAGCAAGGCGTCACCGACCAGCTCGCGGCGATCGACGGAATGGCTGTCGCGCACGGTGTTGCCATCCAACAGCAGGTTATGGGCCGTATAGCGGCCGTACAGGGCGGCAAAGAAATGCCAACCGCTTCCCGGCGAGGTCGAGACCTGTCGATAGGCCCCCTGGTCGATCCCCAGGGACGGCCAGCCCATGGCGCTATCCAATCCTTTGCCAAGACGCAGACCATAGCCTGCTCCGCCTGGACGAGCAGGTTGCCGAGGGAGGCCGTAAGCCCCGGTCCGTGCTGCATCTCGAACTGCCCCAGCGATTGACGATGCCACCAGTGACGGCGGTAGGAGGCGTTGAGGATGGGCTCGTTGCCCAGCTGATGCGACCAGCCTTGCGGGCGTTGGCTCTCGACGAACCGGTGCACCTCGCGCTGAACGCTGTCGGCCGCCGTGATCGGTCCCACCGCGCCGATGTCGAGCTGCAGGGCTTCTTCACGCTGCCAGGCCCCAGGCAGTGACTCACGATCGTAGAGCGTGAGTCCGCCAAGTACCAACCCCGCATAGGGGCGATCGTCCTCGATGAGATCTTGTCGCGCTACCTCCACCGGCGTGTACATGCGATAGCTGAAGTGGTAGCCAAGCGCATCGACCTGCGGCAACCAACCGTCCGGCAGGCTCCCGGCGATTCGCTGGCTCCAGTGGTCCGCCGGCGTCGTTCGGGTCCAGATGAGCTCCATGCCCGCCGTATAGTTGTCGTCGTCGCTGCTGAGCATGCCGTCATTGTCCATTTGCAGCGTGACGACGCCCGTGCTGGCCAGCACCGGTGCGGTCAACAGACAGCCAACGGCGCAGACGCCAACGAGACTGCCAATGCTTCGATACATGGGCTTGGCCTTCCTTGAGCAGGCTAACGAAACATACCGGAGTGTATGCACGCTACGGCACAGCGGGCAAGACCTTCAAACGAACTTTTGAATGACCTGCGTCCAAGTCAAACTCGCTCGACCCTGGCGAGCGCCCGCTCGACCGCGCCACGATAGCCGCCGCCGAACAGCAGCAGGTGATTCAGTAGCGGGTAGAGCTGAAACAGCGCCTCGCGCCGCGGCCAGTCGGTCGGCACGCCACCATCCCAGTAGGCGTCGAAAAAGGCGTCGCCGGGTGAGCCGAACAGCGTCAGCATGGCCAGATCCACCTCGGGAAAGTGGCGATACACCGCCGGGTCGATGATCGCCGGCCCCCGCGAGGTGTAAAGGACGTTGCCCGACCACAGGTCACCGTGCAGCAGGCACGCTGGCGCGTCGGGCAGCCAGGTCTCGAGCGCTTCCGCCACGGCCTCGATACGGTGGCGCAAGGCAGCATCGAGCAATCCTCGCTTATGACAGGCCCGGGCCAGCGGCAGCAGCCGACGTTCCCGCTGGAAGACGCGCCCGTCAGACAGTGGCGCATTGGGTTGTGGCGTGCTGCCGCAGGCATTGTCCCGCGGCCAGCCATGCTCGTCCGATGCATGCGCGTGCAATTCGCGAAGCCCCTCGCCCAGCGCCGCGGCAGCGCGCGGCGTACGCGAGCCCGCTTCGAGCGCCTCCATCACCAGCCAGCCGTCACCCAGGGCCAGTACCTCGGGGACAATCAAAGCGCTTGCCGCCTCGCGCAAGGCCTCGAGGCCATCCGCTTCGCCGACAAGACGCTCGGCGGCGTCGCGCTTGACCACGACCGGCCCCTGGGACGTCTCCAGCCGGTAGACAGCGGCGATATCGCCGCCCCCGAGAGCTGACAGCGTGCCCCGTGGCGAGAGCCCACCTTCCTCCAGCAGTGCTGTGAGGGTCCGATCCATGCTTATCTCCTCGAATCCCGTCTTTCCAACCAGGCAATACATGCGTCAGCATAAACAACGAGCGGAGTTTTTCACCCACGCGAGCCCATCGCTCCATGGCGGCAACATCTGCATGCAAGGAGAGACCCATGTACAAGCTAGCCTTCTTCGTTCCGCTGGAGGATGCCGAGGCGGTCAAGAAAGCCGTATTCGCCAGCGGTGCCGGACGCATCGGCGACTACGAGGCCTGCTGCTTCGAGACCCGCGGTACCGGCCAGTTTCGCCCCTTGGCTGGTGCCGATCCGCATATCGGTCAGGTCGGCGAGCTGGAAAAGGTCGAGGAGGTTAAGGTGGAGCTGGTCTGCGAGGACTCGCTCATACGCGAGGCCATCATCGCCCTGCGCGCCTCCCACCCTTACGAGGAGCCGGCCTTCGACGTGTGGAAACTGGAGACGTTCTAGCTCGCCACGCCTCGTCCCGGCTCGCCAGGGCTACCGATTCGGCACGCGGTGGTGTGCACTCAGCGCATTGCGATAACGAGCGTAGACCGTTTCGTAGGCCTGGACACTGGCTGGAACGGGCTCGGCCAGCGATTTGTTGTCGAGATGGACCAGGCGCTCGCAGAGCGCAGAGAGAGAAAGCTCCGTGCGCTCGCACCAGGCAGCCTGCAGCGCTGCCCCGAGGGCCGCGGCATCGGTCACTTGCGGACAGATCACCTGGGTCGCCGTCACGTCGGCCACCATCTGGCGCCATAGCGGGCTCCTGGCGCCGCCGCCGATGAGGCGGACCTGGCTCGCTCCGGCGGCCAGCGGCCCGAGCAGTTCAAGCCCATAGCGCAGGCCGAAGGTCGCGCTCTCCACCACCGCCCGGCACAGGTTGGCCTGGGTCAGGTTGCGGCTGTCGAGCCCCAGGAAACTGGCCGTGGCGTGCGGCAACGCCGGCACCCGCTCGCCGTTGAAGAACGGCAGGACCGTCACGCCCTCGGCACCGATCGGTGCCGCGGCCAGGCGCTCGCCGAAGGCATCCAGGTCGAGGGCGAACAGTTCGCGTACCAAGTTGCTGGCCGACGTCACGTTCATGGTGCAAACCAACGGCAGCCAGCCGCCGTGACTGGCGCAGAAGTTGGCGACCATGTCGCTCCCGGCGCGCACCGGCTCGGGCGAATAGGCGCACACCGTGCCCGAGGTACCGAGACTCAGCGTGACGATACCGGGTTCGATATTGCCGGTACCGATGGCGCCGAGCATGTTGTCGCCGCCTCCGCTCGAAACCAGGACACCCTCGCCCAGCCCCAGCTCGCTGGCCACTTGCGGGCGCAGCGTACCGGCGGGCTCGCGTGAGTCGATCAGGCGTGGCAGCACGCGCTCAGGGTCCAGCTCCGGCGCAACCTCGGCGAAAACGTCGCGCCGCCACTGCCGCGTACGGGTATCGAAATACCCGGTGCCCGAGGCATCGCCCGCCTCCGCCACCTTTTCGCCGGTAAGCCAGTAATTGAGGTAGTCATGAGGCAGCAGAATTGCGTCGATACGCCGATAGGCAGTGGGGTTGGTATCGCGCAGCCAGGCAATCTTGGAGGCGGTATAGCCGGTCTGCAGCACCAGCCCGAGCTTGTCGAGGCAGCCCGCCGCCCCGCCCAGGCGCTCGACGAGTGCCGCATTGTGTGCTGCCGTCTCGGTATCGCACCACAGCTTGGCCGGGTGCACCGGTCGGCCCTCGGCGTCCAGCGCCACCATGCCGTGCTGCTGGCCGGAAACGCCGATGGCACGGATGGCACGGCGTTCGATACCGGCCCGGCTCACGGCCTCCTCGAAGGCGCCGCGAAAGGCGTCGAGCCACTCCTCTGGCTGCTGCTCACGGCGTCCGTTCTCCCCTTCCACCAGGCGATGCGGGCGATTCGCCTCGCCGAGGATCGCCTCACTCTCGATGTCGACCACCACCACCTTGGTACTCTGGGTTCCACAGTCCACCCCGATGTACATCACTTTGCTCCTTGCCCTTGCTGCGCGGTCAGGGCTTCAAGGGTAGCGCGGGCGCCGCGTTCGTGCAGGCTCTGGAGCGCCGCCAGGTAAGCGGCGCGAAAGCGCTCACGCTCGGCCAGGTCGCCGAACAGCTCACGGTTGTCGATGAAGGCGGTGGGCTGGCTGCGATTCTTGGCGGCCAGGGTCATCAGTTCCTCCTTGAGGCGGTCGACCACCGCAATCGGATCACCCTGCTCATCGACGCCCTCGGCGTAGCGCGCCCAGCTCGCCACCACCGCGGCGCTGCGGCGGATCTCGCCGCCCGCCTCGAGCTGCTCGCGAATCACCGGCACCAGCCACTTGGGAATGCGATCGGAGCTTTCGGCGCACAGCCGCGCCAGGGTGTCCTTGATCTCGGGATTGGCGAAACGCTCGATCAGCGTCTGCCGGTACTGCTCGAGATCCACCCCCGGCACCGGCGCCAGCGTCGGGCTGCCCTCGAGGCGCATGTAGCCGAGCAGGAAGTCGACGAAAATCGGATCGCGGCACACCTCGTGTGCATAGCGATAGCCTGCCAAGTAGCCGAAATAACACAGCGCCTGGTGACTGGCATTGAGCAGGCGCAGCTTCATCAGCTCATAGGGCACCACGTCCTCGACCAGCTGCACGCCGACCTGCTCGAGGGCCGGTCTGCCGCCGACGAAATGATCCTCCAGCACCCATTGCGTAAAGGGCTCGCACACCACCGGCCAGGCATCCTCGACGCCAAACTCCCCGGCCAGTTCGGCGATGTCGTTTGCCTGGGTGACCGGCGTGATGCGATCGACCATGGCATTGGGGAAGGCCACCTCTGCCTCCAGCCACGCCGCCAGCGCCGGGTCGCGCGCCCGCGCGAAGGCGGCGAACATCCGCTGTGCCACCTCGCCGTTGCCCTGTATATTGTCGCAGGACATGATCGTGAACGGCGCCAGGCCGCGCTCACGCCGGCGGACCAGAGCCTCGACCACCAGGCCGAAGGTGGTGCGCGGCACTGCGGGGTTGGCCAAGTCGTGCTGAACGTCACGGTTGTCGAAGTCGAATTCGCCATTGACGGGATGGAAGTTGTAGCCCCCCTCGGTCACGGTCAGCGAGACGATGCGAATGGCGGGATCGGCCATGCGCTCGATGACGGCTTCCGGGTCGTCGGGAGCAAAGAGGTAAACCACCATGCTGCCGATCACCCGCGGCTCGCGTTCGCCGCCGGGATGTTTCACCACCAGGGTGTAGAGATGGTCCTGGGCCGCGAGCGCCTCCTGCATGCGTCGGTCGCCGGTCATCACGCCGACGCCGACGATGCCCCAGTCGAGCGCCTGTCCACGGTTCATCAGCGCGTCGAGGTACATGGCCTGGTGGGCGCGATGAAAGCCACCGACGCCGATGTGCACGATGCCCGGCGTCAGCGCTTGGCGGTCGTAGCGCGGGACGGCGATGCGCGGATCGAGTCGTTGGAGCGTGGCGTTGCTGAGAGCGGGCATGAAAAGACTCCTTGCCGCGAGCGGCAATGAACGGAAAAGTTGAAGGGCAACGGCAGCGTGACGCGACCTAACGCCAGTAGAGGTCCGGCGCGACGGATTCGCGCTTGATCAGTCGGGCATTGAGCATGTCCTTGTTTCGCGCCTTGTCGACGGCGCCCTGCTGGTCTTGTCCCATTCCCAACCAGCGCTGGATCAGGCGCGCTTCGAGCACCTCGTCGGCGACCTCGAGGAACAGGGTCATGTCGAACAGCGATTGCAGGTCACGCCAGGGGTCGCAATCGAGCAGCAGGTAGTTGCCCTCGACGATGACGATGCGATGCTCGAGGGTGATCAGACGTCCCCCGGCCCGAGCCAGGTCCAGCGGACGGTCGAACACCGGCACCGCCACGCTCCTGTCGGCGCGGCGAATGCGCTCCAGGTCGTGCCTGAGGCCGTCGGGGTCGAAGGTCTCCGGCGCCCCCTTGATCGGCAGCTGCCCCAGCGGCTCGAGGATGGCGTTGTCGAGGTGATAGCCATCCATCGGCACCACCGCGGCGATACCCGCCTGCCGCTCGTTGAGTTCGCGGCACAGCCACTCGGAGAGGAACGACTTGCCCGCCCCCGGCGGCCCGGCCAGGGCGACGATGAAGCGCTTGCGGTTCTCGGCGGCCTCCAGCAAACGCACCGCCATGTCATGGATATTGGGGTTCATTTTTTCAGCTCATCCAGTTGCCGCCGTCTACATTCAATGTCTGAGCGACCACGTACTCGCTATCGTCCGAGGCAAGAAATACCGCCGCGCCACCATAGTCGTCCGGCCGGCCCATGCGCCCGTAGGGCACCGCCTCGCCGACCAGGCGCTTCTTCTCGCCCAGCGGGCGGTTCTCGTAGCGGGCGAACAGCGCATCGACCTCGTCCCACATCGGTGTGTCGACCACCCCCGGGGCGATGCCGTTGACGCGAATGCCGTAGCGAATCAGGTCGAGTGCGCAGGATTGGGTCAGGCTGATCACCGCCGCCTTGGTGGCGCAGTAGGTGCTCACCAGCGCTTCGCCGCGGCGCCCAGCCTGGGAAGCCATGTTGATGATCGCCCCGCCCTCGCCGCGGGCCACCATGTGCCGTGCCACCGCCTGCAAGGTAAAGAAGAGCCCCTTGGTATTGACGGCGAACTGGCGGTCGAAACTGCCCTCGCTGACCTCGAGTACCGGGGCCATGTCAAAGACCGCGGCGTTATTGACCAGGATATCGATAGCGCCAAGATGCTCCGTCACCGCCTGGATCATCGCCGCGATCGAGTCGCGGTCGCAGACGTCGAGGCGCACGCCCAGGACACGCTCGGCGCCGAGAGGACGCAGGCCGGCCGCGGCCTCCTCTACTGCCGCCACGTCGATATCGGCCACGGCAACCCGTGCGCCTTCGGCGAGATAGCGCTCGGCGATGGCCAGGCCGATGCCGCGCGCGCCGCCGGTGATTACCGCCACCTTGTCCTGCAGTTTCATCTCGGGTTTTCCTCGTTGGTTTCGCTGGTAGCCACCTTCGCCCCGGTGCGTCGTTGCTCACGCCACTGCTGGATCAACGCCTCCAGATCGTGCATGGCCGGCAGGACCCGCCATGCCCCGGCCTGGAGCAAGCGCTCGGCGTGCCCCGCCTCGATATGACTGGCGCCGGTGAAGCCAATCACCGTCATGCCAGCGGCATGCGCCGCGGTGACGCCGGAGACGCTATCCTCGACCACCAGGCAGTCACCCGGGTCACACCCCATGCGGTGCGCTGCCAGCCGGTAGAGGTCGGGGGCCGGCTTGGGCCGCTCGACCTCATCGGCCGTAAACAACGGCACCTCACCCAGCCGGGTGTCGAGCCCGGTGACGGCCAGCGACGCCAGCACCCGCCGGCGACGGCTGTTGGAGACGATGGCCAGCGGCAGATCGATCCGGGCCAGCGTCTCCGCCACCCCCTCGACGGCACGCAGCTCCTCGGCCAGGCGCGCCTCGATGGCGCCATCGATGCGCTCCAGCGCATCGGTCGGCAGCCGGTGCGTGCTCTGCCGTTCCAGGCGTTCGAGGATCGCCGCTGTGGTCATGCCCAGTGCCTGGCGCAGGGCGACATCTTCGGGAATGTCCGGCAGCAGTTGGCCGAGCTGCTGTACCAGCGTGGCCTCGGCGACGATCTCGCTGTCCACCAGCACGCCGTCGCAATCGAAGATCAGTGTTTCCATGCCCGCCCCGCTCATTGGCCGCCCGCCACTGTCGGGGCGCGATTGTCCTGGCGATTGAGCCCGGCCAGTGGATGGCGCGCCAGGCTGGGCAGGGCCAGATCCCCGGCATCGAAGAGATGGGCACAGGCGCGGTCGAAACCGAAGCGCAGGGTGTCGCCGACCCGGTTCTCGACGTTGCCGTCCGCGCTCACGGTGACCAGGGTGTCCTGCATGCGCACGTAGAGCGAGGTCACCCCGCCGAGGCGCTCGATGACCTCGATGCGCCCTGACAGCGGCCCCTCGGGGTCGAGCTGCAGGTGTTCGGGGCGAATGCCCAGGGTCAGGGTGTCGTCGCGAAGACTGCTACCGTCGACCGGCACCGTACAGGTCGCCCCGTCGGGCAGGCGCACCTCGACGCCAGTGGGGCCCGCGTCGACGCGCTCCACCGAGAGGAAGTTCATCTTGGGCGAACCGATGAAACCGGCCACGAAGCGATTGCGCGGATGGTGGTAAAGCTCCATCGGCGACCCCACCTGCTCGACCACGCCGCCTTGCAGCACGACAATCTTGTCGGCCATGGTCATGGCCTCGATCTGGTCGTGGGTGACGTAGATCATGGTGGCGTCGAGTTCCTCGTGCAGGCGCGCCAGCTCGATGCGCATCTGCACCCGCAGCGCCGCGTCGAGGTTGGAGAGCGGCTCGTCGAAGAGGAAGATGCTGGGGTTGCGCACGATGGCGCGGCCGATGGCCACCCGCTGGCGCTGCCCGCCGGAGAGCGCCTTGGGCTTGCGCTCGAGCAGCGGCTCGAGCTGCAGGATTGCGGCCGCCTCGCGCACCTTGCGCCGACGCTCCTCCTTGGGTACGCCGGCTAGCTTCAAGCTGAAGCCCATGTTGTCCTCGACGGTCATGTGCGGGTAGAGCGCATAACTCTGGAACACCATCGCCAGGCCGCGCTCGGCGGGGCCGACCTCGTTGATGCGCTTGCCGTCGATCAGGATGTCGCCCGAGGAGGCGCTCTCCAGGCCGGCGATCATGCGAAGCAGCGTCGACTTGCCGCAGCCGGAGGGGCCGACGAAGACCACGAACTCCCGGTCATTGACCTCAAGGTCGACGCCCTTGATCACCTCGGTGCCTTCGAAGCGCTTGACGATGTTGTGAAGTTGTAGCGTTGCCATGGAATACCTCGTTACTTGACGGCGCCGAAGGTGAGGCCGCGTACCATCTGTTTCTGGGTGAGCCAGCCAAACACCAGGATCGGGGCGATGGCCATGGTGGAGGCAGCGGAAAGCTTGGCCCAGAACAGCCCCTCGGGGCTCGAGAACGACGCGATGTAGGCAGTGAGCGGAGCGGCGTTGGAAGACGTGAGGTTGAGACTCCAGAACGCCTCGTTCCAGCTGAGGATCACCGACAGAAGCCCGGTGGAGGCGATGCCGGGCAGGGTCAGCGGCAGCAGCAGGTAGATCACCTCCTGGAAAGTGCTTGCGCCATCCATGCGTCCCGCTTCGAGGATGTCTCGCGGCAGGTCCTTGAAGAAGGTGTAGAGCATCCACACCACGATCGGCAGGTTCATGAGGGTGTAGACGATAACCAGCCCGGTGCGGGTGTCGAGCAGCCCGACGTCGCGGAACAGCAGGTAGATCGGCACCAGCACGCCCACCGGCGGCAGCATCTTGGTGGAGAGCATCCACAGCAGCGTGCCCTTGGTGCGTTTGGTGGGCAGGAACGCCATGGCGTAGGCCGACGGAATGGCGATGAGCAGCGCCAGCAGGGTCGAGCCGAAGGCCACCACCACGCTGTTGAGGGCGAACTTGAAGTAGTCGGCCCGCGCCTGCACGGCGACGTAGCTTTCCAGTGTCGGCGTAAAGATCAGGCTCGGGTCGGCGATGGCCTCGGCTTCGCTCTTGAAGCCGGTCAGCACCATCCACAGGATGGGGAAGAAGATGAGCAGTGCGATCCCCCAGCCCAGCAGCGTGAGCCCGACCCGCCGTGCACCGACACTGGGCACCAGCGGCGTGCGTCGGGCGCGCGTCTCGTCAGCGGTGTCATTACTGGCCAGGTGGCCGTCGGCCGGCAGGGCCTGCTTAGTCTTGTAAGTGGTCATGAGTGCCTCCCTGGCCTCAATGTTCCAGGTTCCTGGCCACCAGACGGACCAGGAAGATGGCGACGATGTTGGCCAGGATGATGGCGACCACCCCGCCGGCGGAGGCCAGGCCGACGTCGAAGTCGAGCAGTGCCTGGATGTAGATCAGGAAGGCCAGGTTGGTGGTGGCGAGCCCCGGCCCACCGGAGGTGGTAACGTAGATCTCGGCAAAGATCGTCAACAGGAAGATCATCTCGATCATGATCACCACGCTGATGGCGCGCTTGAGGTGCGGCAGGGTGATGTAGAAAAAGATGGCCAGCGGCCCCGCCCCATCCATGCGTGCCGCTTCGACCTGATCCTCGTCGAGTGACTGCATGGCGGTGAGCAGTATCAGCAGGGCGAACGGCAGCCACTGCCACGCCACGACAATAATGATCGAGGTCAGCGGCAGTGCCGAGAACCAATCCACCGCCGGCAGGCCGAACACCCCGGCGAGCCATGCCAGCACGCCGTTGGAGGGGTGCATCATCATGTTCTTCCACACCAGCGCACTCACCGTGGGCATGACGAAGAACGGCGAGATGGCCAGTACCCGGGCGATGCCGCGGCCGGGAACTCCTGCTGGAACAGCACGGCGAGCAGCACCCCGCCACCCACTGTGATCGCCAGCACCGAACCCACCAGCAACAAGGTGTTGCCCATGGCGCGCCACAGCGCGGGGTCGGTGAACAGGTACTCGTAATTCTCCAGGCCGGCGAAACCTTCCATGCCGGGCATCAGCAGGTTATAGCGCTGCAGCGAGAACCATACGGTCATGCCCAGCGGGACCAGCATCCACAGCAGCAGCAGCGTGACCGCGGGGGCCTGCAACGACAGGGAGCGCAGCCCACCGACGGTTCGCCCGGAGGCACGTGTCTTGCTCATGACATCACCCCGTCACGTTGGGATTGGCCGCCGAGGCCGGGCTTCGGCGGCAAGGCAAGTGCGCCGGATCAGTAGCCGGCGCGCTGCATGGTGCGTTCGGTGGCACGCTGGGCGTTCTGCAGCGCCTGCTCGACGGTGGTATCGCCGGTCAGCGCCGAGGCGATGGTCTGGCCCACCTGGGTGCCGATCGACTGGAACTCGGGAATGCCAACGAATTGCACGCCGACATAGGGATTCGGCTCCAGCGTCGAGTCGGTGGGGTCGGCGCTGTTGATCGCATCGAGCACGAAGCCGGCGAAGGGTGCCTCCTCCTGATACCGCTCGTTCTCGTAGGTCGATTCCCGGGTGCCCGGCGGCACGCTGGTCCAGCCTTCGCTCTCGCCCACCAGTTCGATGTACTCCCGCGAGGTGGCCCAGGTCAGGAAGGTCTGGGCGGCTTCCTGCTTCTCCGAGGAAGCGGGAATCGCCAGTGCCCACGACCACAGCCAGTGCGCCCCCTTGGGTGTCTCGGCCACCGGCGCCGGAGCGAAGCCGAGGCGATCGGCCACCTGCGACTCGGCCGGATTGTAGAGCTTGCCCGCCGCCGAGGTGGCGTCGACCCACATGGCGCAGTTGCCGCGCGAGAACAGGGCCAGGTTCTCGTTGAAGCCGTTGGAGCTGGCGCCCGGTGGACCGTAGTTGCCGAGCAGGTCGACGTAGAAACCGATCGCCTCCTGCCAGGCCGGTGAATCGAGCTCTGGATTCCACTCCTCGTCGAACCAGCGCCCGCCGAAGGTATTCACCAAGGTCGAGACGAATGCCATGTTTTCGCCCCAACCCGGCTTGCCACGCAGGCAGATACCGGCCAACTGGTTGTCGGGGTCGTGTAGCTCGGCGGCCCAGTCGCGCACCTCCTCCCAGCTCGGCTGCTCGGGCATTTCGATACCGGCCTCCTCGAACAGGTCGGTACGGTAGTAGAGCATCGAACTCTCGGCATAGAACGGCAGCGCATAGAGCTGGCCGTCGTGTGAGAGACCGTCGCGTACCGGCTTGAGCAGGTCGTCCTCCCGATACCCCTCGGGCAGGTCGTCGAGCGCGACCAACCAGCCGCGCTCGGCCCAGATCGGTGCCTCGTAGGTGCCGATGGTCATGACGTCGAACTGGCCACCTTCAGTGGCGATATCGGTGGTCAGGCGCTGGCGCAGCACATTCTCCTCGAGCACCACCCAGTTGACCTCGATGTCAGGATGAGCCTCCTCGAAAGACTCGGTCAGGCTCTGCATGATCACCATGTCGTTGTTGTTGACCGTCGCAACGGTGATGGTCTCGGCCTGAGCCGCGCTGGCGAAGGCGGCGGCCAGGACGGTCAAGGGAAAGGCGTGGGCGAGCTTCATGTCGGGCTCCTGTGTGCTGGGTGGCCCCAAAGGGCATTGTTGTTGATAGCCGGAGACGCTGTTCTGATCATTTAATCATTGCACGATCAAATGATCGGATACGAAGCAACAAAAGGCAAAGCCGACTTCTTTAGACTTTAGGCTAGCCGTTCCTTTCGAGGATGAAGCGTGCGGCGCTCTCGTCGGTGACGAGCCCCTTGAGCCAGCCGCCGCGCAAGGCGGCTAGGATGGCCGGTCCCTTGTCGCGCCCGCCGGCCAACGCCACCAGGGTCTGGTCGCGAAACATCTCGAGCGGCAGGCTGGTGACGCGACGAGTAATGGAGCAGTCGATCACCTGACCGGTCTCGTCGAGAGGCCAGCCGAGCAGCTCGCCGACGGCTCTGCGCGAGAGCAGCTCGTCGAGCTCGGCTTCGCTGATGAAGTGATCCTGAAATAGCGTGGCCTGACGGTCGATGCGCCCTACGCCGATATAGGCCGCTTCTGCGCCCTTGGCAATCTCGACAATGGCCTGGAACAGGCGCTGGCCGAGCATGGCCTCCTTCTCCTCCACCGAGCCCGCCACCACCGGCGCCGGCAGCAGGAAGCGCTCGCCGCCGGTCTTGTCGGCCAGTACCATCACGCCGTCGTAGCGGTTGGCGGAGCCGTCGCGTGCGACATTCCCTACTAGCGAGACGAAGCGATGCTGGGGCCGCTCGATGCGGCTCAGCGCCTCCACCGTGGCACGCACCGAGCGCCCGGTGCCCAGCGACAGGGTCAAGGGTTCAACACGTTCGATCAACCGAGCCAGTCGCTCCGCCCCCGCCACCGCCAGGTAATGGGCGCTGCTCTCCGGCGCCTCCGGGTCGGCCGGCACCACATCGCAGAACTCGAGCCCGAAGCGCTGAAGGATGGCATCCGACATCACCATGCAGTTGGCCAGTGGATGGTCGATGTGCACCTTGACCAACCCCTCCTGGCGCGCCAGGGCCAGCAGCCGCTGAACGCCAGGGCGCGACACGCCGAGCTGGCTGGCAATCTCGTCCTGGGTACGGCCCCCCACATAGGAGAGCCAGGCCGCACGCGCCGCCTGGTCCAGTTTCAGCTCGAACTTGTCCACGCTACCTGCTCCTTCTCGATGACCCATCAGGCCGAACCAAAGTAACGCTCGCGATCCTCGGCGGTGATGTCGCTGACGTGCAGCGGATAGTGGTCGTTGCCACGATCGGCATAGTAATGGCGCAGGGTGCGCTCGATGGTGGGAAAGGCCAGCTCGCCCCAGGGGATCTCATGCTCCTCGAACAGCGCCACCTCCAGGCTCTCGGGACCGGCCGAGAAACCGCCGGCGAGTTCGGCGCGAAAGATCATGTAGACCTGATTGATGTGCGGCAGGTTGATCAGGGTGTAGAGCCCATGGATGCTGACCTCGGCACAGGCCTCCTCGCGGGTTTCGCGGGCGGCAGCCTCGATGGTGGTTTCTGCGTTCTCCATGAACCCCGCGGGCAGGGTCCAGTAACCCTTGCGCGGCGCAATCGCCCGGCGGCAGAGCAGGACGCGCGAACCGCTCACCGGCAGGGTACCGGCGACGATGCGCGGATTCTGGTAATGGATCGAGCCGCAGGCGTCGCACAGGTACCGGGGTCGATCGTCCCCTGCCGGGATCGCGAAGCGCACGGGTTGGCCACAATGGCTGCAGAAGTTCATGGGTCTCCCTGGCAGGCTTGACGTCGGCGAAGGCCCCCGGGTAGAAGGAAGCAAACCCGATGGAAACTCCATGTTAGAGAAACTTCGCCAGCGCCTGCAAGCGCACACTCCCCGCCGCCTGCGCCTCGATATGCCCCAGGCGGCGGTACTGATGCCGATCGTCGATCGACCTGAGCCGACCCTGCTCTTTACCCGCCGGGCGGGCCACCTCAACACTCACAGCGGTCAGGTGGCGTTTCCCGGCGGCAAGCGAGAGGAGGCCGATCGCGACCTGCTGGCCACCGCCCTGCGCGAGTCTCACGAGGAGATCGCCCTGCCGCCGGAGCGGGTCGAGCTGCTCGGCCGCCTGTCGGACGTGATCTCGCTGCATGGCATCCTGGTCACACCCTACGTGGGCCTGATCCCGCCGGACCTGCCGCTCGCGCCCGACCCGACCGAACTGGATGCCATCTTCGAGGTGCCGCTCGAACTGTTCCTGGAGGATCGACGCCACCATACCGACGTGATCCCGGCCAACGGCCGTCCCCACTACGTGCCCAGCTACCACACTCAGGGTCAAGTGATCTGGGGGCTCTCTGCGATGATGCTGGTGGAACTGCTGGCCGAGGGGTTCGAGCGGCCCATCAGCCTGTTCGATGAGCCGGCAAGCGGTCGGTTATGCTATTTTCCCGAGCGCCTGCTGCGCAGCTCGAAGACCGAAACCCGCATCTCCTGAGCCCGTTTTCCCACTGTCTCCATCCTCGGAGGTCCCCCCTCGCCCATGTCGCTTCTCGCTCGTCCGGCCTTCACGGCCAGCGCCCTACCCCATCTGGTCGATGCCCTGGTGGAACAGGGCTGGTACATCGGCGAAGGCTTCCTCGACGCCGGACTCTGCCACGACCTGCACCGGGAGCTCATGGAGATGGCCGAACGCGATGCGCTGGCCGCCGCCGGCATCGGCCGAGGCGACGAACATCGGCTGCGCCGCGATATCCGCGGCGACACCATCCACTGGCTCGACCGCGAGAGCCTGGCCCAGCGCCGCTACCTGGAGGCCATGGGCGAAGTGCAGCGCGAGTTGAACCAGGCGCTCTTCCTGGGGCTGTTCGAGTATGAGGCGCACTTCGCTCACTACCCCCCCGGCGCCTTCTACAAGAAACACCTGGACAGTTTCCGGGGGCGCGCCAACCGGGTCGTTTCCACGGTGGGTTACCTCAATCCCGAGTGGCCCGCGGACGGCGGTGGCGAAATGGCGATCTTCGCCGCCGACGCCCCCGAGCGGGAAGTCGCCCGGGTGCGCCCCGAAGCCGGCAACTTTGCCTGCTTTCTCTCCGAAAACGTGCCCCACGAGGTGCTGCCCACCCGCCTGCCACGGGCCAGCATCGCCGGCTGGTTCCGGCGCAACGCCTCGCTGGGCGGCCGAGTGGACCCGGCGCGCTGATGGCAAGCGACAGCGAGGCGCTGCAGGCCCGGCTGGCCGCGCTCGAGGCCAGAATTGCCGAGCTCGATGAGGAGAAGCGTCACTACCAGTGGTTGGCGGAGAGCACCACCGACCTGATCTCACGTCACGCCCGCGATGGCACCTTCCTCTACGCCTCGAAGGCCGCCCGCACGCTGCTCGGCTACGAGCCCGATGAGCTGATCGGCGTCTCGGCCTACGACCTGTTCCACCCCTCGGACCTGGCCGACCTGCTCAACAAGTCCCCGCGGGTCTATTACCACGACGGCTTCTACCAGCAGACCTACCGTTTCCGCGCCAAGGACGGCCACTACGTATGGTTCGAGACCACCAGCCGCACCCGACGCGACCCGGCTACCGGCGAGCTGCTCGACGTACTCTGCGTTTCCCGTGACGTGGGGCGGCGCATTCGCGCCGAGGCCAATCGCGAGCGCCTGGCCCGGGTGGTGGAGTCGACCACCGACTACGTGCTCTTCTGCGACGGCGACGAGCGGCTGTTCTACTCCAACGAGGCGGCAAGGCGGTTGCTGGGCCTGCCGCGCGAGGGGCTCGATGCGCCGCTCGGTCGGGCCTATACGCCCTCTTCGCTGGCCATTCTGCGCGACATCGTGCTGCCCGCCGTGGCCCGCTACGGCTCCTGGAGCGGCGAGCTGGAGATGCCGAGCCCCAGGGGACCGGTGCCGGTGCTCAGCGTGGTGCTGGCCCATCGCGGCCCCGGCGCCGAACCCGACCATCTTTCCCTGCTCAACCGCGACATTAGCCTGCGCAAGGCCGCCGAGGCCCAGGCCCGCCAACACCAGGAGCAGATTGCCCACGCCAATCGCCTGGCCACGACCGGCGAACTGGCCTCCAACATCGCGCATGAACTCAACCAGCCCTTGGGCGCCATTGCCAACTATGCCAGTGGCGTACTGATGCAGCTGCGTGCCGACCCGAACCGCCCCGCCAGCGACCTGGCGCTGCCGCTCACGCGTATCGACGAGCAGGTCCAGCGCCTGGCACAGCGGCTGCGCCACATCCGCACCTTCGTGCGCAAGGGCCAGACCCGGCCGCGCCCGGTTGCCCTGCTTGATGTGGTGGACGCCGCCTGTCGCCTGTGCGAATGGCAGTACCATCAGGCCGGCATCGCGCTCGACCCTACGCTGCCGGAAGCCTTACCACGCGTCCAGGCCGACCCGGTCGCCCTGGAGCAGGTGCTGGTCAACCTGCTGCTCAACGCGCTGGAAGCGAGCCGGGAGCACCCCGGAGCGGCACGTGTGGCAATCCACGCACACCAGAGCGGCCCACGCGAGGTCACCTTCTGCGTCAGCGACCAGGGCCCCGGCGTCACGCACGACGAGGCCCAGGCGATTTTTGTGCCCTTCCATTCCGGCCGCCCCGAGGGGCTCGGCATGGGGCTGGCCATCAGCCGCTCGCTGATGGAGGCCATGGGCGGCAGCCTACAACTGGCCGCCGGTTCCGGGGGCGCCACTTTTGCCGGTACACTGCTGGCCGAGCCCAGTCCCATCTACCGCAGCAAGCCGCCCCGGAGTCAGCCGTGACCGAGCCTACTCGCGCCCCCTGTATTGCCGTGGTCGACGACGATGAGGCCCTGCGCGACTCGCTGGCCTGGCTGCTCGACTCCGTGGGCCTGGCCACTCTTGCCTTTACTGACGGCGAGGCCTTCCTCGCGGCCGACCCGAGCGCCTTCGATGCCGTGCTGCTCGACGTGCGCATGCCGGGGCTCTCCGGCTTGCAGGTGCAGCAGCGCCTCAACGAGCGCGGCAACCCCGCCCCCGTGATCTTCATGACCGGCCACGGGGACGTGCCCATGGCTGTCGCCGCGCTCAAGTCCGGCGCCTTCGACTTCATCGAGAAGCCCTTCAATCACCAGCAGTTGATCGACGCCGTGCAACAGGCGCTGGCCGAACATCAACGGCTGCAGGCCGTGAGTGAGCGGATCGCTACCCTTAGCGCGCGCTACGACGCCCTGCGCCCCAAGGAGCGGCAGATCCTGGTGCACGTGGCGGAAGGCCTGACCAGCCGCGAGATCGCCGAGCAGCTCGATGTCAGCGCCAAGACCGTAGAGGTCTACCGCCTGCGCGCGATGAAGGCACTCGGCGCCGACAACCTGGCCGAACTGGTGCGTCTCTGCGTAGCGCTGGGGCTGGTCGAGGCGTTACCTGACCGGGATCAGTAAAGCGTCGGATTCACTGGCGATGGACGCGGCTTCGTGTTGCCCAGCCTCTCGCCGGCATCGATCATGTCGAGTTATCGAGACCCGCGAGCGCAGCCACGCATGTATCGAATGCTTCTTGCCCTGCTCAGCCTGTGCCTGACCTTGTCGCTTCCGGCAGGCTCTGCAGCGCTCGCCGACCTCGGCGCGGCCACTACTCCTATTCCGGCCGACACCCAAGCCTCTCATTTCGAAATCGGCGAGTCGGCAACGTGCCATCAGGCCGTGCATACCGACACGCTGGAGAGCGAGGTGAACTGCATCGACAACAGTCACTGCATGAGCGGCGCCATGCCGTTCACCGCGAGGCTCCCACTGTCGGGAAAGGCCGAACGCCCGCGCTCCCCGGCGCGGGATCGACCGGCCCGACCTTGCCTAAAGAGGGAGCGACCTCCCAGAAACGCCTGATCGAGCAAATGACGTGGTACCACGGACCCTTGCCCCACATGCCGATCAGGAATTGCCATGACCGTTACCTTTTCTCGCCCGGGCCGATGCCGTCCGGTCAGTATCGCCCTGCTCCGTTCGCCTTCCTTTGCCGCTCACCTTGCGGCCGGTATATTGCTGGCGCTTACCCTGCCACATGTCAGTCTCGCCCATGCCGGGCCAGCGCAAGCGCCCTCTCACGAGAATGCGCAGCAAGTCGATCATGACCATGAGCATGACCACGGCAGCGGTCAGCCGGATCGCGCCGTGCACGATCATGGTTCTGGCAATCCAGGCGGGGGATCCTCTCCTCACGAACAGGAGGAACGGGAACACACCCATGGCGAGGCCGGTGCTAGCCATGCCAGTCACGACGGAGGAGAGAGAGGCTCGGCCAGCGCCCGGGCGGTATCGGATGTATGGACCTCAGGTGAGAACCCGCTGCCACTTGATGACGCCACTCTGGCCCGGGGCAAGCAGGTGTACCAGCGCTTCTGCTCAGCCTGCCATGGCCCGACGGGGCTGGGCGACGGCCAGGCGCATGCGGCCGCCATCTTCGACCCCGGCCCCGCCAACCTGGCGCTGCATGGGCCGAGCCATAGCGCAGGTGAGTATGCCCGTATCGTACATGAGGGCAACGATGCCAGCGCCATGCCCCGCTTTGCGAAAAAACTGAGCGAGGAGGAGATCTGGTCGGTGGTGCATTACATTCGCCACGGACTGGCTGACGACATTGAGGATCGCCACGACCAGAAGCATGAACATTGACTCTTACGGGCGCCGCAGAGGCGCCCGATTCGTTTCGACGCGCGACTGGTCACCTGCTGCGAGTGGTCCATAGCGCCATAATCCAAGTTGGAAGGGTCCATAACCGCCATGGCCCATGCCTTATATCCTCCACCGCTTCCATGCCATAGCCGGCGGATCGATGAGCTTCTGTACAAAGCGCAGCATGAAGCGATTCGCCTGGCTCACCAGGCCCTCCGCTCCAAAAACAGCTAATGGCTCTGCCGCGCTACACTGCGGAGACAGGTCAGGGCTACCTTTGATATGCATCAATAGTGAGGTGGTCAAGTTGGACTAGGGTAAAGGCAGCACAGCACCGAAAAGCGACCCTACACTATGCATCCCAAGGCGCCCAAGCAAAGCGCAAGTCCCGGCCAGGAAGGGCTACCCTTCTGGCTTGGCGCCATGATTGCATTGTTGTTGCTGCTGCTCGCGGCGCCCCTGGCCCATGCCCACGCGGGTACCCTTGCGGATCAAGCCAACCAGGCACCCTCGACAAACCTCGAGCACTCCCACACAGAAGCGTCTCCCACCCAGTGGCTTGTCTCGCCATCTGAAGTTCCTCACTGCCACCACGGCCATGGCGCGCCTGATCCCGCCAGTGCCGTGCTTCGTGTAGAACAGCGGGATATCGAAATCGATGCTGTCCACGAGTTCTTGCGCGAAATCCCACGGGCTCCCCGGATCACCACCAGCATCGGCGTCCCGCAAGCTCGCCCCAATCCTTCTCCAGTTCCCGTCTACCTGCTGACACAGCGGTTCAGATCCTGAGCCCTGCGTAGCGCTTTCTACGCCTTCGTTACTGACTGGTATTGACCTCTGTGTTGCACATAGCCGGAAGAATCCAGGCAAAGCCCCCTGCAGGGGGCCGTTAGCCCGCAAGGAGAATGATCATGAAAATTCGCAAGCACACTCTCGCCCTCGGACTCGCCTTGGCCCTCGTTGCCAGCGGTACTGGTGCCGTACTCGCCCAGGACATGACGGCCAGCGAGCCCGGCCAGGGAGACGGAATGATGAGCGGCGACAAAGGCGGTATGGGCCCTGGCATGATGGGTGGCGGCCAGGGCGGCATGGGCCCAGGCATGATGGGTGGCGGCCAGGGCGGCATGGGCCCAGGCATGATGGGTGGCGGCCAGGGCGGCATGGGCCCCGGCATGATGAAAGGCATGATGGGTGGCGGCATGATGCCCTGCCCAATGATGGGAGAGGGGATGGGCATGATGTCGATGCTCGAACCCGAGCAGCGCAGCGAAATGCGCGAGCTGATGCAGGAGCACCGTCCCGCCCAGTTCGAGCGCATGGGCCGCTTGATGAATCTGCGCGATGACCTGATGGCCGAAATGCATGGCGAACGCCCCGATCCGGAGGAGGTCCAGACCCTGCATGGCGAGATGGCCGAGTTACACGGCGAGATGATGGCCGAAATGGTACGCATGCGTAACGCCATGCATGACCTCATGACCGATGAGCAGCGCGAGCAGCTCCGCCAGGCGGCACCCGCCGACGTCGACCCCGAGGATCACGACGCCCATCACTGAATCGCTTTCTTGAAGCGCCAGAATGGCCGGGCGGCTACATGGAGGCCGCCCCTTCGGCTCCGCCAGCAGGAGAGACGCGATGAGCGACACTGCGACAAGAACGATCACCCTGACAGTGCCGGGAATGGGCAGTGACCATTGTGCCGGCATCGTACGCAAGACGCTTGAACGCCTGGATGGCGTGGGCGAGATCCAGGCCAATATCGCCAACCACCGGGTCAGCGTAACCCTCGACGAAAGTGGGCCTGACGGCGATACCTTGAAAGATGCCGTTGAGGGCGCCGGCTATGATGTGGCCGCTGTCAGTGGCGGTAGTGGCAAGCAACAGGTTTGCCTGACAGTTCCCGGCATGGGTTCAGATCATTGCGCCGGCATTATCCGTAGCACCTTGGAGCGGCTCGAAGGTGTCGAGTCCATCGACACCAACATTGCCAGCCACCGCGTGTTGGTGAGTGTTGCTGCCGATGGCCCCGATGGCGACGCACTCAAGAGGGCGGTGGAAGGTGCCGGCTACGACGTGGCCGCCGTACAGGCCGACGAGGTAGAAGACACCGACAGCGACGCCGAGATCGAGGAGGCCTACCTCTCCCAGGCCCGCAAGCGACTGATCATCGCCGCCGTGCCGACCACCTTGATCATGCTGCTGATGATGCCGCACATGTTCTGGCAACCGATCCCGGGCTATCTGGCCATCGTCGCCCTGCTCGCCTTTCCAGTGGTATTCCTCTACGGCGGTATTGCCACCCATAAATCCACCTGGCGCTCGCTGAAGAACGGTACCTTCAACATGGATGTGTTGATCTCCATGGGTAGCCTGCCGCCCTACCTGATCGGCCTGATCGGCTTCGTCTACCCTATGACCTCGTTCATCGAGATGGCCGCCACCATCATGACCTTCCACCTGCTGGGCCGTTACCTGGAGGCACTGGCCAAGGGGCGAGCCTCCCAGGCCATCCGTCGCCTGATGACCCTGGGCGCCAAGACGGCACGCGTGGAGCGCAACGGCGAGGAAGTCGAGGTGCCGATCAAGGAGTTGACGCCGGGCGACATCATGATCGTGCGTCCTGGCGACAAGATCCCCACCGACGGCGAGGTGGTCGAGGGCGAGAGCCATCTCGACGAATCCATTGCCACCGGCGAATCGATCCCGGTCTACAAGAGCAGCGGCGACAGCGTGATCGGTGCCACTATCAACAAGGAAGGGCGACTGCGGGTCAAGGCGACCCGCGTCGGCGGCGATACGTTCCTCTCCCAGGTGGTGCGCCTGATCGACCAGGCCCAAGGCTCGCGGGTGCCGATCCAGGAGTTCGCCGATCGCATGACTGGACGTTTCGTGCCGGCGGTGCTGGGTATTGCCCTGGCCAGCCTGATTGCCTGGGCGCTGTTTCCCGATGCCCTGCGCCCGATCCTGGACTGGGGCGCGACATTCCTGCCCTGGGTGAATCCCGACGCTAGCACACCGGTCCTGGCCCTTATCGCCGCCATTGCCGTGCTTGTCTTTGCCTGCCCCTGTGCCCTGGGGCTGGCCACCCCGACGGCCCTGATGGTCGGCTCCGGTATCGGCGCCGAGCGCGGCATCCTGATCCGCTCCGGCGAGGCAATCCAAACCTTCAAGGACGTCAAGGTCAACGTGCTCGACAAGACCGGTACCATTACCCGGGGTCAACCAAAGCTCACCGAAGTGGTTGCCGCGGAAGGTATCGACGAAAGCGAGCTGCTGCAACTGGCTACCAGCGTCGAGAACGCCTCGGAGCACCCCATCGCTCGCGCCATCGTGGAGGGTGCCGGCGAGCGTGGCGTCAAGCCTGGCGATGTCAGCGAGTTTCGCTCCACCGGCGCCCGTGGCGTTTCCGGCAAGGTCGGTGAGAGGTACGTGCTGATCGGTAACCGTCGATTGCTGGAGGAAGAGGGTATTCGGGGGCTGGAAGCGCTTGATGACGCCATGCAGGAACTCGAAGGCAAGGGGCGTACCGCTGTCATCGTTGCCGCCGACGGACAGGCCATGGGCATCGTGGCGGTCGCCGATACCCTCAAGAAGGAATCCATCGAAGCCATCCGCGGCATGCATGACCTCGGCCTTCACGTGGTGATGATCACCGGCGACAACGAGCGGGCCGCCCGCGCCGTGGCCAGGGAGGTGGGCATCGACGAGGTCCAGGCCGGCGTGTTGCCGGAAGGCAAGGTCGATGCCATCCGCAAGCTGCAAGAGAAGCACGGTAATCACGTCGCCATGGTCGGTGACGGCATCAACGACGCCGCGGCGCTGAAGCAGGCCAATGTCGGGATTGCCATCGGCGCCGGAGCCGACGTGGCCATCGAGGCGGCGGATGTCACCCTGGTACGCGGCGAGCTCACCGCCGTGGTCGACGCCATGCTGCTCTCCCGCGCCACCTTCGGCAAGATCGTGCAGAACCTGATCTGGGCCAGCGCCTACAACGTCGCCGCCATTCCCATTGCCGCCGTTGGCCTGCTGCATCCCATGATCGGCGTCATCGCCATGACCACCAGCTCCCTCTCGGTGATCGGCAACTCGCTGCTACTCAAGCGGCGTTATGCCCGCGAGCAACCTCGCCGAGAGCCATCCACTCCAGCCCGATCGGCCCAGGCTCAAGCCTAAGGAGACCTCTCATGACACAGCCGCATCCGAAACCCTCCGCAGGAGAGGCCGAGTCGCAGAAGGACTCACCAACACATTCGGGGGGTTTCCATAAATGGATGATGACCCTCTGCCTGGTGCTGATGGGGGTGGCCATGCTCACCGTGATGTGGCGCGGCAACGCCTTCGGAGCCGGCTCCTGGCTGCTGCTGCTTCCCATGGCGCTCTGCCTCGGGGTCCATCTGCTGCTGCACCGCCATGGCCACCGGCACGAATAAGCAGAAGGCAACACTCAGAGGAGTCCAAATGAACGGCTTGAACCCACATCGCTGACACAACGCACAGGAGGGCGCTGGGCGGCCCTCCTGCTCGCCTTGTTGGCAAAGGTCACACTGTCGAGTCACGGCTGCGGCATGGCGTAATCCCCTGATTGTAGCGCCGCTTCCGAGTGGAAGCGTATGACGCCACTGGGTCAACGATTCGCTAGACCGCCAGCTCCTCCCAGAACAGCCCCTCTTCGCTGTGTTCTTCCTCGGGTTCCGGCTCAGGCGTCGTGGCAGGAGTCAGTGCGGCGACTTCGCCAGAGGGATTCTCGAGCAGTTCGCGCAACAGCTCGTAGTTGAGGGGCGTGGAAGGTTCACCGCCGTCGCGCTCCAGCATCGTCAGCGTTTCCATGAGAGCGGCCATGCCGGCTTCCTGCTCTTCCAACGGCTCGTAGACCTGAACGTATGGCATGTCCCCATCCCAACCGGCCTTGATCGGCTGGTTGATGAGGTGTACCTGGGTGCCGACGGGCACCCGCTCGAAGAGCGATGCGACGTCTTCGGGGAACATGCGGATGCAGCCCCGGCTGGCGCGCATGCCGATGCCGTCGGGCTTGTTGGTGCCATGGATGAGGTAGCCGGGTATCTCGAGCAGGATGGCATGGCTGCCGAGCGGGTTGTCCGGTCCCGGCGGCACCACGGCGGGTGCCTCCTCGCCACGCTCGGCGGCCTCCTCGCGCACCGACCGGGGCGGGTACCAGGCCGGGTCCTTGAGATTCATGGTGGTCTCGGTCTTGCCCAAGGGGGTATCGAAGCCTTCCCGCCCGATACCGATCGGGTAGGTCTCCACCCGTGGCGTTTCGCCTTCCTCAACCGATGGGTAGTAGTAAAGCCGGAGCTCGGCAACATTGATCACGATGCCTTCTCGCTCCACCGGCGGCAGGAGGAAGCGTCCGGGAATCGTCACCTTCGTGCCCTCACCGGGCAACCAGACGCTGACATCCGGATTGGCCCGTCGGATCTCCTCATAGCCTACGTTATGCTTGCGGGCGACATCGAGCAGGGTCTCTTCTCCTTCCACTTCGACGGCGTAGTCCTCGCCGATGACGTCGCCCTGCTCCGGTAGCGGGTAGTGACCCTTGGGCCACTCCTCGGCGGATGCATCATCACTCTCCTCGGCGGGTGCCTCTTCCTCGGCCCAGGCCGTGCCGGCGACCGATGCAATGGCCAGCATGCCCACGAACAGCGACAGCCATACCAGGCGCCACGTCGGTCGGCAGTTCTCCCGAACAGTGCCGTCATGTCTCATCATCTTGCCTCTTCCCTTCCACCCTGGAGCGGAGCCGATTCAGAATGGCCCTTATACTAACGTTCCTCATGCAATTCGGCAGCCATCGCTCCCGATTTCGATGACGATACTCCGCTGCATGCCCTACCTGCATGCCGCACGCCCTTCTTTCTCCACCGGCAGCGGGAACTCGCCGCCTTGCGCTGGGTCAATACCGAGCAGCCCTCACCGTCGTAGGATGGTGACAAGCAGAATGAGGCAAGGCCATGACTCGACCCACCATCATGAAAGCGCATTACGGCAGCGCCATTCGTCTGGTGGCCCTGCTGCTCGCACTGCTGGTGGCGTCAAACAGCCTCATGAGCCACGCCGCCGTCGACAGTCACATGGCCGATTGCGGGCTCTCATCGCAGATGCAGTCGCCCAATACCGATACGCCATCGGACGAGACCCGCTGCTCGGCCTGCAGCATGCTCCCGCATAGCGGTGAGATGGCCGTTGATGAGTCGCCCTTCCCGGCCTTCGCTCCCGCGTTGGCCCTGCTCGATCACCGCTTGCCCCCACCGAGGCGTCCTCCCAAAGCCTGAGCGAATGCATGACGAGCCCGACCGGCTCGAAGACATTCCTTCATTCCTCAGGAGTCATTGCCATGATGACCAACTGCCTCGCCCTGATGGGCAACATGAGCTGGCTGGGCTGGCTGATGCCGCTGACCGTCCTTAGTCTGCTGGGCCTCGGTATCGCCGCCCTGATCAAGTACCTGTTCACTTCCACCCGAACCTCGACCGGAGCACGCTCATGAACCGACACACGACCTCCCTGCTGCTTTCCGCCACGCTTCTCCTGGGTGCCGGTGCCGCTCATGCTGCATTGCCCGACGAGGCGACGCTCTACAAGAACCCGCAGTGCGGCTGCTGCGACGAGTATGCGCGCCAGCTCGAGGAACTGGGCGTGACGGTGCATATCGTCGATGACATGGACATGGGCAAGATCAAGCAGGATGCCGGCCTTCCCTATGGCCTGGGCTCGTGCCATACCGTGTTGATGGGTGACTACGCCATAGAAGGACACGTGCCCTTCGAGGCCATCGAGCGGCTGTTCCAGGAGCGGCCCAAGGTCGACGGCATCGGCCTGGCCGGCATGCCCATCGGCACGCCCGGCATGCCGGGACCGAAGCGGGAGGACTGGAACGTCTACCAGTTCACCGACCAGGAGCCCGCTCCGTTCATGACACTGTGAAACAGGAGGCACCGGCTTCGGCCGGTGCCTGCTCAACACGTTGGGTTCAAGACACTTCGCTCGGCTCGACCAGCAGTCGATAGCCGATTCCCGCCTCGGTCTGGAGAAGCGAGGGAGCCTGCGGGTTGTCTCCCAGCTTGTAACGCAACTTGCTGATGACGATACGGAGATAATGCGTGTCCTCGACGTGGGTCGGTCCCCAAATATCGCGCAATAGCTGGGTCTGGGTCACTACCCGACCGGCGTGACGCCCCAAGCACTCCAATACGGCATACTCCTTGGGAGTCAGATGAATGGGGCGACGGTCGCGGGTGACGCGCCGAGCGGCGAGGTCGATCTCGAGCCCGGCATGCTGCAGGCGCAATGCACCAGCACTGCCCACAGCCGCTTCGTGCTGTCGCAGCAATGCGCGAATCCGCGCCAGCAGCTCCTGAATACCGAAGGGTTTCGTCACATAATCGTTGGCGCCCGAGTCGAGCGCCTGCACCTTCTCCGATTCACGCTCGCGAACCGATAGCACGATGACCGGCATCTGGCTCTTGCTGCGCAGTTCGCCGAGCACATGCTGTCCGTCCATGTCGGGCAAACCCAGGTCGAGCAGCACCAGATCCGGAAGCTGGGAGTCGACGAGAGTCAGCCCCTCCCTGCCCGTTGTCGCCTCGTTCACGACAAAGTCCTGCGACATCAGGCTAATGCGCAGGAAACGACGTATCTGCGGCTCGTCATCGATGATGAGGATGCGGCGGCGTTCAGTCGTCATGGACATGCCCCCGTTCCGGCCGCTCAAGCGGTAGGCGCAAGACAATCGCCGTTCCTCGCCCAGCCGGGCCGGGTTCCGCTTCGACACTGCCGCCGTGCGCCCCCAGCATGCCACGGCAGATGGCCAGCCCCAGACCGCTCCCATGACGTCCCCGGTCACCCTCGCCACCGGTAAAGAACATATCGAACACGGCTTCGCGCTGCTCCGGTGGTATGCCCGGCCCTTCGTCGGTGACGCGAATCTGCAGCTGTTCTCCGGCGGCGTCCAACCTGGCCTGAATCCCCACCTGGCCGCCCGGCGGCGAGAAGCGCACGGCATTATCGAGCACGTTAACCAGGGCCTGCTCGATCAGTGCCGGGTGCACATAGAGCAACGGCAAGCCATCGGTCTCTTCCCGCTCGATACGAACGGATTCCAACGCGGATCCAAGCCGCTTCAGCGCACCCGTAATCAGGTCGTCCAGCGAAACCCAATCGCGTTCTATCTTGAGGCTGCCATGGCCAAGCCGGGTCATGTCGAGCAGGTTCTGGATATAGCGATTGAGACGCTCGCTCTCGGCCAGGATGCCGTCGAGCAACTCGTGTCGATCCGAGCGGCTGAGTTGCGGCTCGAGCTCCCGCAGCGAGCTGGCCGAACCAATGATCGAGGCGAGCGGTGTCCGCAGGTCATGCGATACCGAAGAGAGCAGCGCCGAGCGCAAGCGCTCGTTTTCCTCCGACAGTCGCGAAGCCCCAAGTTCCGCCACCAGTCGCGTGCGCTCAAGCGCCATGGCAAGCTGTCGGGTCAGGGTGGTGATCAGCGTCTCCTGGTCCGGGTCCGGCGGCCCGTCGCGTACGGCGAGTTCCAGCCCCACGATGCCCAGCATGCGCTCCTGCTCCACCAGGGGCACGAAGCGCCAGCGCAGTGAAGTCTGAGCAGCCGTACCCGCACCGCACGGCTTGCGGTGCTGCCAGCACCAGGCGGCGGCCGCCGCCTCCGCGCTACCGAGCCCGACATTGGCCGGGACCGAACTGCGCACCGACAGCCCGCTCCCCGTTTCACTCTCGTCGAGGAAGACAACCGGCACGCCCAGCCATCGTTCCAATGTGGTGACACCGATATCGCGTACCTGCTCCCGATCGGTGGCCACCGAAAGCGCACGGGAAAGGGAGAGCAACCGGTGGGTCTGCTCGCGGCTGCTGCGTAGCGCCATCAGGCGCTGCCGACCGTTGCCGGCAAGCTGGCCGACGACCACCGCCACCAGCAGGAAGAAGATGACCGTCAATAGCTGCTCGCGCTCGACCATCGCCAGCGAGAAGCGTGGCCGGGTGAAGAGGAAGTTGAAGGCGAGAAAACCCAGCGCAGCACAGATCATGGCGGCCCGGGTTCCTGCCAGCGTGGCGCTGGCCAGCACGGCAGCAAGGAATATGAGCGACAGGTTAGCCAGTTCAAGCCAGAATTCGAGCGCCCAGGCCACCGCCACAGCGACAAGGAAGCTGCCCGCCACTACCGTCCCCTCGCGCCAGCCCAGCGGGTGTCGCCGGCTAACGGGACGGAAGCGGCGCCGCTGCCGAGCCTCGGCGACAACCACCAGATCGTAGGCGCCGCTATAGCGCAGCAGGCGCTCCGCCAGCGGACGGCGCCAGAAGCGCCAACCCGAAGGCCGTGTGCGCCCCACCATGAGGGTCGCAACCACCTGCTCCGTGGCGTATTCGTGAAGCTCCCGTGCCCGACCCGCTCCCTGGAGGATTCGCACCTCGCCGCCCAGGCGGGCCACTAGCGCAAGGATTTGATCCAGCTCCAGTCGCTGCCTGGCGCCAGCGCGACCATTGTCGACATGGACAGCGCGCCAGCTCACCCCCTCGCGCTGCGCGTACCGATGCGCTGCCCGCACCAGCGCGGCATCCTCGGCACCGCGGCCGGCCAAGGCAACCAGCAGTTGTGGTCGTGCCGGCTTGACCACATCAAACCGAGGCTCGTCCTCTTCCGCCTGGGGTACCGAACGATCCGCCATTCTCCTCCCGCCTATTTGCGCCAGAACATGGGCGTCAACAATACGAGTACGGTGAGTATTTCCAGCCTTCCGAGCAACATGCCAGCGCACAGCAACCACTTGGCGGCATCCGGCAATGAGGCGAAATTTCCTGCTGGGCCGATGATGTCGCCCAGCCCCGGGCCGACATTGGCCACCGCCGTGGCGGCCCCCGACAGCGCCGTGGTGAAGTCCAGTCCCATCAGTGCAAGCCCCAGCGCCAAGCCGGCAATGGTCAGGAAGAAAAAGAACGAGAAGGCCACCACGCCCCGAGTGATGTCGTCGGTCAGCGGCTGGTCGTTGTAGCGCGAGGCGAAGACCCCGTGGGAATGAATCAGGAAGCGCAGCTGGTTGCGCAGCAGGAGGAAGGCCACCTGGAAGCGGAAGATCTTCATGCCGCCGCTGGTGGAGCCGCTGCACCCGCCGACGAAGGTCAGATAGAAGAACGCCACGTAGGCCAGCGGCCCCCAGAGGCTATAGTCATCGGAAGCGTAGCCGGTGGTCGTCACCACCGAGACGACATTGAAGGCAACGTGCGTCAGGGCCTCGAACGGCGGCGTACCAAGCCAGACCCGCCAGAGGGAAAGCCCCAGGATGACCATGGCCAGCAGCATCAGGAGCCCCTGCACCTGCTGGTCGCGCCACAGCGCCATGTAGGCACCTCGCAGTGCGCGGATATAGAGTACGAAAGGCAGGGCACCCATCAGCATGAACAGCGACCCCAGCCACAGCAGGTGGAGCTGTCCGGCGTAGGCACCAAAGGAAGCGTCGGAATTGGCGAAGCCACCGGTGGCAAGCGAGGTCATGCCATGCACGACGGCATCCAGTAACGTCATGCCGCCCAGCCAGTAGCCCAACATGGCTATCAGCGTGAAACTGCAGTAGATGCCCAGGGTCGCCTTGGCGATACCGCCCGTGCGCGGCATGACTTTGTCCGACCAGTCTGACGACTCGGTGTGAAACAGGCGCATGCCGCCCACCTTGAGGAAAGGGAGTATGGCAATACCCATGACGATGATACCGATACCGCCCAGCCACTGCATGAGGCCCCGCCACAGCTTCAGCCCGTCGGAGAGCGTCTCGATGCTGATAAGTACGGTGGAGCCGGTCGTGGTGATGGCCGAAACCGATTCGAAGACGGCGTTGGTGAAGGTCAGCTGCGGCGCACCGAGTATCAGCGGCAAGCTGGCAAAGCCGCTGACGCTGACCCAACTGAAGGTCGTCAGCACGAACATCTGCCAGGGTTTGAGTTCGATCGCGGTGCGAAGGGTAGACAGCCACACCAGGCCGACCGCCGCCAGGACGATGAGGATCGACAGGCCGAAGGCGCGCGCATCCGGGTCTTGCTCGATGACCAGGACGATCCAGGGTATGGCCATGAAAAGCGCGAGTACCGTCCAAAGGACGGACATGACTCTTAGTACCGGCGTCCAGTTGCGCCAGTGGGATCTGAGACGCGAGCCCAGCTCATTCGCACCTCGTGCGGCGATACGCATTGGCTGACCGTCATCCTTCTACCCAACGTAACGGTATGAAAGCACAGCCCAACCTAAAAAAGCCGTAAAAATCGCTGCCAGTTCGCCTGGCCTAGATGCTATGGCTTGAGCATCTCCAGGTACTGTTTAAGAACGACCGCATTGTTGCGACGCTCATTCTTCGAGCTGAACACCAGCGTTACGCTGCCCCGCCGCGCGCGCTCCGCCAGTTCGCGCAGTGTGGCGCGATGAGCCTTGAGCTCCGCCAGATAGCGGCGGCGAAAGTCCCCCCAGCCAAGCTCGCCGTCATGGAATGCCTTGCGCAGTTCCTCGCTCGGGGCGATCTCCTTGGGCCAGGAATCGATCCTGGCGTCCTCCTTGGCTATGCCTCGGGGCCAGAGCCGGTCCACGAGCACGCGATAACCATCTTTCGTCTCGGGCGAAGCATAAGCACGCTTAAGCGTGATACTCACCGCAGCCCTCCCTTGATCATGAAGACAATGGACGATACGGCAAGCGTAGCAAGTCGCAATGGCCAGTGAATCGCACGCTAAACTACACCAGTCAACCGGCCGGAGGCTGAAACATGAGGAGGCGATCAGGCATACGACTTACATACGTTGTCGGCAATTTCCTACAAAACGGAAGTAGAACGGATGACATTCTCATTGCCCTAAAGAGGCTACCTTAGATCAACTCACGCCGGTTCTTGCACAGCAGTCGTGAGTCCCTTGCTTATGCCCGCTTTACTAGCGGGCATTTTTTTGCCCTCGGCTCGACGCCTGGCCGGAACCAACACTACGGTTCACTCTGTCGTGAGCGTCAAGCGGCCGCTTCTTCTCGGCAATTTCACCTCGCTCCGGCGAACCCGTGCGGTTGCAGTTTCAAGCGCGCTCAAGTGATGTCCAGCCTATCCCCCACGGCAATGGTTAGCCCTTCACCGGCCAGCAGTGTGGCGTTCTGGCCGAAGTACGCTCCCGGGCGCAACGGCTGTGTCTTCATCTGGATCAGCGTCTGCAACGGTTCGCCAGGCACGTCGATGGTGCCGCTGGTCTGTTCGATGGTGGTGATCTTGCAGCGCTGGCACGGCTTGCGGATACCGAAGCGATAGCGACCGTCCTGTGCCGATACCTCACGCCACCCGTCCTCGGCGAAGGCCGATCCTTCCTCGATGACGATATTGGGCCGGAATCGGTTCATGGGCAGCGGCTCGAGCCCCTTCTGCTCCAATGAACGATTCAGGGCTTGCAGGGATGCCGTGGAAGCGATCAGGAAGGGGTAACCATCGGCGAAGGCGGTATGGGCCGTCTCACCTTGCAGATAGCGGGACTCCACGGGGCGACGATGATCGTCGTCGAAACGCACCAGGCGAAGCCTGCTGCCGCGCAGGTCGCCAAGCACGCGGGTCAGCCAGTCGGATACCTCCTCACCCTCATCCAGCGCTTGGCAGGCATCGTCCCAAACGTAGGCTGTCAGCCGAGGCTGGCCACGGCGCTCCAGCGCCACAGCGCACGGCTCCGCTCCGGGATGGCTCAACACCAGCCAATCGTCATCGAGGTGCACCGAGACCCGCGCCATCGTCGGCAGCTGCCGCTGGGTAACGAATCGCCCCACCTGGTCGACCACCATCCAGTTGCGGTCGTAGGCCAGGCCGCGTATGCCCAGTGTGGCCCGTTCGAGCGGGATGCCACCGAGCGACTTTACCGGGTAGAAATTGAGCGCGGAAACCTTCACATACCGTTCCTCTGCATGACGTCACATTTTTTAACTCGCAGGTGAATATCGCGCTGAATAAGCTGTTTCTGCAAGCCAAGCTCAACCAAGGATAGGCATAACCCAAGGAGAGACAACCATGTCAAAACGCTTCGCTTACATCGCTTCCGCCCTGCTGCTCACTTTCGCTGCAGTTGCCCATGCCGACGACATCGAGGGCGAAGTCGAATCGGTGGATGCCGACAGCCAGACCTTGACCGTGCAGGGCATCACTTTCCAAACCGATGACAGTACCGACTACGACGACGGCCTGAACAGCTTCGATGACCTGGAAACCGGGCAGCGGGTCGAGGTTGACTACGAGTACGATGGTGAGCGTCACCTGGCGACCGAGATTGAACAGGACGACTGACCGTACCTGACGTTCAACGACACCAGACGAGCGGGCCGGCACTGGCTTCCATGCCGGCCGGTTCCGTAGGGCTTCGCTCTTTCGCGCCGTGCAAATTGAACCATACCATCAGAATTATTGATGGAAGCTGGCCTATCAATTCACTGGCAGCGTGGTTTAGTCTTTTCGCTCAGCCATAGCTTGCCAAGGACGCCGAATGTCGCCGGCCGATTCCCTACGCCTTATCCTGCTCTCGACGCTATGGGGCATGTCGTTCATCTTCATGCGCGTGGCAGTGCCCGAGTTCGGCCCGGTGCCACTGATCCTGGTCCGCATGGGTATCGGCTCCCTGCTGCTGTTGCCTCTGCTTTTCAGCCTGCGCTATATCACGCTGGTGTGGGAGAACAAGGGCGGCTTGCTGCTGCTGGGACTGGTCAACCATGTGTTGCCCTTCAGCCTGCTGGCATTGGCCACGGTGCGGCTCGAGGCAGGCTTCACCTCCTTGATCAACGCAACCACGCCGATTTTTACCGCCCTGCTCGGCGCGCTGTTCTTCACCACCCCGGTGCAGCGTCGGCAATATCTGGGTCTGGCGCTGGCCTTCTTCGGCGTCTACGTGCTGTCGGCCAATCGGCTGGACTTCGCCCTGGGCGGCGACGGCTGGTTCATTGTGGCTGCCGTCGGGGCCACCTTCTGCTACGGCGTGGCGACCAATTATTCCAAGACTTACCTGTCACACCTGCCGGTACGCGTACTGGCCGCCGGCAGTACCGCAATGTCCGCGTTGATTCTGCTCGTGCCAGGGCTGTGGCTGTGGCCCAGCGAGCCGATCAGCGGCCTGGCCTGGGCCAACGGCCTGGGGCTTGCCGTCTTCAGTACCACGCTGGCTTTCCTGCTCTACTTCGGGCTGCTCTCCAGCGCCGGCGCCACCGCGACCTCGACGGTCACGTTCCTGGTGCCGGTCAGTGCGCTGCTATGGGGCTACCTGCTGCTTGGGGAGCGTCTCAGTCTGCAGGTCATGATCGGTATGGCCATTACCCTGGCAGGGACTGCCATCGCCACCGGGATGCTTCGCTGGCGACGGCACGAAGTGGCTTGAACCAAGCCTAGCCGACGCCAAACGAAAGGCGGCAGCGTGGATCACGCTGCCGCCTTTATTGGTTGAGCCGCTACGTCGTCGGGACTGGATCAGAAGTTCGGCTTGCGCTTCTCGACGAAGGCCCCCATACCCTCCTTCTGCTCGTCGCCGGCGAAGCAGAAGGCGAACAGCGCGGTTTCCAGCGCCAGGGCGCTGTCGAGGTCCTGGTCCATGCCGTCGTGGACGGCCTGCTTGGCGGCGCGAACCGCCAGCGGGCCGTTGCCGGCAAGCTGCTTGGCGAGCTCATCGGCATAGCCCTCGAGATCGGCCTGAGGCATGACACGGTTGACCAGGCCGATGCGCAGCGCTTCCTGGGCATCGATCTTGCGACCGGTGGTGACCAGGTCGAGCGCCATGGCCGGGCCGACACGGCGCGGCAGGCGCTGGGTGCCGCCGAAGCCCGGGATTACGCCCAGCAGCACTTCCGGCTGGCCAAAGACCGCATTGTCGCTGGCTACGGCCCAGTCGCAGGCCAGCGCCAGTTCGCAGCCGCCGCCAAGACAAAACCCGTTCACCAGGGCGACCACCGGCACCGGGAGCACCTCCAGTCGCTTGATGGTACGCAATGCCTGGCTGGCGAAGGCGCGCGCCTCCTCCGGCGTCTTCTCGCGCATCTCGGTGATGTCGGCACCGGCGACGAAGGACTTCTCGCCCGCCCCGGTAATCAGCACGGCACGTAGGTCCGTGCGGGCTTCGAGCTCGGTCAGGATGCTTTCCAGCTCGGTCAGCACGCCGCTGTTGAGGGCGTTCAGCGCCTTGGGGCGGTTGATGGTGAGGCGCACGACGCCAGCGTCTTCAACCACATCGATCAGCTTCTCGCTCATGTGGGGCTCCTGGGTTGTTGTCGGAACGATACCGGCCAACCCTAGCGAACGCTTGGTTGGTCGGCAATCCCCTTAATCGTAAATATGGAAGCCTCGCCCCGTCTTTCGCCCCAGATAACCGGCCGCGACCATGCGCTTGAGCAACGGGCAGGGGCGGTACTTGGGATCGCCGAAGCCCTCCTGGAGCACTTCCATGATCGCCAGGCAGACGTCGAGCCCGATCAGGTCGGCCAGTGCCAGCGGCCCCATGGGGTGGGCGGCGCCCAGCTTCATCGATTGGTCGATGTCCTCGGCGCTGGCCGCGCCCTCCTGCAGCAAAAAGGCGGCCTCGTTGATCATCGGCACCAGCAAGCGATTGACGGCGAACCCGGGCGAGTCGGCAATCGCCACCGAGGTCTTGCCCAATGACCGCGCCAGCGCTTCGATGCTCGCCACGGTGGCATCACTGGTCTGCTCGGCGCGGATCACCTCGACCAGCTTCAGCACCGGCACGGGGTTGAAGAAGTGCATGCCCACCACGCGCTCGGGACGTTCGCACACCGCGGCAAGCCGGGTCAGTGACAGCGAAGAGGTGTTCGAGGCGAGTATCGCATCGTGGCTCAGCCGGCTCAGGTCGCGGAATAGTTTCTCCTTCAGCGCCGGCTGCTCGGGGGCGGCTTCGATGATGATCGCGCAACCACGCAGGGCCTCCAGCGATGTGGTCAGCTCGAGGCGCGCCATGGCCTCGCCTTTCTCCGCTTCGCCAAGCTTCTCCTTGGCGACGAGCTTGGCAAGCCCCTTGTCGATGGCAGCCTGGGCGCGGCCGAGCTGGTCATCGGCCACGTCATAGAGCTGCACGGGGAAGCCGCTCGCAACCAGCACCTGCGCAATGCCCTGCCCCATGGTACCGGCGCCCACCACACCGATGACTTGCTGACTCATCGTGTTTCTCCCGTTGAGTGCTTGCGCGCTTCTTCGCGCAGGACGAACTTCTGGATCTTGCCGGTGGAGGTCTTGGGTAGTTCGGTGAAAATGACCGTCTTGGGCACCTTGAAGCCGGCCAGTCGCTCGCGACAGTGGCTAATGATGTCGGCTTCACCGATCTCGCCGTAGCCCACCTTTAGCTTGACGAAGGCGCAGGGCGTTTCGCCCCACTTCTCGTCGGGCTTGGCCACCACCGCGGCCTCCTCCACCGCAGGATGCGAGTAGATGGCATCCTCGACTTCGATGGTGGAAATGTTCTCGCCGCCGGAAATGATGATGTCCTTGGAGCGGTCCTTGATCTCGATGTAGCCATCCGGATGCCACACGGCCAGATCGCCGGTGTGGTACCAGCCGCCCTCCAGCGCCTGTTCGGTGGCGGCCTCGTTCTTGAGGTAACCCTTCATCACGTTGTTGCCGCGCATCAGGATCTCGCCGATGGTCTGGCCGTCCTTGGGCACCGGTTCCAGGGTGTTGGGATCGGCCACGCAGAGCGCTTCAAGCATGTGGTAGCGCACGCCCTGGCGTGCCTTGATCCTGGCCCGCTGCTCCAGCGACAGCTCGTCCCACGCCTCGCGCCAGGCGCACACGGTCACCGGCCCGTAGACCTCGGTGAGGCCATAGACGTGAGTGACCTCGATGCCGAGCTTCTCGACCCCGGCGATCACCGAGGCGGGCGGCGCGGCGCCGGCGGTCGTGACCTTGACCGGGTGATCGAACTGGCGCTGCTGCTCTGCGGGCAGGTTGACTAGACCGTTGAGCACGATAGGCGCGCCGCTGAAGTGGGTCACCTTCTCATCGGCGATGAGGTCCATGATCTTCTTGGGGTCGACCTTGCGCAGGCACACGCTGGTACCGGCGTTGGCGGCAATCGTCCAGGGGAAGCACCAGCCGTTGCAGTGGAACATCGGCAGCGTCCAGAGGTAGACCGGGTGGTGCGGCATGGCCCACTCGAGGATGTTGCTCACCGCATTGAGGTAGGCGCCGCGGTGGTGGTAGACCACGCCCTTGGGCTTGCCGGTGGTGCCCGACGTGTAGTTGAGCGAGATCGCTTCCCACTCGTCCTCGGGCAGGCGGTAGGTGTAGTCCGGATCGCCCTCGCCCAGCAGCGCCTCGTAGTCGACCTCGCCGATACGACGCGCCTCGCCTTCATACAACGCATCCTCGACATCGATGACCAACGGCTTGATCGCCAGTCGCGAGACGGCGTCCTCGATCACGCCGGCAAACTCCGGGTCGACCAGCACCGCCTGGGCCTCGCCATGCTCGAGCATGTAGGCGATGGCCTCGGCGTCGAGGCGAATGTTGAGGGTATTGAGCACGCAGCCGGCCAGCGGCACGCCGAAGTGCGCCTCGAACATGGCGGGTACGTTGGGCAACATGGCGGCCACCGTCTCGCCGGGCTTGACGCCTCGCTTCTCCAGCGCCGAGGCGAGCCGGCGGCAGCGCAGCCAGGTTTCGCTCCAGCTGCGGCGGATGTCGCCGTAAATCACCGCGGGGTAGTCGGGGTAGATGGAAGCGCTGCGCTCGATGAACGTGAGCGGCGACAGCGGCACGTGATTGGCCGGCGTCTTGGGCAGGCCCTGTTCGAAGATGCTGTTGTTCATGGTGGGCTCCGAGTGGGTGTTCGTTATTGTGTGGTGCGGTTCGACGCAGCGCCCGGCGAGTCGGCCGCTGCGCATCGCCTCAGGAGGCGGTGACGTCGAAGTCGGCCAGGCTCGCCATGCCGGCCTCGATCACGCTGCGATTGGCGCGGCCAACCGGCAGCCACTGGCGCAAGGCGAAGTCGGCGGCGGCCAGTTTGGCCCGGTAGAAGGGCTCTGCCTTGCCGGCATTCAGGGCGGCGCGGGCCTTGAGCGCCGCGCGCCCCATCTGCCAGGCGCACAGCACATGGCCGGCCAGGCTGAGGAAGGGCGTGGCGTAGGCCTGGATGGCATCCGCGCCACGTTCGGCGTCGCGCCCCGCTTCGAGCACGATCTGCATGGCGGCTTCGAGGTCGGCAGCACCGGCGGCCAGGCTCTCGCCCAGGGCGACAAGCTCGCTATCACGCAGTTCGCTGGCCGTGGCCTCGACCTCCTCGATCAGCCCGGCCAGCGCCGCCCCGCCATCGCGGGATAGCTTGCGCCCGGCCAGGTCCAGCGCCTGGATGCCATTGGTACCTTCATAGATCGGCGCGATACGGGCGTCGCGCAGTAGCTGGGCGGCACCGGTCTCCTCGATGAAGCCCATGCCGCCGTGCACCTGTACGCCCATGGAAGCGATATCCACTGCCTGGTCGGTGGAGAACGCCTTGACCACAGGAATCAGGACGTCGGCGCGGGCCTGGGCGACCTCACGCTCGCCGGAGGCACCATGGCGAGCCACGTCGAGCTGAGCGGCGCAGTAGAGCGCCAGCGCCCGCAGGGCATCGGTACGCGCCCGCATGGAGAGCAGCATGCGGCGGACATCGAGATGCTCGCTGATGGTCGCCTCGCGGCCACGTACCCGGCCCTGAACGCGATCGAGGGCATAGGCGAAGGCGTGCTGACAGGCGCGCTCGGCCACGCCGATGCCTTGTACGCCCACCTTGTGGCGCGCTTCGTTCATCATGGTGAACATGTGGTTGAGGCCACGCCCTTCCTCGCCCACCAGGTAACCGATGGCACCCTCCTTCTCGCCGAAGCTTAGGGTGCAGGTCGGCGAGCCGTGGATGCCCAGCTTGTGCTCGATGGAAGCGCAGGTGACGTCGTTGCGCTGACCCAGCGAGCCATCGGCATTCACCAGGAATTTCGGCACCAGGAACAGTGAGATGCCCTTGTTGCCCTCGGGGGCATCGGGCTTGCGCGCCAGCACCAGGTGGATGATGTTCTCGCTGGCATCGTGCTCCCCCCAGGTGATGAATATCTTCTGGCCGTACAGACGATAATGATCGCCTTCGGGGACGGCACGGGTACGCACCTGGGAAAGATCGGAGCCGGCCTGGGGCTCGGTGAGGTTCATGGTGCCGGTCCAGCTACCCTCGACCAGCTTGGACAGGTAGCTCTGCTTGAGCGCATCGCTGCCATGATGCGCCAGCGCCTCGATGGCGCCGGCGGTGAGCATCGGGCACAGCCCCAGCGCCATGTTGGCGCCGTGCAGCATTTCCTGCACGCTGCTTGCCACGACCTCGGGCAGGCCCTGCCCGCCCAGCGCCTGCGACACCCCGATGCCGTTCCAGCCCCCCTGGGCATAGGCCTGGTAGGCCTCGGCGAAGCCATCCGGCAAGGACACGCCACCCTCTTCCCGGCGCACGCAGCCCTGGCGGTCACCACTGGCGTTGAGTGGCGCCCAGACTTCGCCGGCGAGCTTGGCGGCTTCTTCCAGCACGGCCTCGACCAGGTCTGGGCTGGCCTCTTCGAAACCAGGCAGGTCGAGCGAGCGATACTCGAGCAACTCCTCGAGCACGAAGCGGAAGTCACGGATGGGGGGGGCGAAGGGGAACATGGCACTACCTCGGGAAAATGATAACAGCGATAGTAGATTCACTACTTTTGGTTAACCATTATCCCTAGGTCGCAGCACAACGCAAAGCGCCCGATGCAAGGCACCGGGCGCAAACGAATCGGCTTGGAGGCGCTATCAGCGGCGCGAGTCGTCCACCAGCGGCGCCTCGGCTCGCTCTTGTTCCTCGGGCGGCGTTGCCTCCTCTTCCTCCGGGAAGAAGGCGATATGCGGTTCGTCCGGCGGCGGCGGACCCACCAGGGGTTCGGCCACCTCCACGTCGGGCACCAGGTCGGAAAGATCCTCCACGTGCTCGTGCTCGATGGCTCCCTGCATCAATTCTTCGGTTACGGTCAGCTCGGCGCCCGCCGGCGACATCGGCGTGTTGGGAGAGAACGGCGCCACCGGTATCGGCGCCGGACGCACGCTACGCCGCCAGGCGAAGAAGCCGACCAGGAAGAGCCCCAGGGCACCGAAGGCCCAGAACAGGCCGGCATCGCCCGCCCATGCCATGGCCGGGGAAATCAGCGGCGGGCTCACCGTCGAACCGATGGCGTTGATCAGCAACAGCCCCTGGCTCATGCGCACCAAGGCGCCGGCCGGAGCGCGGTCGGCGGCATGGCTCACCGCCACCGGGTAGAGCGCGAACACCCCGCCACCCAGCAAGAACAGCAGCGCTGCCAACATCCAGATATTCAGGGGCAGCATCAGCATGCCGACCGAAATCAGGGTGCAGAAGGCGCCGATCAGGATCAGCACGATCTGGCGGTCGTGGCGGTCGGACCAACGCCCGATGGGGTACTGCAGCAACATGGCACCGAGCACCACCACCGCCATCATCTGGCCGACCTGCGCCACCGTGAGGCCGATGCGCTGCAGGTAGAGAGGCAGCAAGGTATACACGGCGGCCACCGCGAGGCCTGAGCCGAAGCTTCCCATCACCCCGGTCGGAGTGAGCGTGATCAGGCGCATCGGCGAGAGCGGCTCGGCGTGCTCGATCAGCGGCGACACCCTAGGGATCATCGCCATGGGCAGCACCGACAGCGAGGCCAGCATGCCGATGACCATGAACGGAGCGGTCTCTCCCATGGCGTCGGTCACGCCAAGCAGCAATTGGCCGACCACGCCAGCGGCATACAACGAGATCATGTAGAGCGCCAGCAGCCGGCCTCGCACCTTCTGGTCGCCGGAGGTGAGAAGCCAGCTCTCGATGACCAGGTAGACCCCCACGGTGGCCCAGCCCCCGACCAGGCGCAGCGCGAACCAGGCCCAGGGATCGAAGATCAACGCCTGCAACAGCACCGTGACCGCCACCAGCGAGGCGAAGCTGCCGTAGGCACGGATGTGACCGATGCGCAGCAACAGCCGGTCGTTGAGCATCGCCCCCAGTGCCAGTCCGATGAAATAGGCCGAGGAGACCCAGCCGATTACCACCGGCGATTCACCGGCCGCATCCAACCGCAGGGTGATCAGGGTGGCCAGAAAGCCGTTGCCGATCCCCAGGATGAAAAGGCCTAACAGGGGAGCCAGAGCCATGGCCAGTAGTTGCCGCGACATGAATGCGCCTCTCGACAGCAAGGAGAAAATAGGAAAGAAGATGACAGAAAATAGCGTGCAAGGCTGCCCACCGCCCGCTGCGAAACGCCGAAAAACGGGTCGCGAGCGAGCAGGGCGGCGCGAATCATACGCCTGACTGTGCCGGCATTAAATACTTATTCCTTCGTCGACTCGAAAGTTAGTGAAAAGCACCAACAATGAGCCCCAAAACAGCAAAACCTTTGGAGTCAAACGAGGTCTCCCTCAGCGCTTCTGCAGCAGGACCACGTCGGCGTCGGGAAACTCCACCTGCATGTCGAGACGCTGGGCCAGCCACTCGAAGCTCGCCTCGCTGAAAAAGCAGACATGGGTGGGGTCGAGGATGTAGTGCCAGCGTGCAAAGGACTCTTCACTGGTCACGCGCTTCGTCATCAGCCCCAGCCAGCCGCCTTCGGGCAGCAGGGCCGCGAGGCGCTCGAGCTCCCACCCCGGCGCGAACAGGTGCTCCACGACCTCCGTGGCGGTGATGAAATCGTAGCGGCGATCGAGCACGGCCGGGTCCGGGGCGTAGTAGGGGTCGTAGATGGCCATGGGGTGACCCGCCTCCTCGAACATCACCGAGAGGGTCGGCCCCGGGCCGGCCCCGAAGTCGAGGCCGCGGGCGCCCGGCTCCAGGCGGCTGCGAAGGGGCTCGAACAGCCGCGACAGGAAACGGCGATAGCCGGGGTCGTCGGGGCGGTTCTCGTGCTGGTCGTAGACCGCCCTCTCCTGCTCGGGCGGGAGATGATGCTCCGGGGGCACGAACGCCAGAAAGCAGACCCCGCAGCGGTAGTAGTCTCGACGCGCATCGCGATGGAAATGCCGCGAATGTGGACATGCGCATAGCGGGCAGGTCGGCATCGTCGTATCCTTTTGGGCCTGGTGCACTACAGGTTACTCAAAACTCATCTCGACGAGGAGGCCGGCAATGCTGTCAGGTCTGGACCACTTGGTCATCACCGTGACCGACATTTCCCGCGCCGTGGATTTCTATTCTCGTGTGCTTGGACTCGAGGTGCGCTACCGCGACCGCGAGCGAGTCGACCTGATGCTCGGCGACATCGCCCTGCGCCTGCATTGGACGGCCACCGATATCGTGCCGCGTGCCGCCACCCCCACCCCGGGCAGTCTCGACCTGTGCCTGCGCAGCCTGCTGCCGCTGGACGAGGTCCAACGGCATCTGGAGGCGCTGGAAGTGGAGGTGGAGCTCGGCCCCGTGACCCGCCAGGGCGCCACCGGCCCCATCGAATCGCTCTACCTGCGCGACCCCGACGGCAATCTGCTGGAAATCAGCCGGCCGCTCAAGGAAGCGATCGAATGATGGGTAGCCTGGCATTGTCGCCCACGGCCGGTATCATTGAGGCAAACCACGGACGACTGGACGTCTCATGAACCCAAGCCCCGATAACCACAGCGTCATCGAGCCGGGCCGTACGCCCGACACTACCCTGCCACTCGTCGTGTATGCCCTGCTCCTGGCCGGCATCGTCACCGGCGGCCTGACAGCCCTCGTCGGCGTGGTGATCGCCTATGTCTATCGCGGCGAAGGGCCACACTGGTTCGACGAGCACTACCGCTATCAGATCCGCACGTTCTGGATCTCCGTGCTCTACTTTGCCGTTTCCGGCCTGCTGACGTTGGTGTTGATCGGCTTCGTGACCTGGCTGCTGGCCGTGGTCTGGCTGGTCGTACGCTGCGTCAAGGGAATCCGGCGCCTTCAGGAACACCGCGCTCCCGACAACGTGGATGCCTGGCTGATCTGACTCCATGAGTGAAGCACCACCGCATAACCCTACCCTGCAGGGCCGTGCCATTGCCACGCTATGGCATACCCTGGCCGGCCGTCGCCCCGCCATGCTGTGGCGCCTGGCCCGTGTTGCCGGCCCCCTGGTGTATCGCTTCAGCCGGCGCGAACGCGAGGTGACCGAGATCAACCTTGCCGAGGTCTACCCGGAACAAGGCACAGCCGAACGCCGCCGGCTAGCCCGGGAAAGCCTGACCCACTCTACCGCCACCATGCTCGAGCTGGGCTTCGCCTGGATGGCCGAGCCCAGGCGAGTCGAAGCCTCCATCGTCGAGGTGTACGGCCGCGAGCTGCTCGACGAAGCCCGTGCCGAAGGGCGCGGGGTCATCGTGCTCGCTCCGCATTTCGGCAATTGGGAGGTGCTCAACTTCTGGCTCTCGAGCCATTTCCCGTTCACCGCCATGTATGAGCCCCCCAAGATCGACGATCTCGACCCCGTGATCCGCCAGGGCCGCGAGCGCATGGGCGCGAGCCTGGTACCGACCAACCCGCGCGGCGTCGCCGCCCTGCTCAAGGCGCTCAAGCGCAGCGAGGCCATAGGTATCCTGCCCGACCAGGAGCCTGACTGGGGAAGCGGTGTGTTCGCCCCCTTCTACCGTCGCCTGGCCTACACCGCGACCCTCCTGCCCAAGCTGGTGGCCCGCACCGACGCCCGCGTGGTTACCGGCGTGGCCCGTCGCCTTCCCGGCCAAGGCTTCGCCATTCACTTTCTCGCCGCCGACGAGCGGGTCTACTCGGCCGACGAAACGCAATCGGCGACGGGTGTCAACGCCTGCGTGGAGCATGCCATCGCCCTGGACCCGGCCCAGTATCAGTGGGAATACAAGCGCTACCGCAAGGTGATCGAGGAGCAACAGGGCGTACCCAACCACAGTGAGTACCGCCTCTACTGAGACGTGGGTAACTTGGCGTCAGCCAACCGGGGACCAGGCGACTTTTCGCTAACCAGCCCCCGCTGGAGGCTCGGTCAATCTCGCGGGAATCGCGCTTCCAGCTCAGCGACCTGTTCAGGGGTCAGTGCCCTTGGGTTCTCGCCACGCAACAACAGGAAAAGCTTGGCGGTCTCCTCCAGTTCTTCGGTGGCATAGACGGCCGCCTCGAGCGTCTTGCCGGCCACCACCGGGCCGTGGTTGGCGAGCAGCACGGCACAATGCCTGCCTGCCAGCCCCCGCACCGCATCCCCCAGAGCAGGGTCGCCGGGCACGTGGTAAGGCACCAGCGGCAGCTTGCCCACGCGCATGACGTAATAAGCGGTCAGGGGCGGTATGCAATCGCAGGGATCGATCCCCGGCAGGCAGGAAACGGCAACGGAATGGGTGGAATGCAAGTGGACGATGGCTCCCGAGCGCGGCCGCTCGGCGTACATCGCCATGTGCAGGAAGCTCTCCTTGGTCGGCTTGTCCCCATCGAGCCAGCGTCCCTCGCCGTCGAGACGAGAGATAGCGGCTGGGTCGAGACGCCCCAGGCATGCATTGGTGGGAGTCATCAGCCACCCCCCCTCTTCGGTACGAACACTGATATTACCGCTGGAGCCCATGGTCAGGCCGCGGTCGAACAATGACTTGCCGAGAGTCGCGATCTGCTCGCGCATTCGGCTCTCTTCGCTCAGGCTCATCGTGCTTATTCTCCGATCGTGAGCTGATCCAGTACCGTGAAAGCACGCGTAAAGAAATCCACACCGCCGAAATTGCCCGACTTGAGCGCCAGGGACAGGGGCGCCTCGCGACCCTCCAGCGGTGCTTGGGTCCAGGGTACGCCCGGATCGATCTGATCCCCGATACGCAGTTGGCGTAGGCCAAGCGCCGAAACCACCGCCCCCGAACTTTCACCACCCGCCACCACCAGGCGACCGACACCCTCGGCCACCAGAGTACGGGCCAAGCGTCCCAACGCTTCTTCTACCACTTCGCCGGCACGGCTTATGCCAAGAAAGTCTTGAGCCGCCTTGACTCGCTCAGGATCGGCCGAGGCATAGATCAACACGGGACCGCCCTCAGGCAGATATTGGCGGGCAAAGGCCAACGCTGCTTCTAGATGATCGTCATTCTCGGCCAGGCGCAGCGGATCCAGCGCGAAGCCTGGCTGGTGGCTGAGGAAGTGCTCGACCTGCCCCAGCGTCGCCCGAGAACAGCTACCCGACAGGACCAGGGCAGAACCTTGCGAAGGTGAGAGACGCCCGGCATCGGCCACTGCATCGAGCCAGCCAAGCCGGCGATACTGCTCGGGCAGCATCTTGCCCAGACCGGATCCGCCGGTGACCAAAGGATATTCCGCTACCGCCTCGGCCAGTACCTTGAGATGCCCGTCGTCGAGCGTATCGCAAATCACATGGCGTATGCCGGTATCGGCCAGCGAAGCGAGTTCCCGGCGCACCGCTTCACTGCCTTGGGTGATCAGCGGATAGGTGACCCGACCGACAGGGTGGCGAGTCTGACGCCCCAGCACGCGCACCAGGTCGGCGTCCGTCATCGGCGTCAAAGGATGGTTCTGCATACCGCTGTCGCTGAGCAGCCGGTCGCCGACGAAGAGGTGGCCTTGATAGACGGTGCGACCATTGTCGGGGAAGGCCGGTACCATGACCGTCTGCTCACTGCCGATACGCTCCAGCAGCGCGTCAGCCACAGGTCCGATATTGCCTGCCTCGGTAGAATCGAAGGTGGAACAATACTTGAAGTAAACCTGGCAGGCTCCCTGCTTGAGCAGCCAATCGACGGCCGCCAGGGAATTCTCGATGGCCTCTTCGACAGGGCAAGAGCGCGACTTCAGCGCCACCACCACCGCATCGGCATCGCCGATGTCGATATCGCCGTGTGGTACCCCGATCAGTTGTACGCAGCGCATGCCGGCACGAACCAGATTATTCGCCAGATCCGTGGCGCCGGTAAAATCATCGGCAACAGCCCCAAGAGCAATACTCATCCTACCCCCTTATTCAATAACCAATCAGCTCGTACCTCACGCGACCGACCCGTGGGGTTGCTCCCTGACACCCCCGAAAAGAACTATAAAACGAATTACGACAACGCTTTGTTGCTGAGAGGACGAGACACCTCATCGTATTTGCGACGCCCTTTATGCTCAGCCAGAGATGGCTCGAGCGAAAAGACAGCTTGAGGTCTTGCACTGATTCCTGTGCCGCCGGTAGGGATACAGTAGAGCAGGACACCGATGTCAAACAGGTCAACGACGTTCAATTGGCAAAATAAGCAACGGTGACTTCAGTCTTGCCCGACCGCAAGAGGAGCCAACGCCTCGCCAAGACTTGAGAACGTCAGTGCACAGCGGTGACTCAACGGCATTACCCTGTAGGCTATGGTGATGTTCGAATCGAGGAGGCCTGACATCGCAAGGACGCCACGATACGTCATGATTCGTCCCACTCTGCTCAAGGCGCTGGCATGGATCGCTCTGCTCCTGGCCACGCTCTACGGCCTTTATCTCGTGACGGCCAACGCCCTGCTTGCCAGCGACTGGGCGCGCAACCAGCTCGACCGAACGCCACGCCTCACGCTGGAGTGGGAGCACGCCTGGACGGCCTACCCCGGCCACTTGCAGGTCAGCGAGCTGCGCCTTGCCGGCGCAGCCGCCGAACGCCGTTATGCGCTGGAAGCCGAGCGCGCCACCCTGGGTGTCTCTCTCGTTTCGCTGTTGGGGCGCGAACTGCGCCTGCATCGTCTCGATGCCGAAGGCATTCGCCAGGTCAGCCTCGAAGAGTACCGCCTGCAGGGCAGCGGCCACCTGAACCTGGCAGGCATCCGCTGGGGGGCCGGCGAACTGGCCGTCAAAGCACTGCAGCTACAGTTGGAAGAGGGGACGATCCGCGAGGGCGACACCGCCCTGATGCAGCAGGTGGACATGCAGGCTGAGCTCGATCTTGCGCCACTGGCGCTGGCCGATCACACCGGACCTCAGGCGGCACGCTTCGTCTCGGGCCGCGTCGAGCTGGCCGGGCGCAGCGACGCCTACGACGTCTTCAATCGTTTCTTCTCCGCCCTGGGCTGGCTGGAGATCGACGGCCAAGGCGAAATGGCGGGCGACATTCGTATCGCTAACGGAGAAGTACAGCGGGGGTAGCCGCCTGCGCCTCGACTCCTCCCGGCTGAGCGTGCGCCTCGACGAGCGCCACTGGCTGGAGGACGGCGCGCACTATCAGATCGACGGCACCGGCACCGTGGAGGCCGAGATCGAAGAGAGCGCCCACCTCGCCCTCACGCTCGACGCCATCGCGATGCACGACATTCGGGAGCCAACTTCGGCGGCGTCTCCACTGCTCAAAGGCGACGGCTTCCACCTGGAGCTCACCGCGCCCGACCTGCATCTGCATGACCCGCCGGATGTACTACAGCGTGCCGAGCTGCGTTGGCTCAATACCGAGACGGATGCCATTGCGGCCTTGAACCGCTACCTGCCCGAGCCGGTACCGCTGGCACTGGAAGGCGGCTCGGCACGGCTGCAGGGCGGGCTCGCCTACGATGCCGAGCGCCTCTCCGGTAGTTTCGACCTGGCCGGCGAAGCCATCGCCCTGCGCCTCGGCGACCAGCCGTTGACCGGTCGGCTCGCCCTGCACTTGCCGATCGGCGAACTCGATGTGCAGCGCGGCGAGGTGGACATCTCCGGCACCCGCTTCGAGCTCGAAGCGGCCGCTCCGGGCGAAGCGCGACCGCTCGTCACCGAACTGGAACTGCCCACCGCCCGCTTCCACTCGCCGCTGGCCTGGCGCGAGCTGGATGACGACACGCTTCTCGCCGGCGAAGCACCGTGGGCGGCGAAACTCGAACTGCAGGGCCGCGTTGCCCATCTCGCCATGCTCGACCCCTTCCTCGCCGGGCTCTTCGCCGGCGGCGGCCTCGCCCTGGAGGGTGGCGGACGGCTTTCCGGCGCCCTGCACATTGACGACGGCCAGCCATCGGAAGGCAGCCACCTGGCAGTGCACTCCGAGGCGCTCGGCGCCCGCTTCCTCGGCATTCACGCCCGGGGAGCGGGCCGGGCGCATCTCGCCCTGAGCCCCGGTGATCCGAACCCGCAGGTGGGCGTGGAACTCGTCTTCGACGAGGCGGATCTTACCCGGCTCGCGGATGGGCGCCGGCTGCTGCAGGCCGAACGGTTGGCCCTCACCGCCACGGCGGAGGCACAGGCGTCACCCACGCGCCCTCGCACGGCCCAGTTAGCGTGGCGCGGCGCGCGCATCCCCGACGTCGACGTGCTCAATGCCTACCTGCCGGAAGCGGTACCGCTGCGGCTGCACGACGGGCGTGCCACGAGCTGTGGCCGGCTTATCCTGGAAGACGAGCGTGCCCAGGGGCACCTCACCCTGGCGGGGGACGCCATCGACGGCAGCCTGCTCGGGGAGGCGTTCCAGGGCGAACTGGACATGACGCTCGAACTGGGCGAACTCGTGCCCTCCCGCCAGCGTATCGACCTCTCTGGCAGCCGGTTGGCACTGACCGCATCGACGAATGGCGACGAGCCGCTGCGCACCCGGCTCGTTCTCCGTCGGGCGCGCCTCGAGGGCGGCTTCGACTGGCCCGGAAGCGAGACGCCGCGCCGGCCGATGTCCGGAACGCTGCAGCTGGATGGCCAACTCGACCGGCTCGGCTTTCTCAATACCTTTTTGCCCCAGGAGCACGGCCTGGCGATCCAGGGGGGCGGCCGCCTGGGTGCCGAGCTTCGCCTGGTACAAGGCGAAGCCGCACCCGGCAGCGTGCTTCGCGTGAATTCCGATCGGCTCGGCGCTCGCTTCCTGCACTACGAAGCCTTCGGCGACGGCTCACTGGTGCTGGAAACTGCCGATACCGGTGCCGAGCTTCGCCTCTCACTGCCCCGTTTCGGCCTGCGCCGCCAGGAGGGAGCGGGTGCGCTGCTCGAAGGGCGTCTGCTGGACATCCACAGCCGAGCACAGCACTTCGATCTCTCGACGGGGCTGCGCACGCTGAGCACGAGCATCGACATGCCTTACGTAGTCGCACCGGACCTTGCCGCCTTCAACGCCTACCTGCCGGAAGACGCCGGGGTCGAACTCCTTTCCGGCCAGGCACGGATCGCCACCCACTTGCGACTGGAAGGCCTGGGTGCCGAAGGCAACCTGGAACTGCACGCACCCGACGCCCGCCTCGCCTTCGGCGAGCAGATCCTCAGCGGGGCACTGGCGTTGGAGACACGCCTTGCCGATGGCGACCTGGAAACGCTGGACTTCGATATCTCCGGCTCGCAGGTGACGCTGAGGGACATCCGACTGGAGAGCGGCACCGGTGGCCCGGTGCATGGCTGGTGGGCACGGCTTGTCGTACCCGAGGGAAGCCTGCGCTGGGAGGCACCACTTGAACTCGATGCCCGGCTCGACCTGGCCATGCGCGACAGCGGCCTGCTGGTCAACCTTCTCGTCGACGCCGCCCGCGAACGACGCTGGCTGCGCGACAGACTCACGCTGGGTGAAGTGCGCGGCGAGACCCGCGTGCTGTTCGCAGACGACACCATTCACCTGGAGAATCTCGCCGTGCACGCCGGGGAGCGTCTGGAGCTGCTTGCCAACGTCGCGCTGCGCGACTCACACCTGGCGGGCCGCGCCTTCGCCCGCTACGGGCCGCTGCGGCTGGGCATCGAACTGGAGGGTGACCGCCGCCGCTGGCAGCTGCGCAACGCCCGCGAGTGGTACTGGAGCGGGCAACCCGCCGGCATGTTGACGTTGCCTGAAAGCGAGTCCTGGTTCGAACAGCTGGGCGTTCTGGCCGAATGATGCACGCTTCACGGCGATCGACTGGCAAGTCCCGGCCGACCTGTTAGACTCTGGTCCAGACGCTTGACGGGGTGCCGGTGGAACCGGCTGAGATCGCCATACGACATGACTGCTAGCAGTCCTGTCGTCACGGCGGGGCCCGTAGAACCTGATCCGGCTCGTACCGGCGTAGGGATCAAGCGGTGGCCCCTGTCGCGGCACGCAACCGTCGTCGTACGCCCGCCACCCCTTCCTTCCTCCCGTTCGCTCCGGATCCCATTCGATACCGGAGGCAAGATGGGCTATCGCTTCACCGACCTCACCCGTGCCTGCCAGGCGGACTGGCGTGACTACGTCGAGCACGATTTCGTACGTCATTTGGGTGCCGGCACTCTCGCTGAAAGCGCCTTTCGCCACTACCTGCAGCAGGACTACCTGTTCCTGATCCACTTCGCCCGCGCCTACGCACTCGCCGCCTACAAGAGCCGCACCCTGGCCGACCTGCGCCAGGCCTACGATGGCCTCAAGGCGATCGTCGACGTGGAGCTCGACCTTCACGTGGGCTACTGCCAGGAATGGGGCATCTCTGAGGTGGAGCTTGCCGCGCTGCCCGAGGCACGGGCGACGATGGCCTACACCCGCTACGTACTGGATACCGGCAACCGCGGCGACCTGCTCGACCTGCATGTGGCACTCGCACCCTGTCTGGTGGGTTACGGCGAGATCGCCAATTGGCTGAACGCCCAGGCCTTCACCGTGCGTGGCAGCGCCAACCCCTATGACGCCTGGATCGCCATGTACGAAAGCGAGGAATTCCAGAACGCCATGGACGCCGAGCTCGCATGGCTCGACGCACGCCTGGCCGACGTCACCCCGGCGCGCTTCGGCGAGCTCGTCGAGGTGTTCCGCGACGCCACCCGGCTCGAGATCGATTTCTGGCAGATGGGGCTGGATCACGCAGACTAGCCCACTGCCTGACCGGTGCCGCTGCGAAGACGCGAGGGGCGCCGGGGGCAGGCCGAAGAGGAGGTCCTAAGCCATGGATGGCGTAGGTAGCGTACAGGGAGGTATTTACAGCGCCTCCTCGAAGGCCTGCCGCCGGAGCAGCCCCGACTCAAGGCGGAAACGACCCAGCCCGCAACGAAAGCGGGCAACCACGCTTGACGGGGTGCCGTTGAAGACGGCTGAGATCATGCAGCGCCGCGCGCCCAGCATGGATCCCGTTGAACCTGAACTGGCTAGGACCAGCGTAGGGATCAAGCGACACGCAGCCGGGCGCCGCCCTGCTGCCCCTGTCCTCCCCAGCTGTCCTCCCTGACGACCCACAACAAGGGAGAACACCCATGAGCAAGACCGCCCACTTCCTCGCCGAGACCGCCAAGGTCGACGAGGCCGCCATTCAGCCGCTGCCCGGTTCGCGCAAGGTCTATGTCGAGGGTTCACGTCCCGACATCCGCGTGCCCTTCCGGGAGATCTCGCTGTCGCCGACGAAAACGTCCGGCGCCGACGAGGAGAACCCCCCGCTGCTGGTCTACGACACGTCCGGCCCCTACACCGACCCAAATACCGATATCGACCTGCGCCGCGGCCTGCCCGAGTTGCGCCGCGCCTGGATCGAGGCGCGTGGCGACACCGAGTTCCTTGACGGCCCTACCAGCGAATACGGGAAGCGTCGAGCCAGCGACCCGATGCTCGCCCCGCTGCGCTTTGACCTGACCCGCACGCCCCGCCGCGCCAAACCGGGAAAGAACGTGACCCAGCTGCATTACGCTAGCCAGGGCATCGTCACGCCGGAAATGGAGTTCATCGCCATTCGCGAGAACCAGCGACGCCAGGCGCTGGGAACGGACGAGGTGGAGCGTATCCTCGGCCACCAGCATCCCGGTCAGGGCTTCGGCGCGCGCCTGCCCAAGGAGATCACACCGGAATTCGTACGTGACGAGGTGGCGGCAGGAAGAGCGATCATTCCCTGCAACATCAACCACCCGGAATCGGAGCCGATGATCATCGGCCGCAACTTCCTGGTGAAGATCAACGGCAACCTGGGCAACTCGGCGGTGACCTCCTCCATCGAGGAGGAAGTCGACAAGATGACCTGGGGGATCCGCTGGGGCGCCGACACCATCATGGATCTCTCCACCGGCCAGAACATCCACGAGACCCGCGAGTGGATCATCCGCAACGCGCCGGTGCCGATCGGCACGGTGCCGATCTACCAGGCGCTGGAGAAGGTCAAGGGCGTGGCCGAGGACCTTACCTGGGAGGTGTTCCGCGACACCCTGATCGAGCAGGCCGAACAGGGCGTGGACTACTTCACCATCCATGCCGGGGTGCTGTTGCGCTACGTACCGCTCACTGCAAAGCGCGTCACCGGCATCGTTTCTCGTGGCGGTTCGATCATGGCCAAGTGGTGCCTGTTCCATCACGAGGAGAGCTTCCTCTATACCCACTTCGAGGAGATCTGCGAGATCTGCAAGCAGTACGACGTGGCCTTCTCGCTGGGCGATGGCCTGCGCCCTGGCTCGGTGGCGGATGCCAACGACGAAGCGCAGATGGCCGAGCTCAAGACCCTCGGCGAGCTGACCCGGATCGCCTGGAAGCACGACGTGCAGGTAATGATCGAAGGTCCCGGCCACGTGCCGATGCACCTGGTCAAGGAGAACATGGAAAAGCAGCTCGAATACTGCGACGAGGCGCCTTTCTATACCCTCGGCCCGCTGGTGACCGATATCGCCCCTGGCTACGACCACATCACCTCCGGCATCGGTGCGGCCATGATCGGTTGGTACGGCTGCGCCATGCTCTGCTACGTCACCCCCAAGGAGCACCTGGGGCTACCCAACAAGGACGACGTCAAGACCGGCATCATTACCTACAAGATCGCCGCGCACGCCGCCGACCTAGCCAAGGGCCACCCGGCCGCGCAGCGTCGTGACAACGCCCTCTCCAAGGCGCGCTTCGAGTTCCGCTGGGAGGATCAGTTCAACCTGGGACTGGACCCCGACACCGCCCGTGAGTACCACGACGAGACCCTGCCCAAGGACTCGGCCAAGGTGGCCCACTTCTGTTCAATGTGCGGACCCAAGTTCTGCTCGATGAAGATCAGCCAGGAGGTTCGCGACTACGCGAAGGACAAGGGGCTCGACGGCGATCGAGAAGCGGTGATGCGAGGAATGGAGGAGCAGGCGGAGAAATTCCGAGAGCAAGGGGCGGAGCTTTACAAGGAGGTTTGAGCCACCTCTTGCTATAAACAGCGTGCCGGCCCCAGGGCCGGCATTTTTTTCCCGTAGTGGCGACAGTGCGGAGCGTTGGGTTGTAGCCTGTAGGCATCGGCAAGGAAGAAGTGCGGAAGGAGCAAGCCATGCCACACCTGCACGTCGCGCTGGTGACAGAGCGCCCCGAGGTCAGCCTGATTCCGATTTTTCAGCTGCGCCCGCAGCGGATCGTACTGGTACCATGCCAATCAACCCCCCAGGCTGCCGAGCGACTGGCCATCCTGCTGCGCCATGAGCTGCCCGTCGGGACGGAGATCGAGACCTACCCCAGCCTTCCCTGCAACGAGCCGCGACGTTGCGCCGAGCATGCCAACGAGCTTGCCGAGGCCATCTACCGCCAGCAGTTCGACGAGCCGAGCCTGTCGGTCACGCTGGATCTCGGCGGCTGCGGCACCCTTACCGCGCTTTTGTTCCAGCAGGCCATGCGGCGCTGCTTGGCCGATTGGCTGTACGTGGACAGCCAATCGGGCGTCCTCTACCGCATGACCTGCGATGACTCCCATTCGACCCCCGAGACCTTGGCCATCGAGCCGGTGCTGGATATCGATCGCTATCTGCAGGCCAACGGACGCAAGCGGGTCCGGGCACGCTCCGACAGCAGCACATGGCGCGAAGCGTGTCAGCAGCGCAGGTCTCTCACGCTTTACCTCGCCCACCATGCCGATCGCCTGGCTGGCCTGCTTGGCGAACTTCATGACATCGTTCACGGCGAAGGGGGTGTGCTAACGACCTCCAAGGTGCCCTCTAGCCACCGGCTACGGCCCGGTGCCGAACGCCAGCGGCTGCACCGATTGCCGCGCTTTCCCGCTACAGACGCCCTGACCGCCCTGCAAGAGGCCGGCTTGCTCGAATGGTCGAGCGACACGCCCCGGGACGTGGCCGTTACCTCTCCGGAAGATGCCCACTATCTCGGCGGTGGCTGGTTGACGGAATACGCCTGGCTCAGCGCCAGAGAAGCCGGGCTGTCGCAAATCAATAGCGAGGCCCACATTCTCGACCTGAGCGGGCAGCACAACACCGAACCCGTCGTGTCGGACTGTCTGGCGGTAGAGCACAACCAGTTGCTGTTCATCGAATGTTTCATCGCCCGGCCGGGCGCCGAGGCCTGCCTCGAGCAAGGCCTCGGGCGATTGCACGAAATGCTCAACCATTCTGCAGGGCTCGCCGCCACCCGGGTGCTGCTGGCCTGCGGCGAATTCGACAAGGCCAGACAGCGACTCACTGAGCTGCAACACCTGCAGGGATTGCAGGTTCAGGTCGTTGAGAGTGCGGAGCTCAAGCACCTGCCTGCGCTGTTGACGCATTGGAAGGAGAACGGCGAATGGCCGGGGAGGCGATGATCACGAGCCTGCCGCAGAGAATCGCCCCCGGCATGGCCGGGGGCGCTGTCACGCTCCAGTGATTGGCTTCTCGGCTCAGAAACGGTAACGAATGCCGACGCTTGCGGCATCGAAGTTGTAGTCCGACTTGTCCAGGTAGCGCATGTAATCGGCGCCGATGGCCAGGTTGGGCGCCACGTCGAACTCGGCACCCGCCCCGTAGGAGAAGCCGTTCTCGCTACCGGTGTCGAAATCGACCTCGGTGAAGCCGGCCAGGCCGTAGAGGCGGAACTCTTGGGAAAGCGGCAGGATCCCCTTGGCGTAGGCGCCAACCAGGTAATCAAGCTCGGCCTCGCCATCGGAGCCGCCGGTACCCAGATGGGCCTCGGCCCCGAAATAGTCGTTGAACTGGGCGCCGCCGTTGAGGCGCAGCCCCACGCTGTCGCCATCGTCGCCATGTTCGTAGTCTAGATCCCAGAACATGGCGTCGGCACCGACATAGGTACGTGGATACATGGGCATCTGGCCCGGTGCCTGGCTACGAGGCTGGCTACGCCGGGCCTGATTCTGCCCCTGGCTCGGCGAGCGAGGCTGAGTCTGGGCCTGTTGCCCCTGGGTCTGCGATTGCTGTCCCTGAGTCTGGGTCTGTTGCCCCTGGGTCTGGACCTGCTGGGCCTGGGCCGAGACGGTAAAGGCGCTGGCGACGGCAACAGCTGCGGTGATGGCTAGCGGTTTCATCTCTCACCTCCATTAAAAAACACTGTTTCCTTACACGCCAAACCAGTCTGGTACAGAATCGTTTCCAGGGCAAGCGAGGCCAGGCGGATGAGTCAAGCTCAGCGCGGGGAGAGACTGAGCACGACGATACCGCCCAGCACGATCGCGCCACCCACCAGTTGGGTTCCCGACAGCATCTGCCCCAGCACCAGGTAGCCCAGCAGCAGCGAGGCCACCGGCTCGACATTCATCACCGGTGCGTTGCGGGCCATCTCCAGCCGCGGCACGCTGATGAACAGCACCGAGAACGCCACGCTGTAGAGCAGCGCCAGCGCTACGAGCGCGCCCCATCCCGTAGGACTGGCCGGCAGCGCCATGCCGCCCGGCACCAGTTGCAGCGCGCCGGCCATCAGCATCACGACGAGCACCGTCAACATGGTCAGCAGGCTACGCAGGGTGCTACCCACCTCGCTCAGGTGATGCTCGGTGATCCACAGGGCGCAGGCGAAAGCCGTTGCCGCCCCCAGCCCGAAGGCCACCCCAGGCAACCATTCCGAGCCAAGCGCCTCGGGTGAAGCCAACCAGGCGGGAACGTCGAGTACCACCACCAGCCCTACCAGGATCGCGGCCATGATAAGCGCGGCCCGCAGCGTCGGCCGCGGGCCGCCCAGCGCCCAGGTCAGCAGTGCCAACTGGATGGGAAAGGTGTTCATCAGCAGCAGCGCCACCACGACCGGGATGCGCGCCACCGCCGAATACAGGCACAGGCTCTGGACGGCCACCATCAAGCCCGCCATGAGCTGCCAGCGACCGGCCCCGGCCGGAAAGACGAAGCGCTTGCGCTGCAGCAGGAACAGAACGACGAGCACCGCAAGCGCCATTGACGATCGCGCCAGCACGGCCAGCAGCAGCCCGGTACCCTCGTCGAAGGCCAGGCGCGCGGCAACGTGATTGCTGGCAAACAGCGTCGCCACGGTGACCAGGATCGCGATAGCGACATGACGAGGCATCAGGATGGGCGAGCGTGATGAAGGAGCGGGCATGAGAAGGTATCCAGGCAGGCGAAGCGCACAGCATGCCAGCGTTCGCGCGCCATGGCCCAAACGTCACGTAAAAAAGGCACAACATGACGCAACTCAGGGCCAGCAAGTATGAGAGTGATAGACTAAGGTCTTACGACTATGCTGGCCCTACAGCCTGCCACATGGAGATGCCATGGACACTTCGGTACTGGTCATCAACTGCGGTTCCTCTTCGATCAAGTATGCCTTGGTGCCGGGGAACCCCGAACTGCCGCGACTGTCCGGGCTGGCCGAGCGCCTGGGCAGCGGCAGCGCCCGGCTGAAGGGAACCGACAGCCAAGGCGAACCCTTCGAACAGGCACTGGCCGACGCCGACCATACCCGGGCGCTGGAGGCTATTCTCGAGCGCCTGGAGGGGCGTCTACCAGTGGCGGTGGGACATCGTATCGTGCACGGCGGGGAACACTTCACGCGTGCGGCCTTGATCGACGACGAGGTGGTGGTCGCCATCGAACGGACCGCGGCCCTCGCTCCGCTGCATAACCCCGCCAACCTGGAAGGCGTCACGGCCACCCGCCGACTTTTTCCCGACCTGCCGCAGGTGGCGGTCTTCGATACCGCCTTCCACCAAAGCCTGCCACCGCGGGCCTATCGCTACGCCCTGCCTGAAGCGCTCTACCGCGATCATGCCATCCGGCGCTACGGCTTCCACGGCACCAGCCACGCCTATGTCAGCCGGCGGGCCGATGCCTTGAGCGGGCTCGGTGGGGGCGGTTGGCTCACCGCCCACCTGGGCAACGGTTGCTCCACCTGTGCCGTCTGGCAGGGCCAAAGCCTCGACACGAGCATGGGCCTCACCCCGTTGGAAGGCGTGGCCATGGGCACGCGAAGCGGTGACGTCGACCCGGGCCTGCATGCACATCTCTCGCGCCAGCTGGGCTGGCCGCTCGAGCGCATCGATGAAGTACTCAATCGCGAGAGTGGCCTGCTGGGACTGTCGGGTTTGACAAACGACATGCGCGAACTGGAAGCCGCCGCCGCAGAAGACCATGCAGGCGCCATTCTCGCCATCGAAGTGTTCTGTTACCGCATCGCCAAGTCGCTGGCCGCCCTTACCTGTGCCCTGCCCCGCCTCGATGGCTTGGTATTCACCGGTGGCATCGGCGAGAACTCGGCCGAAGTGCGCGAACGGGTCATCGCGCTGCTGCCGCACTTCGGCTTGCAACTCAACCGCACCGTGAACAGCGAGACGATCCGAGGCCGTGAGGGTCGCATCGACGCCGGAGGTCGCCAGCTCTGGGTGATTCCCACCGATGAAGAGGGGCAGATCGCCACCGAAACCCGTCAGAGACTGGGAGAGGCCACCGCATGACGCCGCAAGACGCACGCCCGCAGACTCAGGTTCTGCTCATGGTGCCGACCAGTGTCGGGGTCGGCCTGACCTCGGCCAGCCTGGGCCTGATGCAAGCTCTCGATACCCTTGGCCTCAAGACCGGCTTCCTCAAGCCGTTCCGTCAGGATGAGCTCAACGGCCCCGGCCCCGACCGCTCCACCGCCCTGGTCGGCAGCACGCTCGGGCTGCGCCCGCCGGCCCCCATTGGCCAGGCCGAGATGGAGCGACTGCTGCGCCAGGATCGTATCGACGTACTCATGGAGCAGGTGATCGAGCTCTTCGATCAGGCCGTCGACAACCAGGAAGGCGACACGCCGGACCTGATCGTGGTGGAGGGCGTGGTGCCCACCGCACAAGGCACCTACGCCACGCAGCTCAATGCCCAACTGGCCCACGCGCTCAATGCACGGACCATCCTAGTCGGCAGCGGCGACGCCACCGCTCCGGAAGCGCTGGCGGAACAGCTCGACATGCATGCTCGCGCCTTCGGCGGAGTGGGCTCCGCCCGTACCCTGGGCTGCATCCTGATGCGCATGCAGAACCTGCCCGGCGCCGAGGAGCCGGCGCTGGCCCCGGGCACCAGCAGCGTCGTGCTCGACGATGCCTTCCTAGCGGAGCTGCGCCGCCACTCCCCCGCGCTTGCCACCGACCGTTTTCATCTCATCGGCGTGGTGCCCTACAACCCGACCCTGATCGCGCCGCGGGTCATCGACGTGGCGCGGGCGCTGAATGCCCGCATGCTGAACGAAGGCGACGCCGCCACGCGCCGTGTACTCTCCACCAGCCTGTGCGCACGCAGTGCCGCCAACGCCCTGCATGTGTTCCGCCCCGGCAGCCTGATCGTCACCTCGGGCGATCGCGACGACATCGTGCTCGCCTCGGCGCTGGCCACCATGAACGGCATCCCCATGGCCGGCGTGCTGCTGACCAACGGCTTCATGCCCAACGACAACATGATCGAGATGTGCCGGCCGGCACTCAAGACCGGCATGCCGGTGCTGGCGGTGGACACCGACAGTTTCACCACGGCCAAGAACCTGGGTCGCATGAGCAACGACATTCCCATGGACGACCTGGAGCGCGCCGAGCAGGTGACACGCTTCGTCGCCGGGCACCTGGACCTGCAGTGGCTCAAGGATCACCTGAGCCGCGGCTTCACGCGGCGTCTGTCGCCCTCGGCGTTTCGCCATCAGCTGGTCAAGCTGGCCCAGCGCGCCAACCGCCGCATCGTACTGCCCGAAGGCAACGAACCGCGTACCGTGGAGGCTGCGGCCATCTGCCAGCGCCGCGGCATCGCCGACTGCGTGCTGCTGGCCCGCCGCGAGGAAGTCGAGGAGGTGGCGCGAAATCGCGGAATCGAATTGCCGGAAGGGTTGGAGATCCTCGACCCCGAGGGCATCCGCGCGCGCTACGTGGCGCCCATGGTGGCGCGGCGAAGCGGCAAGGTAAATGAGCTGACGGCGGAGGATCAGCTGCAGGACAATGTGGTGCTCGGCACCATGATGCTGCAACTCGACGAGGTCGACGGATTGGTCTCGGGCGCCGTGCATACCACCGCCAACACCGTGCGTCCCGCCTTCCAGTTGATCAAGACCGCCCCCGGGTATCGCCAGGTGTCGTCGATTTTCTTCATGCTGTTGCCGGAGCAGGTGGTGGTCTACGGCGACTGCGCGGTGAATCCGGATCCGGACGCCGAGGCACTGGCCGAGATCGCCATCCAGAGCGCGCGCTCTGCCCAGGCCTTCGGCATCGAGCCGCGGGTGGCGATGATCAGTTACTCCACCGGGGAATCGGGCAGCGGCGCCGACGTCGACAAGGTGCGCCAGGCCACGCACCTGGCCCGTGAACGGGCCCCCGACCTGCTGATCGACGGCCCGCTGCAGTACGACGCCGCGGCCATCGAAAGCGTCGGCCGCCAGAAGGCGCCGGATTCGCCGGTGGCCGGGCGGGCCACGGTATTCGTCTTTCCCGATCTCAATACCGGCAATACCACCTACAAGGCAGTGCAGCGCAGTGCACGCGTGGTCAGCGTGGGGCCGATGCTGCAGGGACTCAACAAGCCGGTCAACGACCTCTCGCGCGGCGCCCTGGTCGATGACATCGTCTACACCATCGCGCTGACGGCCATCCAGGCTGCCCAGCGTGGCTAGGCCTGCCCAACGAGCGGCGGTATGGCCCGTTCCGCCCTGACCCGACGGTCGGGGCGATAGGGAGCGGGATCGATGGCCGGTTCGCGATCCAGCAGCTGGTCGACCAGTAGTCGGGTTGCCGCAGGCGCCAGCACCAGCCCGTTGCGGTAGTGCCCGGCGTTGACAAAGAGCCCCTCGATCCCCGGCACCGGGCCGATGAAGGGAATGCCGTCCGGTGCCGCCGGCCGCAGCCCGGCCCAGTGGTGCTCGATCTCGCATTCAGCCAGCGCCGGCAGCATGGACACGGCGCTGTGCCATAGGGACTCGCGCGCCTCCTCGGTCGTGCGCTTGTCGAAATCGGTCTGCTCCAGGGTCGAGCCGACCAGCACCCGCCCGTCGGCGCGTGGAATCAGGTAGCGTCCGTCGGCCAGCACCACGCGCTCGAGCAGCCGGCGACCGCCAGGCATCGAGGGCGTGGCGAACAGCATCATCTGCCCCTTGACCGGTCTCACCGGCAACGCGACATCATGCTCTGCGAGCAGCACGCCACTCCAGGCCCCACTGCACAGGACGACCCGGTCGGCATTGACGCGCCCTTGCGCGATTTCCACGCCGCAGGCATGTCCCCGCTCGATGACGAGCCGCTCCACGGCGGCATTCTCGATCAGCGACACGTTGGAAAGCGAATCCAGTCGCGCTCGCAGTGCCCGGCATAGCCTCGGATTCCGCACGCTGCCCAGGGTCGGCATCCACAATCCTTCAATGACCCCTTCGCACAGCCAGGGCTCCTGGGCATAGATGAAGTCCGCATCGACCCATTCCAGCGGCCAGCCATGGCGCTGCGCCCAGGTGGATGCACGCTCGGCGTCATCCACCCGCAGATAAAGCATCCCCTGCTGGCGGTACTCGATATCGATGCCGGTGCACTCGAGTAGCCTCTCGGCCAGCTCGGCATAGCGCGACCCCGCGTCACGCGCAAGCTGCGATACGGGCTCGCTATAGCGCCAGGGGTAAAGCGGCGAGACGATACCGCCACCGGCCCAGGAAGCCTCCTGGCCACAGCGCCCCCGCTCCACCAGGGTGACGCCATGACCGGCCTCGGCCAACTGCCAGGCGGTCAGCATCCCGATGACCCCGCCACCGATGATCACGAAATCGTTCACGCAGTGCTCCTGTGACTCGTGCCCTTCTCCGGGCGCCCAGCCCTGCATGGTAACCAAAAGCCGCGTCGAGATCAGGCGCGGAGGGTGCCGGACCCGGGGCTACCCCGCCACAAGTGCAGCGCAAGACATCCCGAACTTTCACGCTGGCTCAGGCTAGCCTAGAGTGGAGGCATGTTCAGCTACAACTGAAGGAGGAATGCCCATGGCGGTTCAAGAGCGACCCTCGGTCGTGGCAGCCCCCGAGCGACGGGCTCAACTGTCGCTGTTCGCCCGCAATTTCTTCAAGCATCCGCGCATGCTGGGTTCGATCATTCCCAGCTCTTCCTTTCTGATACGTCGCTTGCTGGAACCCGTCGACTGGGAGCGAGCGCGGGTCATCGTCGAATACGGGCCGGGTGTGGGCACCATAACCCGAGAGATCCTCGACCGCTTGCATCCCGACGCCACCCTGGTGGTCATCGAGACCAACGACGATTTCGTCGAATTCCTCAACCGCTCGATGTCGGACCCGCGACTGAAGGTGATCGCCGGCTCGGCCGAAACCATCGAAGCCGAACTGGAGCGGCTGGGCCTTCCGGCTGCCGATTACGTGGTGGCGGGCCTCCCGTTCAGCACCATGCCGGCCGACTGCCGGGAGCGTATCCTGCTGGGTAGCCGCGAGGCCCTGGCACCGGAGGGTTCGATGCTGATCTACCAGTTCTCACCCAAGGTTTCATCCGATCTGCGTCAAACGTTCTCTCGCGTCGAGAGCACCTTCGAGCCCATCAACATCCCGCCGGCCAGGGTCTACTTCTGCCACAAGTGACTCCCGGCCAGGCAGTACCGCAGGTCAATGGCCTGCGGTGCATACCGGAACCCACCCTAGTTCGGCTTCCTTTGACAGCGAACGGTTGCTGCAGGGGCATGCCTGCCCGCTCGACATTCCCCGCTTCCCCCACTGGTTCAATGCCGGGAATCGACATATCCTCTTCGGTTCCATGACGCTCAAGCTACAACCACCAGGGAGAACTCCATGCCCGGCCTGTTGCCCGATGTCGACCCCGATGGCCTGCTCGAATACTCGGTGGTCTACACCGACCGTTCGCTCAACCATATGTCCCAACGTTTTCAGGGCGTGATGCGCGACGTCTCGGCGACCCTCAAGAGCGTCTACCGGGCTCACAGCGCCGTGATCGTGCCCGGCAGCGGCACCTTCGGCATGGAAGCGGTGGCGCGTCAGTTCGCCACCAACCAGCACTGCCTGGTGATTCGCAACGGCCAGTTCAGCTACCGCTGGACGCAGATCCTGGAAATGGGTGCCATTGCCGTCTCGACCACGGTCCTCAAGGCGAGTCGCCTCGACCCTCAGGACAACCGGTCACCCTTCGCTCCGGCCCCCATCGAGGAGGTCGAGCGCACCATCCGCGAAGAGCGCCCCGCCGTGGTATTCGCTCCCCACGTCGAGACCTCGGCCGGCCTGTTGCTGCCCGACGACTACCTGCGCCGGGTCGCCGCGGCGGTGCACGAGGCCGACGGCCTGTTCGTGCTCGACTGCATCGCCTCGGGGACGCTGTGGGTGGACATGCAGGAACTTGGTGTCGACGTGCTCGTCAGCGCGCCGCAGAAGGGCTGGAGCGGCCTGCCCTGCTGCGGCATGGTGATGCTCTCCGAGCGCGCCCGCGAGCGCATCGAGCAGACCGTCAGCACCAGTTTCGCCTGCGATCTCCGCAAATGGCTGAACATCATGGAAACCTACGAGAACGGCGGCCATGCCTATCACGCCACCATGCCCACCGACGGCCTGGCCCGCCTGCGCGACATCATGAGAGAAACCGCCGAATACGGTTTCGATCGGGTCTGCGAGGAGCAGTGGGCACTGGGGCGGGAGGTTCGCGAGATGCTGGCCCGCCACGGCTACCGCAGCGTGGCAGCGCCCGGCTTCGAGGCGCCCGGCGTGGTGGTCTGCTACACCGATGATGCCGGGATCGTGGCCAAGTTTGCCGATGCCGGCATTCAGGTCGCCGGTGGGGTACCGCTGATGTGCGATGAAGGCGACGCCTACCAGGCGTTTCGCATCGGCCTGTTCGGCCTCGACAAGCTGCACGCGAGGGAGCGCAGCCTGGCCAACCTGGAAGCGGCACTCGTCAAGATCGGCTGACCAGGCGATAAGCGCTGGGGCAGCCGGCCGGCTGCCCCTCGGCTCGCTCAGGTCCAGTAGCCACCCACGCCACGCGGCATCATGCCGAGATTGTTCTCTACCGATGTGACGCCCGGGGTATTCTCGGCGGCGACCTGAACGGCCTTCTTCTCTTCCTCACTCTCCACCAGGCCCCAGAGCTGCACCGCACCCGCGCTGACGATGACATTGATGCGCTCGACCCAGACGCCGGTGTTCTCGTCGACCTCCTTGAGGATGGCGTCGCGAATCTCGCGATCGTCGGTCGTGACCGATGTCTCCGTGTCGGGAGCGGTCGCCGAGAAGCCGCGCAGCAGATTGGCACGACTGACGATGCCGACAAGCTTGCCGTCCCGTACCACCGGCACGCGCTTGATATGGTGCTTCTCGAGCAGCCTGGCCACGCGATGCAGCGGTTCGTTCTCCTCGATCGTGATCGGTTCGGTCGTCATGATTTCGCGCGCCAGGCGCGCATGCGACTTGACGTAATCGCTGGCGCTGTTGCCGCCAGCCAGAATCCGCAGCCACCAGGACTTGTGTTGCTCCTCGTTGTTCTCGACCCGGCGTATCAGGTCGCCTTCGCTGACGATGCCCAGCACTTTGTCGCCTGCGTCCACCACAGGCACCGCGCTGATGTTGTGCTCGAGCAGCAGGCGGGCGATTTCCCGAACATCGGTATCGGGCGATACGGTAATGACCCTGGAGGTCATGACATCGGCGGCATGCATAGGCTTGCATCTCCTGTCGAGGCGAGCGTTTTCGGTCGAGCTACCTGAAATCTAGTTCGATTTCACAAGTGTCTCAATCCACCTGCCCATAAGACGGGCAGGCCGACCTCAGCAGGCGTTGATAAGCAGCCGCTTTGCCTTCAAGGCGCGCTTCGCAACGCGGATCAACCACTGCGACGCGCCTGTTCGTCTCCCTCGCCGCCCTCCTGATGCACCTTGACCACATCGACGATCCGGGAGCGGCTCATGACGATTTTCCAGCGCTGCAGCATCGGTTCCGCGTTGGCGACTTCCTCGCGAATCACCAGGTTGAGCAAGTGCCGTTTCTCCACCGACTCGCGCACGACCTGCCCTTCCTTCAGCCGATAGATGCGGTGGCTGCCCTTGTCCATCAACCGGGTCAGCAGCGACAGATCCAGCGAGACGGTTTCGCGGGTTTTCTCGTAGCCGCTGAGAAAGCGCGTCGGCGACATGCGTGAGCTGGAGCGATAGTGCAGCACCTTCTCCTCGCGCTGTGCCACGTTGCGCTTGCGCACGCGCTGGATCTGCTCGTCGAGCTTGCCGAAACGCTTGTAGTCGAACCATTCGAGCTGACGGCCGACCAGGGCGTCGCTGGTGGCATCGAAATACTGGCGCCGCCATTTGGGGCGTCCCTTGCGCAACCAGCGCCACAAGGTGTTGCGCAGGTCGTCCTTGAACACCTCGCGCATGGCATAGAGCACCGCCATGGACAGGACGAAAAGCGCGGTGATGTTGCCCAGGGTATCGCGGGCCTGGAGCAGTCCCAGGGAGACGAAGATCATCACCAGGCCGGTGGCGAGGCCCTTGACCGCCTTCTGTTCCGCGCCGCCGAGCTCCTGGGTCTGCTGCTTTAGGGTGACCGGGTACTCGATGAGACGCCGCAGCAGCCGCATCTTGTTGGACATGCGAGTCGGGTCGCGTATCACGCGACTGGCGTTATAGTCCGCCCGTTCGCGGTGTTCGCTCTCGGCCAGGCATATTTCCAGCAGCCGCTCGCGAATGGTCCGGTAGTCCCGCCCACGCGGAAGGTGCGCGAGCAGCGCCAGGAGTTGCTGCTCGGTGAACCATGAGAGGTAGTTGTCGATATTGGCGTAGTATTTGAAGAGACTTTCGTCGTTCGGCTTGTTGCGTCGCAGGCGGCGCAGGATGCCCTGGGCCAGCTCGCACAGCTCTTCAAGTCTGGCGTGCAGCCCCTCCGACGTGATGTCGGATGCTGCCGCTCCCTCTGCCTCGCCGCGGGGCATGCCCTCCTCTGGCTTGGCATCTCCCTCGCCGCGCTCCTCGCCTTCGGCTTTCTTCACCTCGCGCGCGGTATCCAGCAGGCTCTGAGTAGCACGGTCGAGCGCGACCACGTACTGGTAAGCGTAGAGGCTCAGGCTCAGGCGGTACTGCTCCGTACTCAGCCGACCGCGACTGGCCAGGCGGCTGAGCACCAGCGGCAGGTGGTGCTTGTCGCTGTAATAGGTGCGCTTGACGTGAATGGCCCGGTAATAGAAATCGTCCTCGGAGATGACGTGTTCGTTGAGACCGAGTTCCCCCGGCACGAACAGGAAGAGATCAAGCCGATGCGAGGTTCCCTCCTGTAGTACGCGGGAAATCTTGAGATGAAAGCTATCCTTGCGTTCGACCGTGATCACGTCGTCGCGGCTCCTTGTCAGGCAGGCCGTACGGCCGTATCACTTCATACTACGGGCAATGCCGGCCCGCTTTCCATGTCGAACCGGCCCTGCCCCGACGCCAGCGCTGTCTCAGGAGGAATCCGGCGAGGCCCGCTGGGGATGGGTAGCGCCTTCCGGATCGGCGATACCGGCTTCGCCCGGCGCCCGCCCCTTGGCATCGCGCAGGGGCCTCCTGTCGTTCCCCCCCGTTGCTGCACCGCTCTCCTCCCCGGGCTGCCCCTCCATGCTTACGCTCAGGCGCGGTACGCCAAGGTCGACACCCTGGGCCTCCATGCGCTGCTTCAGCAGCAAGTTGTAGGCACGCGCCACATCCCATTGCATGACCGGCGCAGTGCGAAAACGCATGCGCAGCACGGCGGCGCCTTCATCGAAGCGGTCGATACCCTGCATCTCAAGCGGCGACCAGATGTAATGACGCATCATCGGATCCTGGCGCAGCTCCTGGGCGGTCTCCTGCATCAGCGTGATGGCATCGTCGATCTTCATGGTATGCGGTATGCGTATGCGCATCAGCGCGATGCCGAAATGCCGCGACATGTTGTGGATCGACTGGATGACGCTGAAGGTGATGATGTGCAGGATGCCGTCCAGGTCGCGCAGGCGTACGGTGCGCAGGGTCAGCCCTTCGACCGTCCCCATGTGGCCGTTGATCTGGACGAAGTCATCCACCGCCAGGGAGTCCTCGACGATGATGAAAATGCCCGTGATCAGGTCCTGCACCAGGGTCTGGGCCCCGAAGCCCACGGCCAGGCCGATGACGCCGGCACCGGCCAGCAGCGGGGTGACATTGACGCCCAGGTTGGCCAGGCCGACGATGGCAGCGATGAGCACGATGGTGGCGAACATCACGTTGCGAATCATCGGCGTTATGGTCTGGGCACGGGCCTGATTGACGCGTCTCCCCCGTGAGCGCGCGGAAGAGACCAGCGCACGCTGGATGGCGGTATCGGCGAATATCCACGCGAGCCAGGCCAGCAGCACCGTGAAACCCAGCGCCAGCAGCGCCTGGCCGATGCGCACGCCCGCTACGCCCTCGCGCCCCAGGCCGAACAACGAACCGCCCCACACCTGCAGCGAGAGTTCGGCGAACACGATCCAGGCCGTTACGTGGGAAAGGGCATAGCCGAAGCGCTCGAGGCGGCGCCGATACTCGCTGATACGGCGCCGTCTGGTACGTCTCTCGCTATGCCGCTGGATCAACCGCGTCACGACCAGGGTCAGCACGAGCAGGGATGCCGAGATGATCGAGCGAGCCAGGGCCGTCCCCACGTCGCCCACGGTAATGAAGATGGCCAGCAGCGAACCCACCACCATCAGCAACGCCGGCACATGCCAGAGCCGGCCGACGATGCGGGCCATTTCGATGGTGGTGCCGCCCTCGCGTCGCGCCCGCCACGGGCGGTTGCGAATCAGGTGCTTGATCGGGCGCTTGAACCTGAAGATGAAGCGAATGCTGAGCAGGGCCGCCAGCATGTTGGCCAGCACCGAGCCCAGCGCCGCCAGTTCTTCGCCCACCTGCCAGGAGAGGCGCGCCGAGTTGAGCGCGTCACCCAGCGCAATCAATGCACCGATCAGGAACAGCGTGCGCAGGGCCTGCTGCTGGATGATCTGCACCGCCGGAAAGCGGTGGCCGCGGGTGAATACCGATACCACGCACTCGACAATGACCGACAGGGTACGACCGCACAGGGCCAGGTAGGCAACCACCAGTGCCAGTGTGCGCCCCGGGTTGGGCGGCAACATCTGCGCGAGACTCATGACGATGACGAACGACAGCGCCCAGGGCAGCATGCGGCGCAGGAAATGCAGCGCCAGCAGCCAGCCGCGCGGCTCTCGAGGCAGATCGAGGGGCAGCTCGCGACGTACGAACAGCTTCCTGCCCAGTGCGATCAGTGAGGCCAGCGCGCCTATCCAGATGCCCAGCAGCACGGCGCCATCGAAGGCCGAACGCAGGAGTTGCGGTGTTCCCGTACGCACCACCAACGCGCTGAGGTCTTGCCAACCCCGTTCCAGCTGGCGCTGCCAGTCGTCGATGGGCGATTCCCCGGCCTCGGCCTGTTCGCCCAGCTCACTGAGGGTCTCGGCCAGGGCGCCGAGCAGGCCCTGGCGCTGGATGGCGTCGCCTTCCGCGACGTTCCCGCCGTGCACCTGCTGGATGTCGCGCAGCTCGCCAAGCAGGGCGCTGCGACGCTCCTCGTCTTCCAGCGTGGCTATCACGTCATTCAGCGATTGCTGGAACGCCTCGGCGTCGTGACCCTCCGTCTCCGCCGGTTCGTCCTGCCCCAGCCCCCCGAGCGAGAGCGACTGGGCCTGCGACGGCCCAACGGCTCCCAGCGCCGCGAGCATCGCAATTAGCCACCCGATGCGAGCCGCCACTCGCCAAGGACCGGCCAGTATGTTTCGGATACATCCTCCAGGTATGTCCATACACTTCCTTGCCCGTTCTGCCATTGGCCCTCGAACAACAGTAGTACAGGGATAGGCCCCTGCCGGCTTAGTACCGCACTGTGCTAGGCTGGCGTTCAGACTCTCGAGTCGCACAGGATGCCTTCATGCTGCCGCAATCACCACCCGAGCCGCTGAATGTCCAAGGTAGGACCCGACGGGTAGGCGTTGAGATCGAGTTTGCCGGACTGCCACCCCAGCAGACCGGCGAGCTGGTCCGCGACCTCTTCGGCGGCGAGCTCAGGCTGATCAGCCCCCATCGGTTGAGAGTCGAGGATACCCGCTGGGGCGATTTCGTCATTGAACTCGACACCCAGTACGCCCATCCCGACACCAAGCTGCTGGAGCAGGCGTCGCCTAGCGACACCGAGTGGGAGCGCCAGCGCCACCAGATGCGCCTGGAGTTCCACCACAAGACACGTGAGCTGATCGGTGACGTCGTCATGGGGCTGGTCCCGACCGAGATCGTCTGCCCGCCGGTGCCCTGGAACGAGTTGAACCAGCTGGATCGTCTCTTTGCCGCGCTTCACGCCCACGGCGCCAAGGGCACCGACGCCAGCCTGCTGTACGGCTTCGGTTTGCATCTCAATCCCGAAGTGGCGAGCCAGGACCCCGACGACATCCTGCAGCAGTTGCGCGCCTTCCTGTTGATGGCAGCCTGGTTGCGGCGGGAGATCGACATCGACATCACTCGTGAGGTACTGCCCCACGCTAACCCCTTCCCCAAGCACTTTGCCCTTCACGTGCTCGACCCGGGCTATGAACCGGATCTGGAGACGCTGATCGACGACTACATCAGCTTCAACCCCACGCGCAATCGTGAGCTCGACCTCTACCCGCTATTTGCCTACCTCTGCCCCGATCATCCCCATGAGCTGTTTCGCAACGGGTTGATCAAGCCTCGCCCCACGTTCCACTACCGCTTGCCCAATGCCCAGTTGTCACAGCGCGGTTGGGGCGCCGTGGTGGAATGGAACCGCTGGGTAGCCGTGGAGCGACTCGCGGCAGACCGCAAGGAATTGCTCGAACGTGCGCAGCGCTACGTCAACCTTCATACCCAATCGCTCATGGCCCGCATGGTCGGCAGGCTGCGCCATTGGCTCAAGGAGGTCCGCTCCCCCTCATGACACGCCCTCTCATCGGCATTACCACGTCGGATTACAAGAGTCGCATCGCCTGGTGGTTCGATTGGTTCGCCGTATGGCGCCATGGCGGTCGTCCGCTGCGGCTGTCCCCTTCACGTCCGCTGCCTCAGATGCTCGACGGCCTGATCATCGGCGGCGGCGACGACATCCAGGCCCACCTCTACGGTGGCGAGGTACAGCTGGACGTACGCCTCGACCCTCAGCGCGACGAGCTGGAACTGGAGTTGATGGAACGCTTCATCCCGCAAGGCAAGCCGGTGCTGGGTATCTGCCGTGGTGCCCAGATGCTCAACGTGCACCTCGGCGGCACCTTGGACCCCGATATCTACACCACCCATGAAGGGCTCAAGCGCAGGCGTACCGTGCTGCCGCGCAAGACCGTCGATATCGTGGCCGACACCCAGCTCCATCGCATTCTCAAGGTGAGCTGGTGCCGTATCAACAGCCTGCACCACCAGGCCGTACAAGAAGCGGGGCGCGGCATCGACATCGTCGCCCGCGATCGCGATGGCCTGGTCCAGGGGATCGAGTCGCGCGATCACGAGTTCCTGATCGGCGTGCAGTGGCATCCCGAGTGGCTGATCTTCAATCGACCGCAGCAGCGACTGGTTCGCGCCCTGGTCGATGCCGCAAGGCGCACCATGGCCTCGACTCAGGCTGCCCCAAACTAGCGCGGCCACCCGAAGGTGGCCGCCAGCGGATGCCGTTCCGGCCCGGCTCAGTTCTCCAGTTCAGCGTCGAGGGTGATCTCGGCCTTGAACAGCTTGGAAACCGGACAGCCCTCCTTGGCCTTGTCGGCAGCGCCCTGGAAGGCAGCGGCATCGGCGCCGGGGCTGCGCACCCGGGTGGTGAGATGGATCTTGGTGATACTGAAGCCCCCGTCGTCCTGCTCGAGGGTCACGGCGGCCTCGGTGGCGATGCGTTCAGGGGTCAATCCCGCCTCGCCCATGATCATCGACAGCGCCATGGAGTAGCAGCTGGCGTGGGCCGCCCCGATCAGCTCCTCGGGGTTGGAGCCGGGCTCGCCTTCGAAGCGCTTGGCAAAGCTGTAGGGCTTGTCATCGAGTGCACCGCTCTGGGTCGAAACCTGACCCTTGCCCTCTTTCAAGCTACCCTGCCAGACAGCGCTACCGGTTTTCGTCATGCTCATGTGTGGTCGACTCCTTGCGATAAGAGAATGGGCAAAGAAGGACGACGCCGATGGACGTCGCCACTCTCACCATAGCGCATGGACTTGTCTTCGCCATCCCCATGGCGCAACCTTATGGAATTAATTTTCACAAATAAGTGACAGCATGGACTCACTGCTTCCCCAAGTGACGCTTGGCGCCACCGACAGCGAACCCGCCGTCACCCTGCCGGCCATCGGTCAGGGCACCTGGTACATGGGCGAGAACCTGGCACCCCGCCGCGATGAGGTACGCGCCCTGCAGTTCGGTCTGGAAATGGGCCTGACCTTGATCGACACGGCGGAAATGTATGCCGACGGTGGCGCCGAGGAAGTCGTCGGCGACGCCTTGGCCGGCCGCCGTGACCAGGCCTTTCTGGTATCAAAGGTTTATCCCTGGAACGCAGGCCGCGACAGTGCCATTGCGGCCTGCGAGCGTAGCCTGAAGCGGCTCGGTACCGACTATCTCGACCTCTACCTTCTCCACTGGCCCGGGAACATCCCGCTGGCGGAGACCCTGGAGGCTTTCGAGCGACTGCGCGAGCAGGGCAAGATCCGCCGCTATGGCGTCTCCAACTTCGACGTGGACGAACTCGAAGTGCTGGCGGCCCTGCCCGGTGGCAACGCCTGCGCCGTGAACCAGGTCCTCTACCACCTGGGCTCGCGTGGTATCGAATATGCCCTGCGCCCGCAGATGCAGCGCCTGAACATGCCATTGATGGCTTACTGCCCGTTGGCCCAGGCCGGCAAGTTGCGCCAGGACCTGTTCGGTCATCCCACCGTGCAAGACATTGCTGCCGGGCTCGGTATCACGCCCGCCCAGCTGCTGTTGGCCTGGGCGATTCGCTCCGTAGCCGGCCGGCGTGATGCCATCGCCATTCCCAAGGCGGTCCAGCCGGAACACGTCGAGCAGAACGCCGGCGCACTCAAGGTGACCCTCGACGATGAGGCCTTGGCTCGCCTCGACGAGGCCTTTCCTGCGCCCAGCAGGAAAGTGCCGCTCGATATCGTCTAGGCGTTATCCAGCCTGGCGGCGCAGCGCCGCCAGCTCATCGGCCAGCCGCTCGGCGCCGAACTCTCGCATCCGTTCGATATTGCGCTCCGGAATCGCCTCGGGATGGGGATAGTGAGCCAGGGCCTGCTCCAGTCCCGCCTCGCGCAGCAGGTGCAGCATCGGCCAGGGTGAGCGGTTGGTGAAATTGGCCGGGTCGCCTGGTTCGGCACCGTCGAAGCAGTAGTCGGGATGAAAGCTGGCCAGTTGATAGGTGCCTTCATAACCCTGTTCGACCAGCAGCGCCTCAGCCACGTCGAGGAAGTCGAGATAGTCGTCGAAATCCTCCAGGCCAGGCCGTAGCAACATCAGGGTCGTCTCGATCTCGGGTTTGGCATCGAGCCGGCGGCACTCCTCGACCATCGCCGTGAGCGCGGGCTCCCACCTCTCGGCGCCGACCTCGACGCAGCGGATGGTATCGCGCACCAGTTCCCGCCGCGCAAAGGGGCAGACGTTATGGGCAATGACGAAGCGCTCGACCCAGGCTCGGGTGGCGGCACAGGCCGGCGTCTGAATATGGGGCATCACGGAGCTCGACAGGACATGACAGGACAGTATACCCGAGCCCTGCCCCGCCAGACGCTCAATCGGCAGGGCGCGGCATCGGCCCGCGCCGAGAAGCGAGCCGGTCGGCCAGCCGGGTCGGCTCCGGCAGTTTCGTGCGTCCCAGGCAGCGAATGACCCAATCGAGCGAGGTGTCCAGGCTGATTCGATGGCCCAGCGAGATGAAGATCGGCTTGACCTTCTCTCGACTGCGCAGCGCTGCACCGACCGTCTCACCGCGATGCATCAGGGGCATCCAGGCGCCACGCGCCTCCGGTACGGCTTCATGCCGGCCACAGAGAATCGACTTGGCCACGCCGATGGTCGGCAGGTCGAGCCACAATCCCAAATGCGAGGCCACGCCGAGGCGGCGCGGGTGGGCGATACCCTGGCCGTCGACCATCACCAGCTCGGGTCGCGTCTCGAGCTTGGCGAAGGCCGCCAGCGCCGCCGGAATCTCACGGAAGGAGAGCAGTCCGGGGATGTAGGGCATGCGGGTCGGCTCGCGGTGCACCACCTGCTCCACGATCTCGAGTCCAACAAACGGGTCGCCGGGCCAGGCCAGCACCACCACGGCCGCGCGGGTGATCTCGCCGCCCTGCTCGAAGCCGATATCGACACCGGCGATGTGGCGCACTGCCGCGAGCCGATCCTCACGCTCGATGCGTGGTGCCAGCTCGCGCTGCAACGCGATAGCCTTCTCGGGAGTGGGGGTCCATTCATGCAGTGGTGTCATCCTGGCTTCCTTGCACAACGTTGATGGTTCGGCAGTGTAGGCGGTCGCCGTTCACTACCCAAGGCCAGCCGGTAACGACGGAGCCGGGAGGTGATCGTGTATCATCGGCGCAGAACCGACGACGAGGGACACCGTGCTCAAGCTGATCCATACCGCCGACTGGCATCTGGGCCAGACCTTCCACGGCCAGGAGCGCCATGCCGAACACCGCCTGTTTCTCGACTGGCTGCTGGACACGCTTGAAGCGCGCGAGGCCGACGCCCTGCTGGTGGCCGGCGACGTCTTCGACGTGGTCAACCCCTCGCTGCGCGCCCAGGAGCTGCTCTACGACTTCATCGTTACCGCCCACCAGCGCTTGCCCCAACTCGACATCGTGCTGATTGCCGGCAATCACGACAGCGGCAACCGCATCGAGCTGCCGGCGCCGCTGATGCGCCGCCTGCGCACCCATGCGCTGGGCCGGGTGAGCTGGCTCGACGACGGCACGCTCGATGCCGAGCGCCTGCTGGTACCGCTGACCGACGCTTCGGGGGAGGCCCGGGCCTGGTGCCTGGCTCTGCCCTTCCTGCGCCCTGCCGAGGTCACCGGTCACGGCCTGGTCCACGACAATGTCAGCGAAGGCGAGCGACGCAACGACTACGTCACAGGCATCTCCCGCGTCCACGAGCAGCTGATCGCCGCCGCACGCAAGCGCCGCCGTCCCGGCCAGGCGCTGGTGGCCATGAGCCACGCCCACCTGCACGGCGCCGCCGTGTCCGAGGCCAGCGAGCGGCCCATCGTGATCGGTGGCGAGGAGTCGATCTCGGCCGGCCTCTTTCCTCCCGACATTGCCTATGTGGCACTGGGCCACCTGCACCGTGCCCAGCAGGTCGGCGAGGCACGCATTCGCTACAGCGGCAGCCCGCTGCCGCTGGACTTCAGCGAGGTGGCCTACCCCCATCAAGTCGTGGAAGCGGTACTCGAGGGGGACTCCCTTGCCACAATGGAGGCGATACCCGTGCCGCGGCCCGTGGCCATGCATCGCGTCGGCCCCGGCGAGCTTGAGGCGGTGCTGGACGAACTGGCGGCGCTACCCCACGACCCCGAGCTGCCACGCGAGCGCTGGCCCTGGCTGGAGGTACGCGTCTCGCTCAGCGCCCCCGTGCCCGACCTGCGCGCCCGTGTGGAGGCCACCCTGGAGGGCAAGGCGCTGCGCCTGCTGCGCCTCGAGCGTCGCCTGCCCCGGTTCGAAGGTGAAGAAGCACCGGAGCGAGTCGACCTGGAACAGCTTGGCCCGAGAAAGCTCTTCGAGCGCACCTGGGAAGCCCGCTGGGGCCAAGCGCCTGACGCCGACGTGCTGGCCGACTTCGACCGGCTGCTGCAGGACGTGCTCGACGGCGAAACGGACGACGCCAGCGCGGAGGGCCGCCCATGAAAATCCTCGCCCTGCGCCTGGCCAACCTCGCCTCGCTGCCCGGCCCGCTGGAGCTCGACTTCACCGCACCGCCACTCAGCGATGCCGGCCTGTTCGCCATCACCGGCCCCACCGGCGCCGGCAAGAGCACCCTGCTCGACGCCCTGTGCCTCGCGCTCTATGGCAACACGCCGCGACTGCGCCAGGCGCCGGTACGCGACGCCCCGCTGCCCGACGTCGAGGGCGAGACGGTGAGCACCGCCGACCCCCGCACGCTCCTGCGCCGGGGCACGGCCAGCGGCTACGCCGAGGTCGACTTCCTCGGCCGCGATGGCCGCCGCTACCGCGCCCGCTGGGCCGTGCGCCGCGCCCGCGAGAAGGCCAGCGGTCGCCTGCAGGCCGTGGAGCAGTCGCTACGCGATCTCGACGGCGAGCGCCTGCTCACCGTTCAGAAGCGCGAATTCGACCGCCTGCTGCCGGAGCGGCTGGGCCTTACCTTCGACCAGTTCACCCGCGCCGTGTTGTTGGCACAGAGCGAGTTTGCCGCGTTCCTCAAGGCTGACGACAACGAACGCAGCGACCTGCTCGAACGATTGACCGGCACCGCCGAGTATTCGCGAATCTCCATGGCCGCCTACCGCCGCGCCAGCGAGGCCAGGAAGCGCGTCGATACGCTCCATGCCCGGCTTGCGGACGACCTGCCCGCCGAGCCAGAGGCCCGGGCGGAGCTGGAGCGCAATGCCGATGCCGCCGAGCGCGAGTTGGCCGACCTGCAGCAACAGGCCAAGCGCCTGGAGACCTACCAGCAGTGGCACGCCGCTGACGAGCGGCTGCGCCAGGCCTACGTCGAGGGGCTAAAGCAACAGCGCGACGTCGAGACGCGCTGGCACGCGCTCGCCGACGCAAGAGCCGACCGTAAATGCCGCCGACTGCTTGCCCCCCAGCGCCACCGCCTGCTGCGCCAGGCCGCGCTACCCGATGAGATCGCCACGCTGGAAGACGCCCATCGCCGGACCCGACAGAACCTCGACCAGGCCAGGGCCACCCAGCAGGATGCCGAACAGGCCCGGGACCAGGCCGCGCAGAAACTGAACGACGCCACCCAGGCGCGACGGCAGGCCGACCCCACCCTGCGCCAGGCCCGCGAGCATGCCCAGGCACTTGCCAGCCTGGAACAGCAACTGGCCGAACTCGAGACGCGCCACCGCAGTTGCCGCCAGCAGGCCGATGAGCTAGCCGGGCAGCGCAGACAGGTCGAGGCCAGGCAGCTCGAGCACAGGCAGCGACGTGACGAGTGGCGGGCCACTCTGCGCCAGCTGATGGGCAGCCACGAACGGCTCGATGACGCACGTCAAACCGTCCAGCAGGCCCACGACCGGGCGGCGCGGCGTAGTCTGGCCCTGGGCGAGCTGGAAAGCCGCTGGCAGGAGGCGCGCCGAGCCGAGCAGGCCCGACGGCAGCTGGCCGAACAGCTGGGCGTGGATGAGGCGCGCCAGGGGCAATTGACCGAGCAGGGCAAGGCCGCCCGGGAGCGGCTCGATGAGCGCGAGCGCCACTACAGCACCTTGCGCGACTTCATCGAACGTAGCCGCGCCGCCCGCAGCGAGAGCGTGACGCGGCTGCGCGAGGCGCTGCAGGAGGGCGAGCCCTGCCCGGTTTGCGGCGGGCTCGAACACCCCTACCGACACCGGCCACCCGAAACGCCCGAGGCGGCCCAGCTGGCCGCCCAACAGGCGCAGGAAGAACAACAGCTGACCGAGGCCAGGCAGGCACGGGAACGAGCCCAGCATGAGCGCGACGAGCTGGAAGGGGAATATCGTGCCGTCATGGCATCCATGATCCGCTGCCGTCAGGAGCTGCATGAGGCCGAAGAGCGTCTGGCCCAGGCGCAACAAGCCTTGGCCGGACACCCGCTGCATGCCGAGCTCAATGCCATCGATGCCGCCGAACGCGACGCCTGGCTGGCGTACCAGCGCCGTGAGAGCAATACCGAGCGCGAACATGGCGAGCGCACCTTGCAGGCGCTTGCCCATGCCGAGGCCCAACTGGCGCCACTGGAAGAGGCCTTGCGCCAGGGCGAGCTGGAGCTCGCCCAGCTCGAGGCCAGGCGGGCCACACTCCACGAGGAGCTGGCCCAACAGGCCGAACGGCTCCCGCCCCTGCGCCAGCAGCACGGCGATCTCGCCCAGCGGCTCCAGGCCCTGCTCGGCGAGCATGCTTCGGTCGATGCCTGGCAACAGGCGCTGGAAGCGCGCCAGGACGCCGCGCGAGAGCAGCGGGACAGGGCCATCGGGCACTGCCACGACGCCGAGCGCGAGCAGGCCCGGCTCACCCAACAGGCGCATCATGAAGCCGAGCGAATCGAACAGCTCATCCAGGAGCGTGACACGCTGGAGCGAGGACTGGCCGAGTGGCGCCAAGCCCAGCCACAGCTCGACGAGGCCACCCTCACCCGGCTGCTGGCGCAGCCCGAAGAGGAAGCCGAACGCCAGGAGCGCGAGCTGGTCGAGGCCGATGAGGCACGCCAGCGCGCCGAGGCGAGCCTTGCCGAGCGCCGCCATGCTCTGCTCGAGCATCGTCGTGGCCAGACCCTGGCCGAGGGGACCGACAGCGACGACGCACTACTGGGCGAAGCGGCTGAAGCAGTGATCGAAAGCCGCCGGGAAGCCCGGGCAGCTGAACGCCGCAAACTGGAACCCAGGCTGGCAGAAGCCCAGCAGGCTCGGGACGATGCCGTGCACGCCCTGCGCGACGACGACCGCCGTCGCGCACGGCGGCAGGAAGGCCAGGCCGAACTTGAAGCGGCCCGCAGCGAACAGGTGCGCTGGGGCCGCATCAGCGAACTGATCGGCGCCGCCGACGGCAAGGCGTTCCGTCGCATTGCCCAGGCCTACAACCTCGAGCAGTTGCTGGAGCACGCCAACGCCCACCTGGGCGGGCTCAGCCGGCGCTATCGGCTGGCTCGCGGCGGCAGCGAGCTCGGCCTGCTGGTCGTGGATCACGACATGGGCGACGAGCGCCGCTCGGTGCACTCGCTCTCCGGCGGCGAGACCTTCCTGGTCTCGCTGGCCCTCGCCCTCGGGCTCGCCTCCATGGCCTCGGGAGAACTCGCCATCGAATCGCTGTTCATCGACGAAGGCTTCGGCAGCCTCGACCCGCAGTCGCTGGCGTTGGCCATGGAGGCGCTCGACGGCCTGCAGGCGCTCGGCCGCCGCGTCGGGGTGATCTCCCACGTGCAGGAGATGCACGAAAGGATTCCGGTGCAGATCGAGGTGGAGCCGCTGGGGAATGGTACCAGTCGGGCGAGGTTGGTCAGCCTTTGACGTTTTTTCCCCCTTCACGATCCATTGCGCTGGCCCCTCTCGTGCGCCATCTTCTACCGGACAGCAATCCAAACGGGAGGGTCTCCCATGAAGTACCTCTGTCTCGCCTATGAGGAAGAGCGAATATTCCGTGAAATGACGGAAGCCCAGTGGCATGAGCTACTACAGGAGACCCTGGATTATGTGGCCGACCTAGAGAGACGAGGGAAGCTGGTCCTGACCAACGCCTTGCAGAGCGCCACCAAGGCTCACACCCTGAGAATTCGTGATGACGAACTCACCATGACCGATGGGCCCTTTGCCGAGACCAAGGAGCAGCTAGGCGGCTTCTTCCTGATCGAGGTCGCGTCAGAAGAGGAAGCCCTGGAGATTGCTGCCGGCTGGCCGTCAGCGCGACTCGGCACCATCGAGGTGAGGCCCGTCGAGGAGGAATTGAGACCCCAAAGCCGCTACTGAGCGGATTACCCTCCTTCCCCTATCTCGACGGCCATCGGCATCGGCTCCACGCTTCTCACCGTTCAGCCAGCATGCCGGTCAGAGGGCTTTGATTAAAGAAGTCTTTGAAGGGGGCATTATGCAAACCTTTGCGTTGCACGGCATACGTTACCTGAGTCTGGCACTACTGTTGGCGCTGACTGGCCAGGCGCTGGCAGCCGAAGTCAACTGGCCGCGCATGACCGAGTCGGCAGACGGTGTTCCGATTGCCTACGAGGTGCAGGGCAGCGGCGAGCCCACGCTCGTGTTCATCCACGGCTGGAGCTGCGACGGACGCTACTGGCGCGGACAGGTGCCGCACTTCTCGCAGGAGCATCGAGTGGTAACGATCGATCTCGCCGGCCACGGGCATTCCGGTCTGGAGCGAGAACACTTCACCATGCCGGCCTTCGGCGAGGACGTCAAAGCGGTGCTGGAGGACCTGGACGTGGAACAGGCCATCCTCATCGGGCACTCCATGGGAGGGGCGGTCGCCGTGGAAGCGGCGCGCCTGATGCCGGAACGCGTTATCGGCATCGTGGGCGTCGATACGTTCCACCATGTCGCACCGCAAATGACCCAGTCCGATCTCGAGCAGATGCTGGCACCCATGCAGGAAAACTTTTCCGGCGCCGCGCCCCATTTCACGGCTACGATGTTCGTCGAAGAGACCGATGCCACACTACGCGATTGGGTCATAAGGGACATGGCCGCCGCTGTGCCGGACGTCGCCCTCAGTGCATTCCAGGACATGGGAGCACGCCACATCGATGGAGAAACGGCGCAGCATTTCCAAGAGCTGACAATACCGGTGATGGCGATCAACGCCGATCTGTGGCCGACCGACATCGAGGCCAACCGGCAGCTGCAGCCAGGGTTCGACGTCGTGATCATGGAAGGCACCGACCACTTCCTGCACATGGCCCGGCCCGCGGAGTTCAACCGGGAGTTGGAACGGATGATCGGCACGCCACCATGACAGCCGGGGACCCATCCAAGGCGAGCTATCGAGCGATAGGTGGTGCTTCTTCCCTCTGGGAATCGAGGGTTGGTCGGAACGCCTCAATGGGTATCGGCCGACCATACAGGAACCCCTGGTACAGGTTGCATCCCAGGCTGGCAAGCACGTCACGCTGCATCTCCGTCTCGACACCTTCGGCAATGACCGCAAGCTCGAGGCTTCGGCCCAGGGCCACGATGGCGGCAGCGATGGGCGTCGACTGGGTGTCATGGCTCAGCCCGCGGACGAAGGCAATATCGATCTTCAGCGAATCCAGCGGCAATGACTTGAGGTAGACCAGCGAGGAGTAGCCGGTGCCGAAATCGTCCAGAGCGAAACTGACACCGATACGACGCAGCAGCCCCATCTTTTTGATGGTGCCGTCCGGGTCCTTGAGCAGCAGGGATTCGGTCAGCTCGAGTGTCAGGCGGCTCGGTACCACGTCATGGCGGTAGATGGCAGAAAGCACCTGGTCGATGAAGTCCGGCTGCTGAAACTGACGAACGCTGACATTGAGGGATAGCTTGAGATCGCAGCAGTCAGGCCGCTGTCGCCACTCCCCGAGCAGGCGGCACCCTTCCTGTAGCACCCAGTATCCGAGCGGCAGGATCAGGCCGCTCTCTTCCGCCAGAGGGATGAACTCACTGGGTGAAATGAACCCGCGCACCGGATGCTGCCAGCGCACCAGCGCTTCAGCACCAATGATGCGCTGGAGTGCATCAACCTGAGGCTGGAGGTACAGGCTCAGCTCACCTTTGTCGATGGCGTGTCGAAGCTCACGCTCGAGAGTCAGCCTCACCTCCCGCTCCTGCTCCAGTTCCGGACGGAATAGCTGGGGAATCCCGTCACGCTGCCGTTTGGCCTCCACGAGAGCCAGGCCGGCACGCTTGAACAGATGAGCCGGCCTGATGCCATGGCCAGGGTCGAAAACCAGCATGCCAATGCTGAGACGACACAGATAGGTGTGGCCATGCAGTTGGTACTCCGTAGTGAGAGACACGAGCACTCGCTCGGTAAGCGCGCGAGCCTCACCCTGGGCAGCCGTCTCTTGAGCAGCACTCAACCGTGCAAGCAGGTCAAATTCGTTGCCGTCCAGGCGCGCTACATAGATGTCGTCAGCCGCCCAGCGTCGCAAGCGTGTCGCAAGCTGGCGCAGCAGCTCATCGCCGATATCCTGACCCAGGCTGTCGTTGAGTATCTTGAATCGATCGACGTCGAACAGCACCAGCAACGAGAGTGCCGTCTCGCCGCCCTGGTGCTTCTCGCATCGATTCAAGCGCTCCTGAAGTGCGCGCCGGTTGGGAAGCTCGGTCAGGGTATCGTGGTAGGCCAGGTAGCGAATCCGCTGCTGAGCCTCATGGTCGGCGGAGCGATCGGAGAGCAGCGCGACATAATCTCGCTCATCGCAATCGGCATAGCTCACTCGGCTGACGCTGAGCCATGCCGGGAAGCACCTTCCATTGCTGTGCAGGGCTTCGATCATGCCGCTCCACTCCCCTTTTGCCGACAGCTCCCTGAGCAGGGTTGGCTTGAATGACTCGCCGTTGGAGGCGAAGACGAGCTTACAGGCCAACTGCCCCTTGGCCTGGTCGATATCCCAGCCAAGCATTCTCTCGAGAGCGGCGTTACTCAGCCGAATGCGTGCCTGATCGTCCAGTAGCGCGACGCCGTCATGAATCGCGGACAGTACCTCGAGGAGACGTCGTCGCGTCATGTGCTCGTGCTGCTCGCTGAGGTGCAGTCGCCGCTGGGCCTGTGTCGCCACCGCAGTGAGCAAGGCGACCAGCATCACACAGCCGCCAATGAGGTAGATCAACCAATGCGATTCCGCCGCAGGAATCGACGAGATCGCACCTCGGTGTGGAACGAACCAGGCAGCGCGTATGGCCAGGTAGTGCATGCTGCAGATAGCCAGGGAGACGAACAAGGCACTGATGAAGGCGCAGGTCTTGGCGCGCCGCATACCCCACTCCTGGCGGCATAGGCGATAAGCATAGGCGCTGGAGATGCCGAGCCCCACAGCTGCAAACAGGGACAGCAGAAAGAGCCTGAGCTCATGGTAGAGCGACGCCGGCATGTGCATGGCGGCCATGCCGGTGTAGTGCATCATGCCGATTCCCAACCCCAGGGTGATGCCGGCCAGCAACAGCTCGCGGTGGCTCGGCACCTCACGTACAAGTACCACCACGGCGGCCAGACTTCCCGCCACGGCCGGGACGATGGAGAACAACGTCAAGGCCGGATCATGGTGAACGACAAAGTCGAGCCTGTAGGCATGCATCCCGGTGAAGTGCATGCTCCAGATGCCCAACCCCATGACCCCCGCGCCGGCAATCAGCCAGAGCCAGCGGTGCCCCGCGTGCCTGGCCTTGCTGACCAGTTTGATGAGATCCAGACCGGCATAGGAAGCGGCCAGCGCAATCGCCCAGGACACCAGTACCAGAGGAAGGTGATACTCCCCCTGCACGGCTCCCAGGGTATGCGGATCGAGGACAAGGCTGGTCAGTAGGTTCATGAATCCTTCTTCGGCTTGACGACGACCTTCTTGAGTGTGGCTCGGCGAATCCACGTGGAATAACTGTTTATCGAGCAGACAAAAAAACGCCCCGTTGCCGGGGCGCCTCTGTCATTTCGTTTTCAGTCAGGATCACGCCAGGTCGAAGCGGTCGGCGTTCATCACCTTGTTCCAGGCGGCGACGAAGTCCTTGGCGAACTTTTCCCTGGCGTCGTCCTGGGCGTAGACCTCGGCGATGGCGCGCAGCTGCGAGTTGGAGCCGAACACCAGGTCGACCCGGGTGCCGGTCCACTTCAGCTCGCCGCTCTTGCGGTCGCGGCCCTCGAACACGTCGGCGTCCACCGTCGTCGGCTTCCACACGGTGCCCATGTCGACCAGGTTGACGAAGAAGTCGTTGGTCAGGGTACCGGGGCGGTCTGTGAATACGCCGTGCCGCGAGTTGCCGTAGTTGGCCTCGAGCACACGCAGGCCACCAACCAGCACGGTCATCTCCGGCGCACTGAGCCCCAGCAGCTGCGCCTTGTCGACCAGCATCTCCTCGTCGGAGACGGTGAAGCGAGCGCGGCGGTAGTTGCGGAAGCCGTCGGCCTCGGGGCGCAGCCACTCGAAGGAGTCGGCATCGGTCTGCGCTTCAGTGGCATCGGTGCGGCCCGGCGCGAACGGTACTTCGATCGCGTGGCCGGCATCCCTGGCCGCCTTTTCGATCGCGGCGGCACCGCCCAGCACGATCAGGTCGGCCAGCGACACTCGCTTGCCACCGGACTGGAGCGCGTTGAAATCGTCCTGGATGCTCTCGAGGGTCTGCAGCACCTTGGCCAGCTGCTCGGGCTGATTGACTTCCCAGGCCTTCTGCGGCGCCAGGCGAATGCGCGCCCCATTAGCCCCGCCACGCATGTCGGAACCGCGGAAGGTGGCGGCGGACGACCAGGCGGTATAGACCAGCTCGGCGACGCTCAGGCCTGACGACAGGATCTTCTCCTTGAGATCGGCGATGTCCTGCGCATTGACCAGTTCATGGTCCACGGCCGGCACCGGGTCCTGCCAGATCAGCTCTTCGTCCGGCACTTCCGGGCCAAGGTAGCGCGCCTTCGGCCCCATGTCGCGATGGGTCAGCTTGAACCAGGCGCGAGCGAAGGCATCAGCGAACTCCTCCGGATTCTTGTGAAAGTGCTCGGCAATTCGGCGGTATTCCGGGTCCTCGCGCATGGCCATGTCAGCGGTGGACATCATGATGCCGACGCGCTTGGCCGGATCTTCGGCATCCGGAGCATGGTCCTTGTCGGCAAGCCCCTTCGGCGCCCACTGCTTGGCGCCAGCGGGGCTCGTGGTCAGCTCCCACTCGTAGCCGAACAGCACGTCGAAGTAGCTCATGTCCCACTTCGTCGGCGTCGGGGTCCAGGCCCCCTCGAGGCCACTGGTGATTGTGTCGCGCCCCTTGCCGCTCTTGTAATCACTCTTCCAGCCGAAGCCCATCTCCTCCATCGGCGCGGCTTCAGGTTCGGGGCCGACATTGACCGGATCGCCCGCCCCGTGGGTCTTGCCGAAGGTGTGACCACCCGCGGTCAAGGCTACTGTCTCGTAGTCGTTCATCGCCATGCGCGCGAAGGTCTCGCGGATGTCGCGGGCCGACGCCAGCGGATCCGGGTTGCCGTCCGGGCCTTCCGGGTTGACGTAGATGAGGCCCATCTGCACGGCGGCCAGGGGGTTCTCCAGGTCGCGCTCGCCGCTGTAGCGGCTCTTGGCATGGTCGCTGGTGGCCAGCCATTCGTCCTCGGCGCCCCAGTAGATATCCTCTTCCGGCTGGTAGACGTCCTCGCGACCGCCGGCGAAGCCGAAAGTCTTGAAGCCCATGGATTCCAGCGCGACGTTGCCGGTCAGGATGTAGAGGTCGGCCCAGGAGAGCTTGTTGCCGTACTTGCGCTTGATCGGCCACAGCAAGCGGCGCGCCTTGTCCAGGTTGCCGTTGTCCGGCCAGCTATTGAGCGGCGCGAAGCGCTGGGTACCGGTACCCGCACCCCCGCGGCCATCCCCCACTCGGTAGCTGCCGGCGCTGTGCCAGGCCATGCGGATGAACAGCGGCCCATAGTGGCCATAATCGGCCGGCCACCACGCCTGGGAGTCGGTCATCAGCGCCTCGAGGTCCTTCTTTACCGCCGCCAGGTCGAGCGACTTGAAGGCCTCGGCGTAGTTGAACTCGTGGCCCAGGGGATTGGACCTTGGCGCATGCTGGTGGAGGATGTTCAGGTTAAGCTGATTTGGCCACCAGTCGTGAGTGGCGTTGCCCTTATCCCCATGCTTGGTGCGAGACCCGTGCATGACGGGGCACTTGCCTGCGCTGCTGCCGACTTTCTGATCCATGACGCTCTCCCTTCGGTGACGTGTTGTCGTGTAATGTGGCTGTACCGTGACAATAGGTATATCAGCGAAATCGAAAGAGAGAGACTTGATTTTCCGCACCGCGGCGATAGTCAATATCAATGATATTCCTCATTTTCATTGAAAACAGCTCACGAAGCAGTGCAAGTCGTCGCCGCGCCGCTTGTCGAACGCAGTCGTGTTAGGCTGAAAGCCGTCTTCAAAGGAGTGCACCATGACCGCCGCCGAGATGCTCGAACGCCTGGTGGGCTTTGCCACCGTTTCGCGCGATTCCAACCTCGACCTGATCGCCTTCGTCGAAAGCTACCTCGACGAGCACGGGGTGGAGCACTGGCGGGTGGAGAGCGACGACGGCAGCAAGGCCAACCTGCTCGCACGCATCGGTCCGGAGGTGGTAGGCGGCGTGGTGCTCTCGGGGCACACCGACGTGGTGCCGGTCGACGGCCAGCCCTGGTCGACCAACCCGTTCACCCTGGTCGACAAGGGCGACGGCAAGCTCTATGGCCGCGGGACCTGCGATATGAAGGGTTTCATTGCCTGCGCCCTGGCCGAGCTGCCCGAGTGGAAGAAGCGCGATCTGAGCGCCCCCATCTACCTGGCGTTTTCCTACGACGAGGAAGTCGGCTGCGTCGGTGCGCCGCGCATGATCGAGCGGCTGATGGCCGACCACCCGCGCCCCGCCGCGGTGATCGTCGGCGAGCCGACGATGATGCAGCCAGTGGTGGCGCACAAGGGCGCCACCAACCTGCGCACGACGGTGACCGGCCGCGCTTCCCATTCCAGTCAGGTCGACCAGGGCGTCTCGGCCATACACGTCGCGGCACGACTGGTGACGAAAATCGAGGATGTGATGGCCGAACTGCGCGCCGAAGGGCGCGTCGACGAGGCCTTCAACGTCGCCCACTCCAGCCTGCACGTGGGCAAGATCGCCGGTGGCACCGCGATCAACATCATGGCGCGGGAGTGCACCTTCGAGTGGGAGATCCGTCACCTGCCCAGCGACCGCTTCGAGGAGCTGATCGGCCGCGTCAATGCCTACGCGGAAGAGCTCCAGACCGAAATGCAGCGTCGCGCCCCCGAGACGAGCATCGTTACCGAGACGCTCAACGTCACGGTGCCGGCGCTGGCCGACGACAACAACGCCGAGGTGCTCGGCCTGTGCCGTGAGCTGCTCGGTGAGCAGCCCAGCGGCGCGGTGGCCTACGCCACCGAGGCCGGCCAGTTCCAGCGAGTGGGTCTACCCACCGTGATCTGCGGTCCCGGCAGCATCCGCCAGGCCCACCAGCCCGATGAGTACATCGAGATCGAGCAACTCGCCGCCGGCACTCGCTTCATGCAGGCCTTGGGAAGGCGGCTCGGCCAGTAGCGGCAAGCCGCCGTTGCAGTCGATCAACCCAGACGATCATGGCCGTTATTCAAGAAGGGGTAGTCGGTATAGCCTTTCTTGGCACCGCCGTAGAAGGTGCTCGGATCGGGCTCATTGAGCTTGGCGCCGACACGCAGCCGCTCGGGTAGGTCGGGATTGGCAATGAACGGGCGGCCGAAGGCCACGGCGTCGGCCGTCCCCTCTTCCAGGCGTTTACGTGCACGCTCGCCATCGTAGTTTCCGCAGTAGATCAAGGCGCCGCGGAAGCGTTGGCGCATTCCCTGCCGGAAGCCCTCGGGGAAAGTGATCTCCCCGCCGGCCCAGTTGGGCTCGTTGAGGTGAATGTAGGCCAAGCCACGCTTGGAAAACTGCTCGGCCAGGTAGTAGGCCATTTCCTCGGGCTCATCGTCGGTAAGACCGAACAGCTCGATGAACGGTGTCAGGCGAACGCCGACTCGTTCGGGACCGAACACTTCGGCAACGGCATCGATCACCTCCAGCGGAAAACGCGCACGGTTCTCGAGGGAACCGCCGTACTGATCGGTGCGCAGGTTGGTCCCGGTAGCCAGGAACTGGTTGAGCAAATAGGCATTGGCAGCGTGCACTTCCACCATGTCGAAACCGGCGCGCTTGGCACGCATGGCAGCTTGCCGATAGTCCTCGACAATTCCAGGTATTTCATGCGTCTCCAGGGCCCGCGGCGTGCTGGTGGGGTGTGGACCCGCACTGCCGTCCTCGAACTCGACGAAGCATTCGGCGCCTTCTCCCCTGATGGCACTGGGCGCCACGGGTGGCTGGCCGTCCGGCTGCACCATCTCATGGGAAACACGCCCCACATGCCACAGCTGCAGTGCCATGCGCCCGCCTTTTGCATGCACAGCCTCGACGACCTCTTTCCAGCCGGCTTCCTGTTCGTCGGTCCAGATGCCTGGCGTGTAAACGTAGCCGCGGGCAGTGGGCGAGATATTGGTGGCCTCGCTGATGATCAGCCCCGAACCGGCTCGTTGGCCGTAATAGACCTGCTGCAGCCTGCCGGGCACACTGTCCGGCGTCCGTGAACGGGTCAACGGCGCCATGACAACGCGGTTGGGCAGGCTCAAGCCGCCCAGTTTCAGCGGGGTAAATAGCGTGGTTGTCGACATCAAGCCGGCTCCTGACGAAGAATGGGATGACCTTGTCACCCCATCTTTATGAGGACGCTAACGATCAACTCCAACCCCGCGACACAAAATTCAACGAACCGAGAGTCTCCTTCTACCGGACTCACTAACCGTCAAAGCCGGGCTCAGCAAGTCCCGTCACGCCGGTCCGCATCCGCAGCAGGCTGCCGGCCCGCGGCCAGCGTGCCTTGCCCTCGGCGTCCAGGTGCTGGGTGGCGGTGGTGATGTAGAGCGTGCGCAGGTCGGGGCCGCCGAAGGCCACCATGGTGGGGTGCGGGCACGGCACCTCGTGCTCCGCCACCAGCTCGCCCTCGGGCGAGAAGCGCACGACACGGGCGCCGTCGTAGAGGGCACTCCAGTAGCACCCCTCGCTGTCCACCGCCGCGCCGTCGGGCACGCCGGGCAGTCCCAGCGTCTCCAGGTCGACCCAGGTATTCCCTTCCCCCAGCGTGCCGCTGTCGACATCGAAGGGGTAGCGCAGGATGCGTCGCGTCAGCGAGTCGGTGTGGTAGAGCCATCGCCGGTCGGGGCTGAAGGCCAGGCCGTTGGAAATGCCGATGCCCCGCAGGCGCTGCGTCAGTTCCCCTTTGTCGAGGCAGTAGAGCGCTGCCGTGGGGCTTGCTTCGTCGCTGGCGATGGTGCCCGCCCACAGGCGCCCGGCGGCGTCGCAGCGACCGTCGTTGAAGCGGTTGCCCTGCCCCGCCTGGCGCTGTTTATTCCACTCTGGATTCTCGGCCAGCCGTTCGGGCTCGCCGTTTTCTGGCAGGCGCAGGATGCCCGAGGCAGTCGCAGCCACCAGACCCGATTCAGCAAGCGCCACGCAGCCCACCTTCTCGCCCAGCTCGGTACGCGTCGGCGCCCCGCCCTCCTGCGGCTGCCAGGCGTAGACATGGCCGTTATTGATGTCGGCCCAATAGAGGGTCTGGCGTTCCACCGACCACACCGGGCTCTCGCCCAGGCTCATGTCGAGTTCCACCGCCACTTCGATCACACCGTCCTGCATCGCACGTCTCCGTTCGCTCGATGACTTTCCTTTAACCTCAATGATTGTCTCTCGGTGGGCTCTGGCGTGCCACGTCGCGGTACTTGGGCGCCGGTTTCAGTACCATGCCCCGGTCGTGCTGTTCGACCAGGCTGCGCTGGATCTCCTGCCATGGCGTCTGGTGGTCGGGATAGCGATAGCCCCCCTGCGCCTCCAGCCGTTCGCGCCGCGCCTGCAATTCGGCATCCGCGATCAACAGGCGCACCTCGCCACGGCCCAGGTCGACGCGCAGCCGGTCGCCATCCTCGAGCAGCGCCAGGCCACCCCCGATGGCCGCCTCCGGTGCGGCATTGAGAATCGACGGCGAGCCTGAGGTACCCGACTGGCGCCCGTCGCCCAGGCACGGCAGCGATTCGATACCGCGCCGGATCAGCGCTTCGGGCGGCTGCATGTTGACCACCTCGGCGCCGCCGGGGTGGCCCACCGGACCCGCCCCGCGCATCACCAGGATGGTGTGCTCGTCGATGCCGAGCGCTGGGTCGTCGATACGCGTGTGGTAGTCCTCCGAGCCGTCGAATACCACCACCTTGCCCTCGAAGGCGTTGGGGTCGTCGGGGTTGGAGAGGAAGCGCGCACGGAAGTCGGCGGAGATCACGCTGGTCTTCATCAGCGCCGAGTCGAACAGGTTGCCCTTGAGGTTGAGGAAGCCGGCCTCTGCCACCAGCGGATTGTCGTAGCGGCGGATCACCTCGGTGTCCTGGGTCTCGCAGCCGCTGCAGTTGTCGGCAAGCGTTCTCCCATTGACGGTCAACACCTCGCCGTGGAGCTTGCCGGCGCCAAGCAGTTCATGAACCACTGCCGGCACGCCGCCGGCGCGGTGGAACTCCTCGGAGAGATAGGCGCCGGCGGGCATCACGTTGGCCAGCAGCGGTATCTCGTGGCCATGCGTCTGCCAGTCGTCGTTGGTCAGCTCGATCCCCGAATGGCGGGCGATGGCATTGATATGAATCGGCGCGTTGGAGGAGCCGCCCAGCGCCGAGCAGACCACGATGGCATTCTCGAACGCCTCGCGAGTGAGGATGTCGCTGGGGCGCAGGTCGGCCCACACCATGTCGACGATGCGCGTGCCGGTGTCGTAGGCCACCATCGAGCGCTCCTTGTAGGGCGCGGGGATCATTGCCGAGCCGGGCAGGCTCATGCCCAACGCCTCGGCCATGGAATTCATGGTCGAGGCGGTACCCATGGTATTGCAGTGCCCCACCGAGGGCGCCGAGTCGGTGGCCCGGGCGAGGAACTCGGCGTAATCGATGTCACCGGCCGCCAGGCGCTTGCGCAGTTCCCAGATGATGGTACCGGAGCCGACCCGGTCGGCGCCGCGCCAGCCGTTGAGCATCGGCCCGCCGGAAAGGACGATGGCGGGTATGTTGACCGTGGCCGCCGCCATCAGGCTCGCCGGGGTGGTCTTGTCGCAGCCGGTGGTGAGCACAACGCCGTCGAGCGGATAGCCGTGCAGCACCTCGACCAGGCCCAGGTAGGCCAGGTTGCGGTCGAGCGCGGCGGTGGGCCGCCGCGCATTCTCGTGGATCGGATGCAACGGAAACTCGAACGGCACGCCGCCGGCGGCGCGGATGCCATCCTTGACCCGCTTCACCAGCTCGATGTGGTGGCGGTTGCACGGCGTCAGGTCGGAGCCCGACTGGCAGATACCGATGATCGGCTTGCCGCTGGCGAGCTCCTCCAGGGTGATGCCGTAGTTCATGTAGCGCTCGATGCACAGCGCCGTGGTACCCGGGTGGTCGGGGTTGTCAAACCACCAGCGCGAGCGCAGCTGGTCGGGCGTGATCTTGCGGTCGGTCATGGTATTCCCCTGAGTCAAATTTCGCTTGTAGTTCCTCAACCGCGCCAGCCATCCGTTCCGTCTCGGCCCCCGTACCGCCGTTACGCCTCCTGACTATCAAAGAGGCAGTGGAAGCGCCACTGCTGAGTCAACGCCTGTCCCGGCGCCAGCTCGACCAGGCCATGCGCCAGGGGAATGGCGAAGTGATGGGCGTTGACATCGTGGGAAACCGGCTCGAAGCAGAAGAAATCCGCATCCTCGCCAGGCGAGTAAACCAGGTAGCGCTCGCCGGGAGGGCTGCACTCCACCTTAAGGGTCAGCCCGCGAGATGACCAGGCAATGCTTGCCGCGCCCTGCCAACCGGTGCTCGGTGCTCGGTGCCCGCTGCCGTGCGACATCAGAGCATCGAAGTGCATCACGCAGCCGCCCAGCTCAGGAAGACTGTCAAGTAGAGTCCGTCACTGCTCAACCACTCGCTCATCGCCAGCCCTTCAGAAAGTCACCCAGGCACCACCCGACTGCGAAGATTCCAGCGCTCGGGTGATGAACTGCAAACCATCGACACCATCGTCCACTCCCGGCGTACTCATGGCCAAGGCAACAGCCGCACGACCGGCCCTGCGGGCGCGGATCTGCTCGGCGAAATCGCCGTAGAGCTGGGCGAAGGCTTCGAGATACCCTTCGGGATGACCCGGTGGGATTCGCGATGCGGCAAGCGCCGCCTCGCCAAGTGCCGCGCCATTACGGGTCAGGATCCGCGACGGCTCGCCCAGCGGCGAGTGGATCAGCCGGTTGGGCGTCTCCTGATGCCATTCAAGACCGCCTCGGCTGCCGTAGACGCGCAGTTTCAGGCCGTTCTCGTTACCCGGCACCACCTGACTCGACCACAGCATGCCCCGCGCCCCGCCCTTGAAGCGCAGCATCATATGCACGTTGTCATCCAGGGCGCGGCCCTCGACGAAGGTGTGCAGGTCCGCCGCCAGCGACTCGAGCTCTAGCCCGCTGACGAAGCGCGCCAGGTGATAGGCGTGTGTACCGATATCCCCCAGGCAACCGGCCGGGCCGCTGCGCTTGGGGTCGGTGCGCCACTCGGCCTGCTTGACACCACTCTCCTCGAGGCGCGTCGACAGCCAGTCCTGAGGATATTCGACCTGCACGACCCGAAGCTCGCCCAGCTCGCCGGCGGCGACCATGTCGCGAGCCTGTCGCACCAACGGGTAGCCGGAGTAGTTGTGGGTGAGCCCGAAGAACAAGCCGCTGCGCTCGACCAGGGCGGCCAGCGCCTGGGCATCCTCCAGGGTGGTGGTCATCGGCTTGTCGCAGATCACATGGATGCCGGCTTCCAGGAAGGTCTTCGCCACATCGAAGTGCAAATGGTTGGGTGTAACGATAGCGACCACGTCGATGCCGTCCTGGCATTGGCTTTCCGCCTCGGCCATGGCGCGGTAGTCGGGATAGGCGCGCTCCTCGGCCACATGCAGTTCCGCAGCGGCCGAGCGGCTGCGTTCGGGGTCGGAGGCAAAGGCGCCGGCCACCAGTTCGTAATGATCGTCGAGCCTGGCGGCGATGCGATGCACGCCGCCGATGAAGGCGCCCTGGCCGCCACCGACCATGCCCAGACGCAGCCGGCGGGAAGTATCCTGTCGTTGGCTCATGTCGTGTCTTCCTTCAGTCGAGGCCCAGCAGGCGGCGGTTGGTCGCCTCGTCGACGCCTGCGTCGGCGAAGTCGTCGAAGGCCCGCTCGGTCACCTGGATGATATGGTCGCGAATGAAGGCCGCCCCTTCGCGGGCACCGACCTCCGGGTGCTTGAGGCAACACTCCCACTCCAGCACCGCCCAGCCATGGTAGTCGTTGGCCGCCATCCACGAGAACATAGATTTGAAGTCGATCTGGCCGTCGCCCAGCGAGCGGAAGCGCCCGGCCCGCTCGGTCCATGACTGATAGCCGGAGTAGACACCCTGCTTGGGGCTGGGATTGAACTCGGCGTCCTTGACGTGAAACATCTGGATGTGGTCGCGGTAGACATCCAGAAAGCCCAGATAGTCGAGTTGCTGCAGAATCAGGTGGCTGGGGTCGTAGAGGATATGGCAGCGCGGGTGATGCCCGACCCGCTCGAGAAACATCTCGAAGGTAATGCCGTCATGCAGGTCTTCACCGGGGTGAATCTCATAGCAGAGGTTGACCCCGGCCTCGTCGAAGGCGTCAAGAATCGGTCGCCAGCGCTTGGCCAGCTCATCGAAGGCGCTATAGATGAGCCCCGCGGGGCGCTGTGGCCACGGGTAGACATAGGGCCAGGCCAGGGCGCCGGAAAAAGTGCCATGGTCGGTCAGGCCCAGGTTCCGCGACGCCTTGGCGGCCAGCATCAATTGCTCCACCGCCCACGCCTGGCGGGCCTTGGGATTGCCGCGCACCTCGGGGGCCGCGAAGCCGTCGAACATCTCGTCATAGGCCGGGTGCACGGCGACCAGTTGGCCCTGCAGGTGAGTGGAGAGTTCGGTCAGTGCCAGGCCGTGCTCTGCCAGCGACCCCTTGATCTCGTCGCAGTAGGTCTGGCTCTCGGCGGCACGCTTCAGATCGATCAGGCGTGCATCCCAGCTGGGTATCTGCACGCCTTCATAGCCCAGTTTCGCTGCCCAGGCCGCGATACTGTCGAGGCTGTTGAAGGGGGCGTCGTCACCGGCGAACTGGGCAAGGAAGATCGCCGGCCCTTTGATGGTTTGCATAAGCGGCTCTCCGATGATTGTCGGAAGAAGATCGAGCGGGCATAGAGTGCCCGCCCGGAGCGATCAGAACGGTGAATCGGGGAAGTAGTACTGCTCGGCGTTCTCCTCGGTGATCAGCGGCGAGCCGAGAATGTACTCACCCACCACCGGGCCGTTGGAGACGAAGTGCTGCACCGTGAGGTCCATGGCGGTGGCGATCATCGCCGGCGGATAGAGCACGTCCACCGGTATCAGCTCGTCACCCTCCATGACCCGTGCAATGATGTCCTTCATCCCGGCCCCGCCGACGATGAACAGCTCATCCTCGCGGTTGGCCTGGCGCACCGCCTCGATCACGCCGAGGGCGATATCGTCATCCTGTGCCCACACCGCATCGATGCTGTCGAAGCGCGCCAGGAAGTCCTGCATCACCTCGAAGCCGTCATCGCGGTTCCAGTTGGCGTGCTGCATGTCGAGGATGTTGATGTCGGAGCCTTCGATAGCCTCCTGGAAGCCCTGCACACGCTCCTCGTCGATCACCGTGGGAATCCCGCGCAACACCACGATGTCGCCCTGCCCGTCGAGCCGTTCGCGAATGTATTCCCCGGATACGCGCCCCAATTCATGGTTGTTGCCGGCCACATAGAGGTCTTCGATTCCCTCTTGCTCGAGGCCGCGGTCGACCACGGTGACGAACACCCCGGCCTCCTTGACCCGGCGCACCGGATCGGTAAGCGGACCCGACTCGAAGGGCAGCACCACCAGCGCATCGATGTTGCGCTGCGAAACCAAATCTTCCAGGTCGTTGGCTTGTGCGCCAGGGTCGCTGGCAGTGGTGATGGTAATGGAAACTTCGGGGTGCAATGACTCGAGACGCTCCTTGGCCTGCTGAGCATGGAAGTTGACCCCACCGGTCCAGCCATGGGTGGCGGCAGGAATGGAAACACCGATCGTGTACTCCTGAGCGGCGGCGAAAGTGGGCAGCCCCAACGCTGCAGCGGCAGCGAAGGCTGCTAGGGTCCTCTTGGTTGGCATGCTGATGCTCCTTAGCTATTTGTGCTTGTTATCGTGCTGCTACAGAGCGCCTCATGGCGCCGACTTCCTCCACGATGCGCGCTGCAGGTACACCGCGACGATGATGATGATTCCCTGCACCGTACCGTTGAGATAGTTGGAGATGGCATCGGTCAGATTGAGGATATTACCGATCATGGTCAGCATGATCGCCCCCACTACCGTGCCCCAGATGCGGCCGTGCCCGCCTTTGAGCACGGTACCGCCGATAATCACCGCGGCGATCGCCTCGAGCTCCCACAATACCCCGGTAGCCCCCGAGGCCGAGCCCAGCCGCGGCACGTAGATGATGGTGGCCAGCGCCACGCACAGGCCCTGCAGCATATAGGTCAGGGTCTTGATGCGATCGACATGGATGGCGCTGTACTCGGCCACCTTCTCGTTGGAACCGATGGCAAAGCAGTAGCGGCCGAAGCGGGTATGGTTGAGCAGGATATAACCCACCAGCGCCACCAGCAGGAACACCAATACCGGTATCGGGATGCCCAGCAGACTGCCGTAATAGACCGGCCGGTAGACGTCGCGCACTCCCCAGTCCAGCGACAGGGTCCCGCCGTCGGCAAGGTAGGTCACCAGCGAGCGATAGATGCCCATGGTGCCGAGGGTGACGATAAAAGCCTCGATCTTGCCCTTGGTGGTCACCATGCCGTTGATGAAACCGGCACACAGGCCCAGTAGCAGCGAGGCGCCGATGCCCAGCAATATCGTGGTCAATCCTGGGCCGAACTGCTCGACCAGGCTGTTCATGAGGATGATCATCACCCCGGCAATGAAGGCCGCCATCGAGCCCACCGACAGGTCGAGCCCGCCAGCGGTGATCACGAAGGTGGCACCGATGGCGATGATGCCGATAAAGGCGCTGCGGGTGAGCATGTTGGAGAGGTTGTCCAGCCCCAGAAAGGCGGGATTGATCAACACTCCCAGCACCGCCAGGGCCAGCAAGGCGATGAAGGGTCCCCAGGCCTTGAGGTCGACGGAGACGTGACTCCGAGCGACTGGCTTGTTGTCAGGCACGACGCTGTTCATCGACTCCTACCCCCTTGATACCGGATGCGTACTGCATGATTTCGTGTTCATTGATCTGATCGCCCTGGAGCACCCCGGTCAGCACCCCAGCGCACATCACCGCCACTCGATGAGAGAGGCCGATGAGTTCGGTCATCTCCGAGGAGATCAGGATGACCGAGCAGCCAGCGTCGGTGAGTTCGCGCACGAAGTGATAGATCTGGTGCTTGGTGCCTACATCGATGCCGCGGGTCGGCTCGTTGATAATCACGATCTCGGGGTCGATGGACATGACCTTGGCCAACAGCAGTTTTTGCTGATTGCCGCCGGAAAGTTCGGCAGCAGTGAGCGCCTCGGTCCTCAGGCGGATATCGAAACGCTCGATGGCCTGCTGGAAGGCTTGCTGCTCGCAGCGCCGATCGATCAACGGGCGACAGTAGGCGCGCAGATTGAGCAGAGTGAAGTTAGGGCGCAGCCCCATGTTGAGTACCAGGCCCTTGCCCTTGCGGTCTTCTGTGAGATAGGCGATGCGCTGGTGCACCGCATCGCGCAGGTGGCGCAGTGTCACCGGATGACCGTTGCGCAACACCTCGCCGCCGCTGCGCGCACGCAGTCCCAGCACCGCTTCGATAAGCGCCGTGCGGCCGGCGCCGACCACCCCGCCGAAGCCCAGCACCTCGCCACGGCGCAGGGTAAAGCTTGCGTGCCGGACAGCGCCGGGCACCACAATGTCGCGCGCCTCCAATACCACCGGGGCATCGCTGGCCAGCGCTGTGCGCTCTGGATACATGTCCTTGATCTCGCGCCCTACCATCAGCCGCGCCAGCTCTTCCTTGCTGCGCCCGGCCATTGGCCCGCTGTCGATCAGCCGACCGTCACGCAGCACCGTGACATGATCGGCGATCCGCTCGATCTCGCGCAGCTTGTGGGAAATGTACAGAATCGCCACGCCGCGCTGGCGCAGCCGCGCGACCAGCGCAAACAGCACCTCGACTTCATGCTCGGTGAGAGTCGCCGTGGGCTCATCCATGATCAGTACCCGCACGTCGCGGGTAATCGCCTTGGCGATCTCGACCATCTGCTGATCGGAGGTGCTGAGATCCTTGACTCTGATGCGCGGGTCGACCCGAGTCTCGAGTTCGGCCAGTGCCTCGCGGCAGCGCTCGCGCATGGCCTTGCGGTCGAGGAAGGGGCCGCGGCGCAGCTCACGCCCCAGAAAGATGTTTTCTTCCGCGCTCAACTGCTCGGCCAGCGCCAGCTCCTGGTGGATCATCACGATCCCCTTCGCTTCTGCCTCACCGCTTCCGCTGAAGCGCTGTCGCTTGCCGTCGACGCGTACCTCGCCCGCACTGGGCGACAGGTAGCCAGCGAGTATCTTCACCAGGGTGGATTTACCGGCGCCGTTCTCGCCCAGCAGGGCATGTACCTCACCGGGGAAAAGCCTCAGGTCGATACCGAACAGGACCTGATTGCCGCCAAAGGAGCGATCGATGCCTCGTGCCTCGAGCACGGGCATGCGTTCTTGGCTCATCAGCCCCACCCTCCGTCGACAGGTATGGAAGCACCGGTCAGTTGGGTACTGTCGTCGGCGGCCAAAAAAAGTACAGTGGGGGCCACGTGTTCAGGCTCGAGTCTCTGCTTCAGGCATTGATGTGCCTGGATTGACGCCTCCTCCTCCGGCCCTATCCACTTCTGCAGCTGACGCTCGGTCAGGATCGAACCGGGCACCAGCGTATTGACACGAATGTTGTAGCGCCCGAGGTCGCGTGCCAGGCTGCGGGTCAGTCCATGCACAGCGGCCTTTGCCGTGACGTAAGTCGACAGTTCGGGGATGGCCATCTGCACGCTGATCGAGCCGAAATTGACGATCGAACCGCCGCCGGCCTCGATCATCTGGTGAGCCGCCGCCTGTGCAGCGAAGAACATCGGCCGCAGGTTGAGCGACATGCGCTCGTCCCAGTAAGCGACGTCGACCTCCTGCCAGGTATGACGATCGTCGTTGGCGGCGTTGTTGACCAGTGTATGGATGGGACCTAGCTCCCGGCCCACTTCGGCGATAGCTGCCTGCAGGGCCTCGACATCGCGAATGTCGCAGCGACGATAACGCGGCGCCCGCCCCGTCTCTGCCTGCAGCGCCTCAACGAGCGCCTGGCTGGCGGCATCATCGATATCGACGAAGGCGACTCGCGCCCCTTGCAGATGGAAAGCCCGGGTCAGCGCGGCCCCGATGCCGCTGCCACCACCGGTAATGAAGACCACCCGCTCGTCGAGGCTGGGGTAACGCGCCGCATCGCTGTTCATTCCCTCTCCCTCTTTGTTTTAGCTATTTACTAACTTGAGAATGGTCAGCGATTTGGAAATCGACAATGAGACGTTAGTAGAACCACACTTTTTATCGATTGAAATCATCAAGATTTCTTGAAATCAAGAAACTTAGGGTTGCTCTCCCAGCGTAGCCGATAAGAAGCATTTCATTTAGGCTTAAAACCAACCTGGCGCCGGTATCGGGAATGCCAAGGCGCAATCCGGCTTCATTCGCTTCTCCGCTACGCCTTGGGCGGATCGCAGGACTTCGTTCGACTATGTCATCCAGTTACCAGCAGCAGCACAAGGCAGGCGACCTCCACTTTCTCAAGCGGCTCAATCGCAGCGCCATCCTCGAACTGGTACGCCGCACCCCGGGGTTGACCCGTGCCGACATCGCCACCCAGGCCCAATTGACCAAGGCCACCGTGGGCGCCGGCGTTCAGTCGCTGCTGCAGCAGGGCTGGCTGCGCGAGGGCGAACTGCAGAAGAGCAGCGGCGGCCGCCCGGGCCGCGCCCTGCATCTCAACAACGAGCGTCACGTGCTGTTCGGTGCCGAGGTGGGGGTACACGGATTGCGCCTGGTTGCCTGCACCCTCTCGGGACAGGTGCTCGAGTCTCACCACGAACACCTCGTGCCGACAACACCCGAGGTCACCGCCGAGCTGTTGGCCGAACTCCTGCAGGGCCTGATGCGCACCTACCAGGAGGAGGATCGCCGCTGCCTGGGGCTGGGGGTCGCCCTTCCCGGCCCCATTGCGCCCGACAAGCCCCTGCTGCGCCTGGCGCCCAACCTGGGCTGGCGCGACATTCGCTTCCTCGACCTGCTGCGCACCCGGGTGGCCCACCTGGAAGGCACCTGGCTGATGGACAACGAAGCCAAGTCGGCCGCCTTCGGCGAACTCTACTTCCGTACCGGCAACATTCCCCAATCGCTGGTGTACGTCAGTGCCGGCACCGGCATAGGTAGCGGCATGGTCGAAGGCAGCCACCTGCCACTCGTCGCCCGCGGCATTCAGGGGCTGGCGGGTGAGATAGGCCACACCGTGCTGCAACCCGGCGGGCTCTACTGCCACTGCGGCAACCGCGGCTGCGCCGAGACCCTGGTCAGCGGTTGGTCGATCCGGGCCGCACTGGGCATCGCCGAGGAGGAGGACCTCATCGAGACCCTGCTGCCCCGCCTGAACGAACCCGATGTGCAGGTCACGCTGCGCCGGGCCGGCGAGGCGCTGGGTATCCTGCTGCTCAACCTTCACCATACCCATAATCCCTCCGAGATCGTGCTCGGCGGCTCGCTGACCCAGCTCGGCGCCCCGCTTCTGAATCCTGCTCTCGACTACTTCAAGGCCAACCAGAATCGCCTACTGGGCACGAGCCAGCAGGTTCCGCTGCGGGTAATCCAGGATTCCACCTTCATCGCCGCCCGCGGCGCCGCTGCCCAGGTCCTGGCCAGCATCATCCATGGTCCCGGCGATCTCCTCTGATCGGCTCTTTGCTCACCGGCTCGATTCCGACCAAAGTCGAAATTCCGCAGTAAGTTAAGAGATTGAACTTAGTGGCAGGCTCACGCAGGATATCGTCGGGCGTCTTGGAAGGGCGCCCGTCGGCCCGAGTCATTCTTCGACAATAACCGCAGGAGCCCATCATGTCCCTGGAAGGCAAGATGCTGATCGGCCGCGAGGCCGCAAGCGGCAGTTCCCAGCCCATCCACGCCGTCAATCCCGCCACCGGCGAGCGCCTGGAGCCCACCTATGCCGGCGGCAGCGCGGCCGAGGTCGAGCGCGCCTGTGAACTGGCCGAGGCGGCTTTCGCCACCTATCGCGAGACGACACTCGAGCAGCGCGCCGCGTTTCTCGAAACCATCGCCGGCGAGATCGAAGCCATCGGCGACGCACTCATCGAGCGTGCCATCGCCGAGACCGGCCTGCCCCGGGCGCGCCTGGAGGGCGAGCGCGGCCGCACCTGCGGCCAGCTGCGCCTGTT
>NZ_JBMIQI010000007.1:0-264827 GCF_052584175.1 Billgrantia hypersalina
ATTGCCGAACCGGGCGATCATGTCATCCTGACCCGGGGCGACCACATGAACGCCCATGGCGGTACCAATACCCTGAAGATACTCGAGGTAGCGCAGTCATGACCGAAAGCCGCCCCCGGCGCAGCGTCAAACGCACCCTGCCGGCACGCAAGCGCATCGCGCTGATCGCCCACGATGGCAAGAAGAGCGAGCTGCTCGAATGGGCCACACGCTGGCGCGACACCCTGGCGGAACATGAACTGGTGGGCACCGGCACCACCGCAGGGCGCCTCTCGGCAAGCCTGGGGCTTAACGTGGAGGGGCTGATGAGCGGCCCGCTGGGCGGCGATCAGCAGATCGGTGCGCGCATCACCGAACAGCGCCTCGACCTGCTGATCTTCTTTTGGGACCCCTTCTCGCCCCAGCCCCACGATCCCGATGTGAAGGCACTGCTGCGCCTGGCCGCGCTGTGGAACGTGCCGGTGGCATGCAATGCCGCCAGCGCCGATTTCATGGTCAGCTCGCCCTGGCTCGGCCAGTCCTACGAGATGGCCATTCCCGACGCCGACGCCTGGGTGGCCTCACGCAGTTCACGCTAACGAGAAACGGCGGGCCGAGCCCGCACACGTGCGAGGAAACCATGTTCCAGCTCACCCGCAGCGTCACCTGGCAGGCCTTGATGCGGCTGCGCCAGGAAACCGCCAACGACCGCATACGCGACTACTTCACCGCCGACCCCGAGCGCTTCGCCAAGATGAGCCTGCGGGTCGGTGGCCTGTTTCTCGACTACTCCAAGCATCAGGTCTCCGATGCCGTGCTGGCCAAGCTGATCGAGCTGGCCGACCACTCCGCCCTGGTCCAGCGCCGTGCACAGATGTTCTCCGGCGATATCATCAACGTCACCGAAGACCGCCCCGTCCTGCACACCGCGCTGCGCAACATGGGCGACGCCCCGGTGATGGTCGACGGCAAGGACGTGATGCCCGAGATACGCCGCTCGCGCGAGCAGCTGCGCCAATTCGCCGATGCCGTGCGCAGCGGCGAGTGGAAGGGCTACAGCGGCAAGCGCATTCGCGACGTGGTCAACATCGGCATCGGCGGCTCCGACCTCGGCCCCAACATGGCCTGCCGTGCGCTGCTCAAGCACCGTCACCCCGAACTCAACTTCCACTTCGTCTCCAATGTCGACGGCGCCCACATACAAAAAGTGCTGGCCCGCCTCGATCCGGCCTCCACGCTCTTCATCGTCTCGACCAAGACTTTTTCCACCCAGGAGACGCTGCTCAACGCCAAGACGGCACGCCGCTGGTTCCTCGACAACGCCGGTGAAGAGGCCGACCTCGGGGCTCACTTCGTTGCCGCTTCCACCAACAAGAAGGCCGCCATGGCTTTCGGCGTGCGCGAAGAGAACGTGTTCGAATTCTGGGCCTGGGTCGGCGGGCGCTACTCGATGTGGTCCTCCATCGGCCTGCCCATCGCATTGGCGGTGGGCTTCGACGGCTTCATGGAGATGCTCCAGGGCGCCTACGAGATGGATCAGCACTTCGTCGCCGCCCCCTTCCGCGAGAACATGCCGGTGCTGATGGCGCTGATCGGCATCTGGCATATCAATTTCATGGGCGCCGAGACCCAGGCCATCGTGCCCTACGACCAGGCGCTGCATCAGCTACCTTCTTTCCTGCAGCAGCTCGACATGGAGTCCAACGGCAAGTCGGTGGATATCTTCGGCCATCCCGTGGACTACAAGACCGGGCCCATCGTCTGGGGTCAGACCGGCTCCAACGGCCAGCACGCTTTCTTCCAGCTGCTGCACCAGGGCACGCGCTACGTGCCGATCGATTTCATCGCCTCGCTCAAGCCGGAGCCGGGCATGGAGGAGCATCACTTCGCCCTGCTCACCAACATGCTGGCCCAGGCCAATGCCTTCATGGAAGGCAGCCAGCGCGGCAGCCGGCTCGACCCCTACAGCTGCCCCGGCAATCGCCCTTCGAGCGTACTGCTGCTCGACGAGCTGACACCGAAGAACCTGGGCGCGCTGATTGCGCTCTACGAGCACAAGGTGTTCGTGCAGGGGGTGATCTGGAACATCAATTCCTTCGACCAATGGGGCGTGGAGCTGGGCAAGCGTATCGCCGGCGAGATCAGCGAGCGCATCGACGAACACAGCCAGGACTTCGACGCCTCGACCCAGGGCCTACTGGCACTGGTACGCGAGCGCTTCCGCGGCGAGCCCGATGCCCCCGAGCCGGTCGCGACGAGCAAGCAGGACAGGAAAACCGCCGAGAAGAGCAAGCGCTGAGAGCCATCTCGGTGGCGGGCCGTCAGCCGTAACAGACCCGCACGAAGCGCTCGCCCAGCCAGGCCGCGGCCAGCCATAGCGGCACGCTGAGCAGAACGCAAAGGAGGGCCAGGCCGGGCCGACCGCTTTCGACCAGGTGCAACGTTTCCAGGCTGAACAGGGAGAACGTGGTGAAACCGCCGCAGAAGCCGGCTACCAGGAAGGGCTGCCAGCGGGCCGCCCTGCCGGCGTTGCGCAAGGCAGCCAGGGCAACAAAGGCGGCAATCAGCCAGGAACCCAGCAGGTTGACGACAAATGTCCCCCAGGGAAAGGCCGGCCCCAGCGCGGCGAGCGTGGCCAGCGAAACCAGATAGCGCAGCGTCGTTCCCAGGGCGCTACCCAGCCCCACCGCCGCATAGCGGCGCCATCCGCTCATGTTAACCGTCCCGTCAGCCACCAGCCGAACGCGGCCAGTGCCAACCCGGCAATCAGCGTGATCGCCACGTTGGCAAGCGCTGCGCCACGTCGCCCGCTCTGCCACAGTGCCAGGCTCTGCAGGCTGAGCGAAGAGACGGTGGTGTAACCACCCAACAGACCCACCGCCAGAAGCGCCCACGCGCCCGGGGCATCGCCGCCAGACATACCGAGCCAGCCGGCCAGGGCGCCGGCCAGCAGGGCCCCACTGAGATTGACGGCCAGCGTGCCCCAGGGAAAGGCCGGCCCCAGTTGCCTGGCGAGCAGCTCGGAGATCGCCAGGCGCGCCATGCCCCCCAGCGCACCTCCCGCCGCCACCATCAGTACGATTCCAACGTTAGCGTTCATGCGCCTTTCTCACTGGATGAAAGCCGATGCTAGCCGAGTCGGCGCACGCGGACAAAAAGAAGCCATCCGCATGAGATGGCCAAGGGGATGTCGAACTTGGTTCAGGGAATTGCGCCAAGGGCAGGCGCCAAGGAAATATGACACAATATAAATAAAATGTACAATATCTGCATAATTATTTCTGCTCAATGAGCCGCCCATTCGTTCCCTGCGGCCTGAACCCTTATGATGGGCGAGACGGAATACGTATCGCTCCCTGCCGACACGCCCGAGACGGAGGTCACGCGTGATAGCACACCGGATTCTTGCCTGGCTGTTTGCCTGGCTGACACTGACGCTACTGGTCGCCACGCCAGCCTTGGCCCAGCCCGCCGAGAACGGCGACGTTCCCGCTCCCGAGGCGCTTGCCGAGCTGCTCGAGAACGAGCAGACCCGACAGCAGCTGATCGACCACCTGAGGCGTCAGGCCGCCGACCCGGCAGTAGCCGCCGATGACACAACGCCAGCCGGCCAGATATCGCTTCCCAGGCGGCTGGCCGAAGTGACCAGCCGCGTCGTCAGCGATATCGGCGGTGAAATTCGCAACATATTCGATGTCGTGGTGGGAATGTTCACGGCAGATGCCGATACCACCGCTTTCGACTGGAGCGATCTGATCATGGCGGCCATCAACCTGGGCCTGGTCATCGCCGCGACGTTCGCCCTGTTCCTGCTGTTCCGCCGCCTGTCACGACCGTTGTTCTCGCGGCTGAGCCGATGGTCGCAGCACGGCAATGGTCTGAACCCGATCATCAGGCTGGTACTCTGCGTCGCGATTGCCGCCCTGGTCGACGCCTTGGTGGTGGCGCTTTCCTATGTGGGCGGCAACCTCCTCGCCACCTTCGCCATCGGCGAGGCCGGCGAGCTGTCGACCCGCGCTTCGCTGTTTCTCAACGCCTTCCTGATCATCGAACTGATCAAGGCGGCCGTGCGCATGCTGTTCGCCTCGCGCTACGAGGGGCTCCGGCTGCTGCCCGTCTCCGCCGGCGAAGCCTCGTACTGGAATCGCTGGTTGGCTCGCCTGATCGGCCTGGTGGGCTATGGCCTGCTGGTCGTAGCCCCGTTGGTAAGCGTCTACGTGGCGCCGACGATGGGGCAGGCGGCCGGGGCATTGATCATGTTCGCGGCCTTCATCTATGCCGTGGCCGTGGTGCTCAAGAACCGCACGCGCATACGCGACGAACTCAATGGGATGGCGGCACGCTCCGACTTCACCGCCTCTCGCATCTCGCTGCAGCTGTTCGCTCGCACCTGGCACCTGTTCGCTCTGGCCTACTTCCTGATGGTGCTGGTTTTGACCCTGACACGTCCGGCGGATGCCCTGCCCTTCGTGCTCTTCGCCACGCTCAAGACCGTTGTGGTCATCGTCGTCGGCATGCTGCTCTCGAGCCTTCTGACCCATTCCATCGGGCGTCGCATCCGTCTCTCCGACGACCTGCGTCGTAAATTGCCGCAGCTCGAGCCGCGCCTCAACAGCTACATACCCAATGCACTTCGGGTCATCCGTACCGTTATCCTTATCACCGTGGTGCTGCTGGTGCTCAACGCCTGGGGCGCCTTCGATCTGGCGGCCTGGTACGCCTCCGAGGCCGGGCGCGGCCTGGTCGGTACCCTGGTCAGCGTGGCGGTGATCCTGCTGCTGGCCATCGCCGTATGGCTGGCACTGGCCAGCCTGATCGAGCACAAGCTCAACCCCGAAACCGGCAAGGGCGAGCCCGATGCCCGCGCCAAGACCCTGCTGTCCCTGTTCCGCAACGCGCTCGCCATCGCCCTGATCACCATGACGGTGATGATCGTGCTGTCCGAGATCGGCATCAACATCGGGCCACTGATCGCCGGTGCCGGCGTCCTCGGCCTGGCTATCGGTTTCGGCTCGCAGAAGCTGGTGCAGGACATCATTACCGGCATCTTCATCCAGGTGGAGAACGCCATGAACACCGGCGACGTGGTCACGGTGGGCGGCGTCACAGGCACCGCCGAGCGGCTCAGCATTCGCTCGGTGGGCATCCGCGATCTCAACGGCACCTATCACATCGTGCCCTTCTCGAGCGTCGATACCGTTTCCAATTTCATGCGCGAATTCGGCTACCACGTGGGCGAGTACGGCATCGCCTATCGCGAGAGCATCGACGAGGCGATCGTCGCCCTGCGCGAGGCCTTCGACGAGCTGGCCGCCGACGACGACCACAAGATGAATATTCTTGCCCCGCTGGAGGTGGCCGGCGTCGTCGCGCTGGCCGACAGCTCGGTGAACATCCGCGTGCGCATCAAGACCACCCCGGGCACCCAATGGGGCGTGGGCCGCGCCTACAACCGGCTGGTCAAGCTGCACTTCGACGCCCGTGGCATCGAGATTCCCTTCCCCCATACCACGCTCTACTTCGGCGTGGGCAAGGAAGCCGAGGCGCCGCCCGCCAACGTGCGCCTCATGCAGCAGAACTTCGACATCGACGGGCGCCCCGGCGGCCAGCCACGCTCCGGCGAGAGCAGCCGCGAGTCGCAGGACGACCCTCGCGCGAAGTCCGACCCGCCTCCCCAGGGCGACTACGAGGAGAAGGATTGAACGGCCCGGCCTCCTGGCGGTCGGCGGTATCACACGAGCCCCCTATCGCCCCGGTGGGGGGGATTCCCTTGTGCGGTAGCTTCACATCAAGGCGCTAATGCCAGGTGAAATGGCGCGGCATGCCTATACTGTCCCTGGGCGCTGACGCTGCGCATCATCGCGCTTCGGCAAGCGTCCTTCGTGCTTCCAAGGCGTTCAAGGGACGGGACTCACCTATGACAAGCAAACCGCAAGGTACCGCCTACGGTGCCTGGCTGCTGCTCGCGATCTCCATCGTTTCGCTGATCCTAGCGGCAGTCGCCACGTTCAACGAAGGCAATGGCATTGCCTACACGCCCGGCACCTACCTGGTGCTGGTTTCCACTGCCTTTCTGTTGGTCGGGTCGCTGCTGCTCACCCTGGCACGCGGCATGCCGCGCTGGCTGGGCGGGCTGATTACCTTTCTGTTCCTGCTCGACCTGCTGGGCACGGGCCTGGCGGCCTACCTGCTGCAGGCCGAGTGGCTACTCGCTTGTATGGGAGCCGGCCTGGTGGCCTGGCTCGTTCATGTAATAGCCGATCCCGCCACGGGCAAGCGCAGCCACCGCATGACGCAACGCCAGGAGGCCACCTCATGAAAGCTCTGGAGACGCTACCCTTCGCCGTTCTGCTTATGCTGGCGGGCTCCATCGGCGTCGCACAAGCGCAGGAAGCACCCAACGAGGGCGACACCGGCGGCCAGCCCCAGGGGATCTCCGAAACCCAGGACGACGAGGCCGGGCAGGACGACGACGGCGACGAGCCGCAAACGGAGGAGGGCGAAGCCGTGGATGCCTCGGTAACGCCGACCGGCCCCGGCGGGCGCGTCGACACCGGGCCTGCCGGAGAAGCGCCCAGCGGCAGCGGCGAGGCCTCGCTGCCACGGCCGGGAGCGGACGCCTGGATGGAATCACCCGAGAGCTGGGCGACCTTCAACGGCGATCTGCGCGCCCAGAAATACTCGCCGGCCGACCAGATCACGCCGCAGAACGTGGGCGAGCTGGAGCAGGCCTGGGAGTATCACACCGGTGACGTCTCGGATGGCAGCGACGATATCCCGATGTCGGTATGGTCGGCCACGCCGCTGTTCGTCAACGATACCCTCTACCTGGGTACGCCCTTCTATCGCATCATCGCCCTGGACCCGGGCAGCGGCGAAGAGAAATGGACCTTCGACCCCGACGCCCGCCTGGAAGCCCTGACCCAGCCCAACATGAAGAATCGCGGCGTCGCCTATTGGCAGGCCGACGAGCCCCAGGAGGGTGAGGCCTGCCAGAAGATCGTCTATATCGGCACCATGGACGCGAAGCTCTACGGTGTCGATGCCGACACCGGAGAGCGCTGCGCCGACTTCGGCGACAATGGCATGGTCGATATCGACCAATGGAATACCGTCAACGACAAATGGCCACTGTCGCTGCTGCAGCCGCCCACGGTCTACAACGACACGCTGTTTCTCGGCTGGGCCGGCAAGGACTGGACCGACGCCGCCGCGCCGCCCGGCACCGTCTTCGCCCTCGACGCTCGCACCGGTGAGCGCCGCTGGACCTTTCACGCCCTGCCCGAGGAGGTCGTAGACAGAACCGGCACGGCCAATGTCTGGGCCTCGATGTCGCTTGATCCCGAAACCGGGCTATTGTACATACCGATCAGCTCGCCGAGCCCCAACTACTACGGCGGCGAGCGTACCGAGGAGCTGCCCCTGGCGACCTCGATAACGGCCTTGAACACCGAAACCGGCGAGGTGGTGTGGAGCCGCCAGCTCGTGCATCACGATATCTGGGACTACGACACCGTGGCGCCGCCCACCCTGGTCGATATCCAGAAGGATGGCGAGAGTCTTCCCGCCCTGGTCCAGCCGTCCAAGCAGGGCTTTCTTTTCGTGCTCAACCGCGAGACCGGGGAGCCGATCTATCCCATCGAAGAGCGCGAGGTGCCGCCCTCGGATGTCGAGGGCGAACAAGCCGCGCCGACCCAGCCGTTCGTCGATTTCCCCGAACCGGTCATTCCCGACGAGTGGCCGGGCATCTCCAGGCTCGCCGACATGGTGGGCCTGGGCGAGTGCAGCCGCAAGGCAGAAGGGCTTCGTTGGGAGGGCCGCTTCACGCCACCCAGCCTGGAAGGCACCATCGCCTACCCCCCGACGACCGGCGGCTCTCAGTGGGGCGGCGGAGCCGTCGATCCGGAGAGCGGCGTGTTCGTGATCAACTCCAACAGCGTGGTGCAGATCTATCGCCTCATCCCGCGTGACGAGTTCGAGCAGTTGGAGCAGGAAGGGGAGACGGGCGGCTACTACGAGCAGGGGGATACGGCCTACGGCTTCCATCTCGAGACCTTCCTCAACTGGGCCGGGATGCCGTGCTGGAACCCGCCCTATGGCACCATCGCCGCCTACGATCTCAACACCGGTGAGCGGCTATGGAACGAGCCGTTCGGCCAGGTCCAGAAACACGGTTTCTACATGCCCGAGTCTTGGGGTTCGGTCACCATCGGTGCGCCGGTGATCACCCGCTCGGGGCTGATCTTCATCGGTGCCTCGATGGATTCCCGCGTGCGCGCACTGGACCTGGAGAGCGGCGAGGTGCTGTGGCAGCACCTGGTTGATGCCCCCGCCGTCTCGATGCCGGCGGTCTACACCTACGAGGGCAAGCAGTACGTTACCTTCGCGGTGGGGGGCAACTCCATCCTGTTGCCCAAGGTCAGCGACCAGGTGGTCTCCTTCGCCCTGCCCGATTGATAACGTGCCCCCCGCTCAGCAGAAGGGCGCCTGACGGCGCCCTTCTGCTGGCTTGCCCATGGCGGCGTGTCAGCCGGCCTTCTTCTTCGACTTGGCCTCGTCGCGCTTGTCGGGTTGGGCTGGTGGTTCGACAGGTTGGGGTAGCGAGGGCAACGACTTGTCGAGCAGCTCGACGCTCTGGCGATAGTAGAGCTGGCTCTTGTTGTGTTCGCCCAGGTTGGCGTAGAGCCGTGCCAGCTCGGCGCACACCACGCCGCTGGGGCGCTGGCGCTGGCTGGCCTCGAAATACTCCTGTGCCTTGCCCCAGTAGGCGTTGCGCAGCGCCAGACGGCCGAGCGTGAGCAGCAGGTCGGGGTCGTTGGGACGTTCCTGCAGCCACTTCTCCGCATGCGCGAGTTGGCGCCCGGGGTCGACGTTGAGCAGCCCGTAGCGCAGCACCAACCGACTGTCCCAGTGCTCCTTGAGCGAGTGTCGCAACAGCCGCTCGGCAATGCCCTCCTCGTTGCCGCGCACCAGGGCTTCGGCATAAAGCACGATCAGCTCGACGTTGCCACGCAGCGAATCCGGCATGTCGGCCCACAGGCTGCGTATGCGTTCGACATTGCTCGGATCGCGCGCCTCGTGGACCAACAGCTCCTTGTAGGCGCGCAGCTCCAGCTGGTTGCGCTCCTGCGGCGAGATCAGCTGGCGCGAGGCCAACCGCGGCATCAGCCGGCGCAGGCCATCCCAATCGTTGACGCTGAGGTAGGCCTGCTTGAGCTGCTTGAGCACCTGGGGATGGTTGGGCAACTGGCGGTCGAGGCGGGTCAGGATGGCCAGCGCCTCCTCGTACTGCTGGCGATCCAGCATGAGCTGGACCTGCATCAGGCCCACCGCGGTATCGGCTCCTTCGGTGGAGAGGTGCGCTCGCTTGAGCAGCGTGTCGGCCTGCTCGTAGCGGCCTTGGTAGTGGGCTGCCAGCGCGGCGGAAAGGTAGTTGACCAGCGGCGTGCTGGAATCGTCGGCCGCCTTGACCAGCGACTTCTCGGCACGCTTCCAGCGCCCTTCGGCCAGGGCCACCAGGCCGCGCACGGTGCGCTTCATGGCGTTGCGGTGGCGGGTGCGCCGGTTCCACACCTTGAGCCGGCTCACCGGGTGGCTCAGTCGCATCAGTACGCGCAGGGCGAAATGCAGAATCAGGAACACCGCCAGCAGCAGCACCAGGCCGAACCAGAAGGAGGTCTGGTAGGACGTCTCGCCCACGCGCACCAACCAGTAGCCCGGCACCGAAACCATCAGCTGGCCGAACAGCGCCCCCAGCGCCAAGCCGAGGAGGATGATCAGGAGGACTTTTCTCATGTTTCATCTCCCTGGCCGCTGCGCGAACCGAAACGACGCTCGATGAACTCGGCCAGGGCCTCGTGGGAACCGCTGATATCGGGCAGCTCGGGCTGGATGTTCTCGTCCTTGAGCTCCTCGAGCCGGTCGACGACCGCCTGCACCTCGTCGTTGTCGGTGTCGTAGTAGCCGCGAATCAGCTCCAGCGCCTTGTCGATGCTGGCCTCGTACAGTTCCTGCTCCTCTTCGAGCAGCGCCAGCTGGGCCTGCTCGATCACCAGGCGGGCACTCTGGCGCAGGTAGGACTCCTGCTCCGGCGTCACCAACCCCTCGAGCGCCTCGTCGTGGTGGCGAATGACGATCAGATCCTTGAGCTCCTGGCCGAAGCGCGAGAGCTGCTCCTGCCAGCCGCCGCTAGGCGCCTCCTCGATGCCCGAGCGGGCCGGGATCTCCTCCAGCTCGCGCGACAGCGGCAACTGGCCCAGGCGCTCCTGCTGGGCATTCAGGGCGAGATAGAGCCCGGTCCGATCGACCTCCGGTACACCGTCGAGAATCGACAGCTCCGAGGCGATCGCGCGGCGCACTGACAGGAGCGCGGGGTTATCGGCTTCGCTCAAGCGCTCGTCGGCGGTACGCAGCAGCGCCTGGGCGCCCTCCACATCGCGCTCGAGATGCAGGCGCTGGTTGGCCAGACGCAGCAGGTAGGCCGCTTCGGCATGCAGCCATTCGCGTTCGTCGGTGTCCTGGGTGCGGGAGAGTTCGTCGAGCACCTGATCGAGCGTCTCGTCGACCTCGCTGCGGTAGCTGGCGAACTCGCCCTGCATGGATTCGATTGCCTCGGAGAGCGCCGCGTCGCGCTCCTGCTCGCCGCTCTCGAGCTGTTCGCGCAGGCTGGCGACGTCATCGGCCGACGCCGCCTCGCCGGCACGCTCCTCGAGTTCGGCCAGACGCTGCTGCTGGGCATCAAGGCGTTCCCAGGCTTGCCAGGCGAAAAGCCCCGCCCCGATGCCGAGGAACAGCACCAGGATCAGGGCGAGTACGCCGAAAGCACGGCTGCCACCCTTGCCGCCACCGCCGGAGACGGCCGCAGTCGACGTCCCGTCGCCGCCGGGTGGCGTCGCCCTGGTGGCGTCGGCGCCGGGCTTGTCGCTACTCTGGTTGCCTGTCGCGGGCTTGTCGGTCGCGGCCGGCTTGCCTGCACTCTTGCTTTCATCGGGCTTCGCCGCGGCGGCCTTGCCAGTGCTGGCAGGCTTGGTGTTGCCGGACCCGGCCTTTGCCGGGGACGGTGCGTCTGGCTGGGCCTTGTTGCCGGGGCCAGGGCCAGCGGAAGTATTTTTTTCCGTTCCGGCGCTGGCGGAAGCACCCTTGCCTGAGCTGGCGGCATCGCCAGCGGTGGCTGCCGGCTCGCTTTCGCCCGACTTGCCCTGGAGGGTGGACTGCGGCGCCGGACCGCTTCCCTGCGGGCTGCCGCCGGCCTCATTGCCGGCACCGGACTCGCGGCCCTTGCCGTTCTGCCCCTTGCCGGAGGGCGACTTCTGTTCGTCCTGATCGTTAGTCTGCTTGCTCATCTGTCGCTAGCCCTTTTCGAGATCGTCTTGATCGACATCGGCTTCCTCCTGGTCGCAGGCCGCGGCCACTGCACTGGCGAGCGCGGCCGGTGTAGCACCCGTTGCCACCACGGGAGTGCGAAAACCCAAGTTGTTGGCCAGTGTAGCCAAACGGCGACTGGACACGATTAGCGGTTGGTTCAAGGTAGCCCTGGTACACCATCTTGCCAGATGTTCGAGCAATTCTCCGCTGCTCGCCACCAGCCCACGAAATTCACCCTGGGCGAGGCGTGCCTGCAGGGCGGGAGTCGGCGGCTGCAGGCGCCGACGATAGAGGGCCAGGCGCGTGACCCGTGCGCCGCGTGCCGCCAGGGTATCGGCCAGCAGCGAACGCCCGCCCTCGCCGGCCACCAACAGGACGCGCTGCCCTTCGAGGGAACGCAGCGAGGCAAGGTCGAGCAGTGCCTCACTGGTGTCTTCGCCGCTGGTGGCAGAAGGCAGATGCACCCTGACGCCGAGCCGCTCGTGCAGGGTTTCGGCCGTGGCGGCCCCCACCGCATACCAGGCCGTGCCCAGCGGCAGCTGCGGCCAGTAGCGATCCAGTGCCGCGTCCAGGCACTCGGCGGCGAAGGGGCTGACCACCACGACCTTGTGAAAATGATCGAAGTCGAGCCACGCCTGGCGCATCGCCGCATCCTCCGGCAGCTTCTCCAGGACCATGACGTCGAGGTTCTCCACCGGAAAGCCGCGAGCTTCTATGGCGGCCGCCAGTACAGCGGCCCGCTCGCCCGGTCGGCTGATCAGGATGGGAGGCCCGTCCGCCATTCAGACGCCGTAGACCTGGGCCAGGATCTCGCCGGCGCCCTGCTCCAGCAGGTCCTCCGCCACGCGCACCCCCAGCGCCTCGGGCTCGTGGATCGAGCCGCGGCCCTCGGCACGCAGCACCTCGGTGCCCTCGGGGTTGCCCACCAGCGCACGCAGCCACAGGGTCTGGCCGTCATCCTCGAACACGGCATAGCCGCCGATGGGCACCTGGCAGCCGCCCTCGAGGCGAGTGTTCATGGCACGCTCGGCGCGTACCCGGGTGGCCGTGATGGGGTCGTCGAGCGGTGTCAAAAGCGAGATCAGCTCCGGGTCGCTGATGCGGCACTCGATACCCAGCGCCCCCTGGCCGCAGGCGGGCAAGCACACCTCGGGGGGGAGCTCCTGGGCGATGCGATCGCCAAGCCCCAGCCGCTTGAGCCCGGAGGTGGCCAGAATGATGGCATCGAACTCGCCCGCGTCGAGCTTGGCCAGCCGTGTCTGGACGTTGCCGCGCAGGGTGAGGATCTCCAGGTCGGGGCGCTGCTCGCGCATCTGCAGGCCGCGGCGTAGGCTGGAGGTGCCGATGCGCGCGCCCTCGGGGAGCGCGTCGAGCGCGCCATAGTGATTGGAGATGAAGGCGTCGGTGGGTTCGGCGCCGGCGAAGATCACCGACAGGCCAAGCCCCTCGGGGAAGTGCATGGGCACGTCCTTCATCGAATGCACGGCGATGTCGGCGCGGCCATCCAGGATCGCCTCTTCCAGTTCCTTGACGAACAATCCCTTGCCGCCGATCTTTGCCAGCGGCGTGTCGAGGATCTTGTCGCCGCGGGTGGAGAGCGCGACCAGTTCGACCTCGAGCCCCGGGTGCTCGGCCATCAGCAGGTCGCGGACGTGTTCGGCCTGCCACATGGCCAGGAGACTCTTGCGGGTGGCAATGCGCAGCGTAGTGATGGATCGCACGTGGTTCTCCCCTGCAGCGGCCCGAGCGGCCCTGCTCAGCTGTAGTTGCGCGACATTATCGGTCACGGCCGGATAGGCGGTCTTTGACATTCATCATAAAGCACCGGACGAAGCAGGAAAAATTGGGCCTCGCACCTCCCCGCACCGCCCCTCGCCACCCGCCGCGACTCTGGTACACTGCTAGTCCTGACCGATGCCGCCGCGGGCGGCTTTCCGAGAACGCCACAGCATGCATTACGCAGGATGCCCACGCCGATGAGTTCTAGTTCCCCAGCCCCCGGCACCAACCAGTCCTGGGGCGGTCGCTTCAGCGAACCCACCGATGCCTTCGTCGAACGCTTCACCGCTTCGGTCGATTTCGACCGGCGGCTCGCCCTGCAGGACATCCAGGGCTCCATCGCCCACGCCACCATGCTGGCCCGGGTGGGGGTGCTGACCGACGAGGAGCGTGACGCCATCGTCACGGGGCTCGGCGAGATCCGCGGCGAGATCGAGCGCGGCGAGTTCCAGTGGTCGGTGAAGCTCGAGGACGTGCACATGAACATCGAGGCACGCCTGACCGAGAAGATCGGCATTACCGGCAAGAAGTTGCACACGGGACGTTCGCGCAACGACCAGGTGGCCACCGACATTCGCCTGTTCCTGCGCGACGAGATCGATGGGGTCGAGGCCGAACTCAGGCGCCTGCGAGAGGGCTTGATCGCGCTGGCCGAGCGCGAGGCAGATACCATCATGCCCGGTTTCACCCATCTGCAGACCGCCCAGCCGGTGACCTTCGGCCATCACCTGCTGGCCTGGCACGAGATGCTCGCCCGCGATCACGAGCGTCTGCTCGACTGCCGGCGCCGGGTCAACGTGATGCCGCTGGGCGCCGCGGCGCTGGCCGGCACCACCTATCCCATCGACCGCCACGTCACGGCCGAGCTGCTGGGCTTCGAGCGGCCGGCGGAGAACTCGCTCGACGCCGTCAGCGATCGCGATTTCGCCATCGAGTTCACCAGCTTCGCCAGCATCCTGCTGATGCACCTGTCGCGCATGAGCGAGGAGCTGGTGCTGTGGACCAGCGCCCAGTTCGACTTCATCGACCTGCCCGACCGCTTCTGCACCGGCAGTTCGATCATGCCGCAGAAGAAGAACCCCGACGTGCCCGAGCTGGTGCGCGGCAAGACCGGGCGGGTCTACGGCCACCTGATGGGCCTGCTCACGCTGATGAAATCGCAGCCGCTGGCCTACAACAAGGACAATCAGGAGGACAAGGAGCCGCTGTTCGATACCCTCGACACGGTGCGCGACTGCCTCAAGGCGTTCGCCGACATGGTGCCGGCCATCGAGGCGCGCCAGGGAAGCATGTATGAGGCCGCCCGTCGCGGCTTCTCCACCGCCACCGACCTCGCCGACTACCTGGTGCGCCGTGGCGTGGCCTTCCGCGACGCCCACGAGATTGTCGGTCAGTCGGTGGCCTTCGGCATTCGCGAAGGCAAGGACCTCTCGGAGATGAGCCTCGACGAGCTGCGCCAGTTCTCCGATACCATCGAGGAGGACGTGTTCGAGGTGCTGACCCTGGAGGGCTCGGTGGCGGCACGCAACCATATCGGCGGCACCGCGCCGGACCAGGTTCGCGCCGCCGCCCAGCGTGCTCGCGACGCCCTGTCGGCACTGGGCCAATGACCATGCAGGCGCCAGGCGCGAACTCAGCGTCCAGAAGGCGTCGACTGGCGCTGACGGTACTGTTGCTCGCGCTGCTGGCCGGCTGCGGCCAGAAGGGGCCGCTCTACCTGCCCGGCAACGAGGCCGCCGAAGAGCGCTACGGCAGCGGCTCGGCGCCACAGGCGGAGCAGAACGACGCCGACGACGAGGACACGGACTGAACCATGGATCATTTCGAATATCGCGACGGCGTTCTCTACGGCGAGGAGGTTCCGCTGTCTCAGGTGGCCGAGGAAGTCGGCACGCCCTGCTACGTCTACTCCAAGGCGACCCTGGCCCGGCACTTCCGCGCCTATACCGAGGCGCTGGGCAGCCACCCCCACCTGATCTGCTACGCGGTGAAGGCCAATTCCAACCTGGCGGTGCTGGGCCTGCTGGCCCGGCTGGGGGCCGGCTTCGACATCGTCTCGGTCGGTGAGCTCGAGCGCGTGCTGGCCGCCGGCGGCGACCCGGCCAAGGTGGTGTTCTCGGGCGTGGCCAAGCAGGAAGGCGAAATGGCCCGGGCGCTCGAGGTCGGCATCAAGTGCTTCAACGTCGAGTCTCGCCCCGAGCTGGAGCGCCTCAACGGCGTGGCCGAGCGGATGGGCAAGGTGGCCCCGGTGTCGCTGCGGGTCAACCCGGATGTCGACGCCGGCACCCACCCCTACATCTCCACCGGGCTCAAGGCCAACAAGTTCGGCATCCCCGTGGACGAGGCGCTGGCCGTCTACGAGCTGGCCGCCGAGCTTCCGGGCGTCAAGGTCGTGGGGCTGGACTGTCATATCGGCTCGCAGCTCACCGAGATCGCCCCCTTCCTCGACACGCTCGACCGCCTGCTGGTGCTGCTCGAGCGCCTGCGCGAGCGTGGCATCACCGTGGAGCACCTCGACCTCGGCGGCGGGCTCGGCGTGCCCTACCGTGGCGAGCGCCCACCGCAGCCCTTCGACTATGCCGCCTCGCTGCTGGAGCGCCTCGCCCAGTGGGAGCACGGCACCGGGCTGACGCTGCTGTTCGAGCCGGGCCGTTCGATCGCCGCCAACGCCGGCGTGCTGCTGACCCGGGTCGAATTCCTCAAGCCCGGCGAGACCAAGAACTTCGCCATCGTCGACGCCGGCATGAACGACCTGATTCGGCCCTCCCTCTATCAGGCCTGGCAGGCCATCATCCCGGTCGATACCCGCCCCGCCCGTGAGAGCGCCAGCTACGACGTGGTCGGCCCCGTGTGCGAGACCGGCGATTTCCTGGGCAAGGAGCGCGATCTGGCCATCGCCGCCGGCGACTTGCTGGCGGTGCGTTCCGCCGGCGCCTACGGTTTCGTCATGGCCTCGAACTACAACAGCCGGCCGCGTCCCGCCGAGGTGATGGTCGATGGCGATGTCTTCCATGTCGTGCGCCGCCGTGAAACCGTCGAGTCGCTGTGGGCCGGCGAGTCGCTGCTGCCGGAATCCCGGGGCGAGGAGCGTCGCTGATGCTGCTGCACTTCACCAAGATGCATGGCCTCGGCAATGACTTCATGGTGGTCGATCTGGTCACCCAGCGTGCCCGGCTGCGTGACAAGCAGATCCGCCGCCTCGCCGATCGCCGCTTCGGCGTGGGCTTCGATCAGTTGCTGATCGTCGAGCCGCCGCGCAACCCCGACATGGATTTTCGCTACCGGATCTTCAATGCCGACGGCAGCGAGGTGGAGAACTGCGGCAACGGCGCCCGCTGCTTTGCCCGCTTCGTGCGTGACCAGCGCCTGACCCACAAGCAGGAGATCCACGTGGAAACCGCCGGCGGACCGCTGACGCTCCAGGTGGATGGCGACAATCAGGTAACCGTGGACATGGGAGCGCCGCGCTTTGCGCCGGAGGCCCTGCCCTTCGATGCCGCGGAGGACCGCCTGCGGCATCGCCTCGAGGTGGACGGCGAAACACTCGAGATCGGTGCCGTCTCCATGGGCAATCCCCATGCGGTACTGCGCGTGGAAGACGTCGACACGGCGCCGGTCGAACGCCTCGGCCCGCTGATCGAGCGCCATCCGCGTTTTCCTCGGCGGGTCAACGTGGGGTTCATGCAGGTGGTGTCGCCCCAGGAGATTCGCCTGCGCGTCTTTGAACGCGGCAGCGGCGAGACCCTGGCCTGCGGCACCGGCGCCTGCGCTGCGGTGGCCAGTGGCATTCGCCAGGGGTGGCTCGAAAGCCCCGTCACGGTCCACCTTCGCGGGGGAGACCTGCGCATCGAATGGCCGGGCGAGGAGGCCTCGCTGTTGATGACCGGCCCCGCCGAACGCGTCTACGAGGGACGCATCGCCCTGGCCTGACGCCCCGGCCGCCCCAAACGAAGGAGTCATGCATGACCCGAGCCGTCCCCGAACCGCGCAAGACACTCGATCCGGACCGGGTGGCCGAATGGCTGGCCCGTCATCCCGATTTCTTCGTCGGCCGCGAGGGGCTGCTGCAGCAGCTCAAGGTGCCGCACCCCGAGACCCAGGGCACCACCTCGCTGCTGGAGCGCCTGGTCTACGACCTGCGCCGTCGCGCCGAGCAGGCCGAGTGGCGCCTCGAGCAGCTGCTCGAATCGGCGCGCCACAACGAGGTGCAGTATCGCCGCACCCGCGAGCTGGTATTGGCACTGCTCGAGGCCGAGGATGCCGATGCTTTGGGCCAGGCGTTGGCCACGCAGATGGCCGAACGCTTCCAGATCCCGGCCGTGGCGCTGTGGTGCCCGGCCCAGCTCACCGACAGCGAGCCGATGCCGCCGCAGCCGCCGCGCCACGTTCTCGACGAGCATGCCGGCGTTCGCCTGGCCGCGCTGCTCGACGGACGCGCCAGCCGCTGCACCCGGCTCACGCCCACCGACTGGGGTCGCCTGTTGCCTCATGTGCGGCCACCCCGCCAGGCCGGCTCCTGCGCCCTGGCCCGGTTGACCCTCGGCGAGCCGATGGGCTATCTGGTACTGGCGAGCCCCGACCCGGACCACTTCCGCGCCAGCATGGACACCCTGTTTACCGAATACCTGGGCGATGTGCTGGCCCGCCTGCTGCTGGGCCACAGCCGGCCCATCCACGGCTGTCCGACCTCCCGTGGCTGAGCGTCCCCTGCGCGAGCAGCTGGAGGCATGCCTGGCACGGCTGGCGCGCACCGCCAGCCCGGCCACGCTGAGCGCCTACCGCCGCGACTTCGAGGCCATGGCCGAATTCCTCGAAGCGCGGGGTATCCATGACGGCGGCGACCTGGATGCCGGAGTGGTGCGGCGCTTCCTGGGGGCCGAACGTAGCCGCGGCCTGGCACCTCGCAGCCTCGCCCGGCGGCGCGCGGCTGCCTCGCACTTCGGTCGTTTCCTGGTGAGCAGCGGGCGGCTCGGGCACAACCCCGTCGAACTGGTGTCGACGCCACGCCAGCCCGCCCACCTCCCCAAGCCGTTGGACGTGGATCAGCTCACCCGGCTGCTCGATACCCCGCACGACGGCTCGCCGCTGGCCCTGCGCGACCAGGCGATGCTGGAGCTGTTCTACTCCAGCGGCCTGCGCCTGGCGGAGCTGGCCGGCCTCGACCTCGACGACCTCGATGGCCGCCGCGTGCGGGTCATCGGCAAGGGCGGCAAGCCGCGCCAGGTGCCGGTGGGACGGGGCGCCAGGCGGGCCTTGGCGGCCTGGCTGGGCTGTCGCGCGGCCTTGGCAGGCCCCGGGGAGGCCGCACTGTTCGTCGGCAACCGCGGCCAGCGGCTGGGCCATCGCGCCATCCAGAAGCGGCTGAGCGAGCTCGCCCGCCGGCGCGGCCTGCCCGAACACCTGCACCCGCACCGGCTACGCCACTCTTTCGCCAGCCACCTGCTGGAATCGAGCCAGGACCTGCGTGCCGTCCAGGAGCTGCTGGGGCACGCCAACCTCTCCACCACCCAGGTCTATACCAAGCTCGACTGGCAGCACCTGGCAGCCAGCTACGATGCGGCCCACCCGCGCGCGCGCCGTCGCCGCGACAATGCCACCGATACCGACCATGGCTGAATCGCTACCGCTCCAGGCCATTACGTTCGACCTCGACGACACCCTGTGGGACAACCACGGCGTGATGGTGGCCACCGAGACCGGCCACTACGCGTGGCTCGACCGCGAACTCGCCGCGTGGCGACAAACGCGCGGGGAACCCGCCTCGCCGCGCTTCGGCGAACGCTTCCCGCTGGCGTGCTTCGAGCAGCGCCGTCGCGCCCTGGCGCGCGACTACCCGCTGCGCCGCGGCGACTTCACCTGGCTGCGCGAGCGGGCACTGCGCGAGATGCTAGCGGAATACGGCCTCGACCCGGCCGCAGCCGGGCTCTGGGCTGGCGCGGCGATGGAGCGCTTCATGGAGTTGCGCCACCGGGTCTCGCCGCACCCCGAAGTGGAGCCGCTGCTGGCGGCGCTGGGCCAACGCTACCGCCTGGCCAGCATTACCAATGGCAATGTGGATGTACGCCGCCTGACGCTGGGCCGTCACTTCCCGGTGGCCATCGCGGCGGGTGAGATGTTGGCCCCCAAACCCGATCCGCGCCCTTTCCTGGCGGCGCTGGCGCGGCTGGGTGTTGCCCCCCGCCGCGCCCTGCACGTGGGCGACTCCTGGCGCGAGGACGTCGAGCCGGCCCGGCGCCTGGGCATGCGGGTGGCATGGATCTCGCCTCATGTCGACGACCTGCCCATGCCGCCCGGCATCCACCGCCTCGATCATGTCTGCGAGTTGCCCAACCTGCTGCACCGGCTGGCGTGACGACGCCGGACGGAAGCGCTCGCCAGGCCTAGTCGGCGTCTGCCAGCCAGGCATCCAGGCGGGCACTGGCCTCGTCGACCCCCTCGCGCTTGAGCGACGAGAACAGCTGGACAGTGACCAGATCCTCCCACTCGCGCAGGCGGCTGCGCACCTGTTGCAGGGCGTTCTTGGCCGCGCCGGACTTCAGCTTGTCGGCCTTGGTCAGCAGGATGTGTACCGGCATGTCCTGGTTATCGGCCCAGCCCAGCAGGGTCTGGTCGAACTCGGTCAGCGGATGGCGCACGTCCATCACCAGCACCAGGCCACGCAGTGAGCGGCGCCCTTGCAGGTACTCGGCCAGGTGGCGTTGCCATTCCAGTTTGACCGCTTCCGGCACCTTGGCATAGCCGTAACCGGGCAGGTCGACCAGGCGCCGCGCCGCGTCCTCGCCCAGCGAGAAGACATTGATCAGTTGGGTTCGCCCCGGCGTGCGCGACGTTCGCGCCAGCGCCTTCTGTCGTGTCAGGGTATTGATAGCACTCGACTTGCCGGCATTGGAGCGGCCGGCGAACGCGACCTCGGCGCCAGCGTCGGGTGGACATTGGGCTAGCGTGGGCGCGCTGGTCATGAAGCGCGCGCTCTGATAGTTCAATCGGGTCATGGCCTCAACTTTCCTGCCGAACGGCATCGCGGGACGGCGCCGGGTGATAGAGCTGCATTCCCGATGCCGGCTTGTTTCGTTATAATGCGGTGTCTTTTGTCTGCGACCTGGGCGCGCTAGTGTACCACCGTGCTCTTGCCGGCAGCGACCGAGCCAAGGGACGCTGAGGCAGCAGAGCGAGGCCGACCTGGAGCCTGCAAGACCTGACAGCACCCAGGATGCGTACCGGTATAACCCATAACGGCATAGTGAAACAGCGATGAGAAAGTTACTGGCAAGCCTGGCAATCACCCTCGGCGCCGTTGGCGTCGCCCATGCCGACCTGGAAGCAGACGCCGACGCTGCCGCGGGTCGTGAAAAAGCCGAAAGCTGTACGTCCTGCCACGGCCAGAACGGCATCAGCTCCTCGCCCTCCTTTCCCCATATCGCCGGACAGCAGATGAGCTATATCGCCAAGCAGCTCATCGATATTCGCGACGGCGAACGGCTGGTGCCGGAGATGGTCGGCCTGGTCGAGGATTTCTCCGATGAGGATGCCTGGGACGTGGCCGCCTACTTTGCCGAGCAGGACGCCAACATCGGCCAGGCCGATCCTGAGGAGGAGGCGCTGATGCGTGGCCAGGAGCTCTATCGCGCCGGCGACATGGCCAAGGGCATTCCCGCCTGTTCGGCCTGCCACGGCCCCACCGGCGCCGGTATCCACACCGCCATTTATCCGGCGCTCTCTGGCCAGTTCCCGCAGTATATCGTTTCCACGCTGCAGGACTTCGCCTCAGGCGAGCGGAACAACGATCCCAACAGCATGATGGGCGACATCGCCTCCAAGATGAGCGATACCGACATGGAGGCCGTGGCCAACTACCTCCACGGCCTGCATTGAACCCCACGCCAGCAGGCGAGCGCCGGCAGCGGTTCATACATGCGTCAAAGGCGGCCCGGTGCCGCCTTTGACGTCTCGGCGAGTCGTGGAACCGTAAGCGGCGATCGCGCTCAAAGTGACCGACGTACCCGCGCAACGGTCAGCCGCTACCATTCCCAGCGGTTTTCAAGGAGTCCTAGCCCATGTTCAAGCCTTTTCGCATCCTGCAGTCAGCGGCCTTCGCCATCGCCGGTATCGGCCTGGCGACGCTGGCCGCCGCCGACAACCTGGTCGAAGGGCAGCATTACGAGAAGCTGCCCGAACCCGTCTCGACCCGCGCCGATGAAGGCCAGGTCGAGGTGACCGAGGTGTTCTGGTACGGATGCCCGCACTGCTACAACCTGCAGAACAGCGTCACCGAGTGGTACGAGACCCTGGGCGACGACGTCGAGGTGGTGCACATGCCGGCCACCATGGGCGGCGATTGGAATACCCATGCGGTGATGTTCTATGCGGCCGAAGCGCTGGGCATTCGCGAGGAGGCTCACGCCGACATCTTCCATGCCATCCACGAGGAGGGGGAACGCCTAAACAATGCCGACAGCATTGCTCGCTTCCTCAGCCAGTATGGCGTCAGCGAAGAAGAGGCTCGCCAGGCGCTGGACGCCTTCGGCGTCAAGTCGCAGGTCAACCAGGCCCACGCCCGCATGCGCACCATGCGCCTGATGGGCGTACCGGCGCTGGTCGTCGATGGCCGCTACCTGGTGACGCCCAGCAGCGCCGGCAGCCTGGAGAACATGCCGCAGGTGGCCGACGCGCTGATCGAACGCATCCGTCAGGAACGCGAAGGCTAATCGTGTCGGGCGAGCATTCACATCTGGCCGATGCCAGGACGCCCGTGCTGGAAGGCGGGCATCTCAAGCTGCTCACCTTCAATATGCAGGTGGGCATCCAGACCTCGGCCTACCATCACTACCTGACCCGCAGCTGGCAGCACCTGTTGCCGCATCCCAAACGGATGCGGCGGCTCGACATGGTCAGCAGCGTGCTGAGCCGCTTCGATATCGTCGGCCTGCAGGAGGTCGACGGCGGCAGCTTTCGCTCCAGTCAGATCAACCAGATCGAGTACCTGGCCACGCGCGGCGGCTTCCCCCATCACTTCCAGCAGCTCAACCGAAACCTGGGCCGCTTCGCACAGCACAGTAACGGCCTGCTGTCGCGCCTCGCTCCGACCCAGGTCGAGGAGCATCGCCTGCCGGGCACCCTGCCCGGGCGTGGCGCCATCCATGCCCGTTATGGCGACGGCCCCGATGCGCTGCACCTGTTCGTCGCCCACCTGGCGCTTAGCCACCGCGCCCGGATGCGCCAGCTCGACTACCTGAGCGAAATCATCCAGCCCCTGGAACATGTGGTGGTAATGGGCGACCTCAACTGCACGCCGGACCAGTTGCACACGCACACCCGCTTCTGCGCCTCACTGCCCCTGCATCCGGTAAGACCTCTGCTCAGCTACCCTTCCTGGCAGCCGCGCCGAGCGCTGGATCACATCCTGATATCGAGTTCGCTCAAGGCGCAGGATGTCCGTGTTCTCGACCACCTCTTCTCCGACCATTTACCTATCGCCGTCGACGTGGCGCTACCGCCCCGTTGCCTGGCGCTGCTCGAGGAGCTGCGCAAGCAGCAGCGCTAGCCACGGCGTTGAGGGGCGGGGATGACGCCCGCCGCGTAATCGGCGATGATGCCAACCCTGATTTTTTTCGACACGAGACCCCACCATGCAAACCGCGAACCGCGATCCGGTCCTGCTCGCATGGCTCGACGGCTTTACCGAGGTCGTGGGCCGTTCCATCGCCTGGCTGCTGGTCTTCATGATGGCGGTACAGTTCGCCATCGTGGTGATGCGCTATGCCTTCAGCGTGCACAGCGTTGCCATGCAGGAGTCCGTCATGTACATGCATGCCATCGTGTTCATGCTGGGGGCAGCCTGGACGCTGCGCCATGACGGGCATGTCCGCGTCGACATCTTCTACCGCAAGCTCTCCGCCCGCGGCCGCGCCTGGATCGACCTGCTGGGCACGCTGTTTCTGCTGTTTCCCGTGACACTGTTCATCGCCATCTCGAGCTTCGGCTACGTGAAGAGCAGCTGGGCGATTCTCGAGCGCTCGCCCGATGCCGGCATCCCCGGGGTATTCCTGCTCAAATCGCTGATTCTGGTCATGATGGCATTGTTGCTATTGCAGGGCGTGGCGCAGGTGATACGCCAGGTGCTGATCCTGCGCGGCAAGGCACCGGGCAATACGCCCGCTCACGACGAGGTGGTGTGACGTGGAAGTCCTGCTCGAGTTCATGCCGCTGTTCCTGTTTCTCACCGTATGTGCGGTGCTGATGCTGGGCTATCCGGTTGCCCTGGCCCTGGCCGGCACCGCCCTGATCTTCGCCGGGCTCGGCCACCTGCTGCTGCAGTCGGGCGTGCCGGTGCACTTCGAGGCGGGCATGCTTGGCGCCATGCCGAATCGCCTCTACGGCATCATGACGAACCAGACGCTGCTGGCCGTGCCGCTGTTCGTGCTGATGGGCGTGCTGCTGGAGAAGTCGCGGGTCGCCGAGACCTTGCTGGACGCCATGGCGATGCTCTTCGGCTCGCTGCGCGGGGGCCTTGGCATTTCGGTGATCCTGGTCGGCATGCTGCTGGCCGCCTCGACCGGCATCGTCGGCGCCACGGTGGTCACCATGGGCCTGCTGTCGCTGCCCACGATGCTCAAGCGCGGCTACTCGCCAGCGCTTGCCACCGGCAGCATCTGTGCCACCGGCACCCTGGGCCAGATCATTCCGCCCTCCATCGCCCTGGTGCTGCTGGGCGACGTGCTCTCCAACGCCTATCAGCGCGCCCAGCTCGCCATGGGGGTGTGGAGCCCCAAGACCGTTTCGGTAGGCGACCTCTTCATCGGTGCCTTGATTCCGGGGCTGCTGCTGGTCGTGGCCTATATCCTCTACCTGCTGGTCATAGCCTGGTGGAAGCCGGAATGCGCACCGCCCGCCGACCGCGAGGCGCTCAAGCAGGAACTGGGACATACCGGCAGCATCCTGCCGCTGCTGGTCAAGGGCCTGATTCCTCCCGTGCTGCTGATCGTCGCCGTGCTGGGCTCGATCCTGGGGGGCTTCGCCACGCCCACCGAAGCCTCCGCGGTAGGCGCCGTGGGCGCACTGCTGCTGGCGCTGGCCAACCGCCGGCTGAACGTGGCAATGCTGCGCGAGGTCGTCTATTCCACCGCCAAGGTTACCAGCATGGTGTTCCTGATACTGATCGGTGCCGCGCTGTTCTCGCTGGTGTTCCGGGCCTACGGTGGCGAGGAGCTGGTCACCGAACTGTTCGAGGCGCTACCCGGCGGCGTGGTAGGCGCCACGCTGGTGGTCATGCTGGTCATCTTCCTGCTCGGCTTCATTCTCGACTTCATCGAGATCACCTTCGTGGTGGTGCCGATCGTCGGGCCGGTGCTGCTGATGATGGGTCTCGATCCGATCTGGCTGGGCATCATGATCGCAGTGAACCTGCAGACCTCGTTTTTGACGCCGCCGTTCGGTTTCGCACTGTTCTACCTGCGCGGCGTGACACCCGATACGGTACCCACCTCCGCCATCTACCGCGGCGTGATACCGTTCATCCTGCTGCAGCTCGGCATGCTGGTGGCGCTGGCGCTGTTTCCCGGGCTGGCCACCTGGCTGCCATCCGTTCTGTAGCCTCAGCCACACAAGGGGGCCAGCCACGCCTGGGCCAAATAGAGCACCACCGTGTAGCGCGCTCCCTTGGCCAGACCGATCAGCAGGATGGCCCGCCACCAGGGCAGGCGGAAAATGCCGGCGAGTACAGTGAGCGGGTCGCCGATCAGCGGAGCCCAGGACAGCAACAGGCTCCACTCGCCGAAGCGCGCATACCATCGCTCGGCCCGAGCCAGCCCTTCCCGCGAGGCGGGGAACCAGCGGCGATCCTGGAAGCGGCGCGCATAGCGCCCGAGCCAGACATTGAGGAGACTGCCCAGGGTATTGCCCGTGGTAGCCACCAACCACAGGCCCAGCAGCGGCTGGCCCAGGCACCACTGACGCGCCAGCCAGACTTCCGAACCGCCCGGCAGTAGGGTGGCGCTGACGAAAGCCACCAGGAAAAGACTCAGCAACAGCGCCTCCACACTCCGTTTTCGCTTCAGGACGAGACGCCATGACGAACGACCGCCCCATTCCCAACGTTCTCACCATCGCCGGCTCCGATCCCAGCGGCGGCGCCGGCATCCAGGCCGACCTCAAGACTTTTTCCGCCCTCGGTGCCTATGGTACCAGCGTGATCACCGCGCTGACCGCGCAGAACACCCGCGGCGTTCGCGGCGTACACGCGGTGCCGGTGGAGTTTATTCGCCTGCAGCTCGATACCCTGCTCGACGACGTGACGATCGATGCGGTGAAGATCGGCATGGTGGCCAGCCGCGAGGTGGCCGAAACCCTCCGCGATGCCTTGCAGGCGCGGCGCCCCCGCTGGATCGTGCTCGACCCGGTGATGGTGGCCAAGAGCGGCGACATACTGGTGGACGATGTCGGCATCGCAGCCGTACGCGAGGTCCTGGTACCGCTGGCCGACCTGATCACGCCCAACCTGCCCGAGGCCGCCGTGCTGCTGAGATGCAGCGAGCCGGCGAGCCGCGACGAGATGCTCGCCATGGCGCCCGATCTGGCGGCGCTGGGTGCCGGTGCCGTGCTGCTCAAGGGCGGCCATCTTCGCGACGAGTGCTGCCCCGACCTGCTGACCGAAAGCAGCGACCCGCACTGGGTCGAAGGCACCCGCATCGGGACCTCCAACCTGCACGGGACCGGCTGCTCGCTCTCCTCGGCCATCGCCGCCCGTCTGGCCCAGGGCGATACGCTGCCGCAAGCCGTGTCTGCGGCCAAGCAGTGGCTCGAAGGAGCGCTGGTCGAAAGCCGGCGGCTGGACGTCGGCCAGGGACACGGCCCGGTGCACCACTTCCACCGCTGGTGGTAGCGAAACGGCGCTTGCGCCTTTTCCGGGTGCCGCCCATGCTGAAGTTTGTCCTGCCGGCTCATCCGTAACGGAGAGACTTCATGACCCCGACCCTGCTGTTCGCCTGCGACCTTTCGGCCGAGAACCGTGCCGCCTTTGCCCGGGCCGTTCGCCTGGCCGTCGAGAGCGGCGCGCGCCTGGACGTCATTCACGTGCTCGACCCCCACCTACCCCACCGGGTACTGCACGACCTGGAGATCGCCATCGTCGACGACATGCAGGCCCTCCTGACGGACGTGCGCGAGGATTACGCTCTGCCGGAGCCGAGCACCATGCTGCAGACCGTGGCGGGTGCCACCTATGCCGAGATCATTCGCGAGGCGCACGAACGCGAAGTGGACATGATCGTGCTCGGCTCCCATCGCAAGCGCGGCCAGCCCGACCTTGTCGCCGGCACCACCTTGGCCCGGGTGCTGCGCAGCGCACCCTGTCCGGTATTATCGGTGTCCCAGCCGGCCAATCGCGACTGGGAGGAGATCCTGGTTCCCGTCGATTTCTCCCTGGCCAGCCGCAACACCCTGCGCGAGACGCTCAAGCGCTTTCCCGAAGCCCGCCTGACCCTGCTGCATGCCTGGGACATTCCCGGCGAGCGCGTGCTGGGTTCCGACCAGAACTATGCCCGCTGGCGGGACCGCGAACTGGAGCGGTTGCGCTGCCAGCTCGAACGCGAGACCGACCAGCTAATGGGTGAGCTCGACAGCGTGCCGGAGGTAGAACTGGTACTCGAGCAGGGCGATCCGCTCGAGGTGCTGCTCACCCGGCTGCGCCGCCAGCCACCGGACCTGCTGGCGCTGAGCTGCCGCGGCCAGCTCGGACGCCAGAGCCAGATCACCGAGGCGCTGCTGGCCGAGCCGCACTGTGACATCATGCTATGCCGCGCCTGGTAACTCCCCCCTTGAGAGCGTGATACCCTTTCGGCAAACTCGAGCCAGAGAAGGGAAAATCGTCGCATGAAGGCCCTGATTCAGCGCGTCCGGCGCGCCAGCGTTACCGTGGATGAATGCGAGGTAGGCGCCATCGGCCACGGCCTGCTGGCCCTGGTGGGGGTGGAAAAGGGCGACGACGAGGCCGCTGCCGAGCGCCTGCTGCACAAGCTGCTGCGCTACCGGGTGTTCAGCGACGAGGCGGGCAAGATGAACCTCGACCTGCAGCAGGTCGATGGTGGACTGTTGCTGGTGTCGCAGTTCACCCTGGCGGCCGATACCCGCAAGGGGCTGCGGCCGAGCTTCTCCAGCGCCGCGCCGCCGGCCGACGGCGAACGGCTGTTCCACTATCTGCTCGAGCGGGCGCAGGCGGCCTGGCCCCGGGTCGCGAGCGGCGAGTTTGCCGCCAACATGCAGGTGGAGCTGGTCAACGACGGCCCGGTGACCTTTCTACTGGAGAGTTGAGATTCAAGCCCCGCTTTCGAGAAGCTCCGCCTCCATCACCTCCAGTTCCTCCTCGGCGGCGAGCCACTCAGCTTCCAGCGTCTCGAGCCGTGACTTGAGCTCACCCTGGCGGGCCAGCCGCTCGGTGAGTTCGGCCTTGCGCGATGAGTCGGTGTAGAGTTCGGTATCGCCCAGCGCCTCCTCCACCGCGGCAAGTTCGTCCTGCACCTTCTCCATGGCCTGTTCGGCGCGGTCGCGCTTCTTCTTCAGCGGGCGCAGCTTCTCGCGCAGTTCGGCGGCGGCGCGGCGAGTCGCCTTGCGGTCCTCCTTGGGTGCGGCACTCTCCCCCTGCCGCTCGGCCTTGTGGGTCCTCGCTTCGCGCCGCTCGCCCTCCAGCCGTGCCTTGAGCCAGGCGCGGTAATCCTCCAGGTCGCCGTCGAAGGGCTCGACGCGATGGTCGGCCACCTTCCAGAACTCATCCACCGTGGCACGCAGCAGGTGGCGGTCATGCGAGACCAGGATCACCGTGCCCTCGAAGCTCGCCAGCGCTTCGGTGAGCGCCTCGCGCATCTCCAGGTCGAGATGGTTGGTGGGCTCGTCGAGCAGCAGCAGGTTGGGCTTGCGCCACGCCACCAAGGCCAGCGCCAGACGCGCCTTCTCGCCGCCGGAAAAGCGCCCCACCTCGCCGAAGGCGTCGTCGCCCTGAAAGCCGAACCCCCCCAGGAAGTTGCGTATCGACTGGTCGCTGGCGGTAGGCGACAGCCGCTGCACGTGCATGAACGGCGTCGCCGCCAGATCGAGCCCCTCGAGCTGGTGCTGGGCGAAGTAGCCGATGCTGAGGTGCTCACCCGGGATGCGCTTGCCCGACAGCAGCGGCAGCTCGCCGGTGATAGACTTGATCAAGGTCGACTTGCCGGCCCCGTTGGGGCCCAGCAGGCCGATGCGGCTGCCCGGCAGGAGGGTCAGCTTGACCTCGTCGAGCTGCACCTTCTCGTTTCCCGCGTCGTCCCGATAGCCGAGTCGGGCCTGGTCCAGCACCAGCAGCGGGTGCGAGGTCTTGTCGGAGGCGGGAATGGTGAAGTGAAAGGGCGAGTCGGCATGGGCCACGGCGATATCACCCATGCGTTCGAGCATCTTCAACCGGCTCTGAGCCTGGCGCGCCTTGGTGGCCTTGTAACGAAAGCGCGCCACGAACTGTTCGATCTCCTCGCGCCTCGCCTGCTGCTTGGCCGCCTCGGCTTGCTGCAGGGCCAGCTTCTCGGCCCGGGTGCGCTCGAAGGTGGAATAATTGCCGCGGTAGAGCAACAGCCGGCGCCGGTCGAAGTGGACGATGTGGTCGCACACCGCATCGAGGAAGTCGCGGTCGTGCGAGATCAACAGCAGCGTGCCGGGATAGCGTATGAGCCACTGCTCGAGCCAGAGCAGGGCATCGAGATCGAGGTGGTTGGTGGGCTCGTCGAGAAGCAGCAGGTCCGAGGGCATGAACAGGGTGCGCGCCAGGTTGGCGCGCATGCGCCAACCGCCGGAAAAGGCCGACAGCGGCCGCTCCAGGTCGGCCTGGACGAAGCCGAGCCCGATCAACAGCTGAGCGGCACGGGCCGGGGCGCTATACCCATCCAGCGCCTCGATGACGCCATGCAGCTCGGCCTCGCGATGGGCATCGCCACGCTCGCGGGCCGAGTCCAGGGCGGCCTGGGTCTGGCGCAATTCGCGATCGCCATCGAGCACGTAGTCGACGATGGGCCGGTCGAGTGCATCGACCTCCTGGGCCATGTGGGCGATGCGCTGCCCGCCGCTCATCTCGATCTCGCCGCGGTCGGGAGCAAGCGTGCCCAGCAACAGGCCGAACAGGCTGGACTTGCCGGCTCCGTTGGGGCCGACGATACCGGCCTTGTGTCCGGCATGCAGGGTCAGTTCAGCGTCCTCGAGCAGGGTCTGGGTGCCGCGTTGCAGGGCAACCTGGCGCAGTGCAATCATGCAGGCTCCAACTGGCAGAACAAGGAAGCGGTCGCCGCCTGAGCTCGCTTGCGAGTCTAGGAACGGCGACAGCCGGATGATGAGTGACGATTCTACCGCAACGACCGACGCTCTGCGGGCCGGACTGGCCACCGACCCGCTGTGGGACTTCGCCCTGTCCTTCTACCGGCGCCCCGGCGTGGAAGCCGCCTGCCTGCTGCTGCAGGACGAGGCGGAAGTCGACGTTTGCGAGCTGTTGTGGCACTGCTGGCTGTACCGCCACGGATTGACCGTGGGCGAAGAACCCGCCGGTCTCGCGGCCATCCGCCACTGGCAGCGGGACGTCACCCTGCCGCTGCGTGGCCTGCGCCGCCGACTCAAGGCCGAGGCTGCCCAGGATGCGGGTATTGCCGAGGTCCGCCGACAGATCCAGCTGGCCGAACTGGCGGCCGAGCGCGAGACACTGGCACGCCTGCAGCGCCTGGCCGAGCACTCCGAGGTCCTCTCCCCGCTCTGCCGTGATGCGCCAAGTCTCGAAATTTACCTGACAAGACGCTGTAAACTACAGAAAAAAGCGCAACTTTTGGCAGCTCAAACCCTCGATTGCCAGCTTGACCCTCTGTAAGCGGCACGCTAGCCTGAAAAAAGTCGTGTAGCCTTTTGTGGCTGCCTGATGCCTGCTGATGTCTCTTTTTTCACAGGCCCAACCTGCGAGGAGAACATAATAATGAAGGCAACCAAGCTGTTGACCACTGCCAGTATCGGCGCAATGCTGTGCGGCATGTCGGCTGCCGCTTATTCCGCTGAATGGCGTTATGCGCATGAGGAATTCGAGGGTGACGTTCAGGACGTATTTGCCGTCGCCTTCAAGGAGCATATCGAGGAAAACTCCGACCATACCGTACAGGTATACCGCTTCGGCGAGCTGGGTGAATCCGACGATATCATGGAGCAGACCCAGGCCGGCATCCTGCAGTTCGTCAATCAGTCGCCCGGCTTTACCGGCGCCCTGATCCCCGAAGCGCAGATCTTCTTCATTCCCTACCTGCTGCCTACCGACGAAGAAACCGTGCTCGAGTTCTTCGATCAGAGCAAGGCGATCAACGAAACGTTCCCCGAGCTCTATGCGGAGCAGGGGCTCGAGCTGTTGCAGATGTACCCCGAAGGCGAGATGGTCATTACCGTGGACGAGCCGGTACGCACACCGGAAGACCTGCGCGGCAAGAACATCCGCACCATGACCAACCCGCTGCTCTCCGAGACCTATCGCGCCTTCGGCGCCACGCCGACCCCGCTGCCCTGGGGTGAGGTGTACGGCGGCCTGCAGACCGGCATCATCCAGGGCCAGGAGAACCCGATCTTCTGGATCGAGTCCGGCGGCCTCTACGAGGTATCACCGCATCTGGTTTTCACCGGGCATGGCTGGTTCACCACGGCCATGATGGCCAACAAGGATTTCTTCGATGGCCTTCCCGAGGAGGATCAGGAACTGATTCGCGAAGCCTCCGAGGCAGCCTATGATCACACCATCGAGCATATCCAGGGCCTGGCCGAGGAGTCTCTCGAGAAGATTCAGGCCGATTCCGACGAGGTAACCGTGACCCGCCTCGACGAGGACGAGATCCAGGCCTTCCGCGAGCGTGCGCCGCAGGTCGAGGAGCGTTTCATCGAGATGACCGGCGAGCGCGGCGAGGAGCTGCTCGAGCAGTTCAAACAGGATCTGGAAGCCGTCTCCGACGAATAAGCCCCGGTCCGAGCGCTCACAGCGAACGCATGAAGGGGTAGCCGGCCGGCTGCCCCTTCGTGTTTCCGGCCCGAGCGCTTCCCGGCCAAATAGCGTTGAAGCCGGCGCATCGCTGCCGTCTTCAGGTTGTTACCCTTTGGCAGGGAACGTCGCTTCGCCATTTGCAGGGAAGATTTCAGGAGACCGGTCGCATGACAGAAGAAGATTCGGAAAAGAACTACCGTTCCACGCTCCCCGGCCCGCTCGGCATCGCCGACACCTGGATCAGCCGCGCCGAGTCGGTCATTCTCGCGGTAGGCGTGATCTTGATGGCGGTGAATACCGTGGCCAACGTCATCAGCCGCTTCGTTCTGGGAGAGAGCCTGCACTTCTCCGAGGAGATCAATCGTATTCTGATCGTGATGATCACCTTCGCCGGGCTCGGCTATGCCGCTCGCCACGGTCGGCATATTCGCATGTCGGCGATCTACGATGCCCTGCCCACCGGGGGCCGACGCTGGCTGATGATCACGATCTGCCTGTTCACTTCATTCGTGATGTTCGTGCTCTGCTACTTCTCGATCGGCTACATCGAGACGCTGTACGGCCGAGGTCGTGTCCTGCCTTCGCTGAGCGTGCCTGTTTGGATCATCTACCTCTGGGTGCCGATCGGCTTCACCATCACCGGCATTCAGTATCTGCTAACCGCGATCAAGAATCTCACCTCCCGTGACGTCTATCTGTCGACTCACGTGGTCGACGGCTACAAGGATACCGAAACGGAAGTCTGACGCAGGGCGAGAGGAACAATAACCATGACACCCATCATACTCTCCATCATGATCGTGCTCCTGCTGTTGGGGTTCCCCATGATGATACCGCTGGCGACGGCAGCGTTCGTCGGCTTCTTCCTGACTTTCGGTGGCCTGGGCCAGATGGAAACCCTCATTCAACAGATGATGGGTGGCATTCGCCCCACGGCGCTGATTGCCGTGCCGATGTTTATCCTGGCCGCCGACATCATGACCCGGGGCCAGTCCGCCGGACGATTGATCGACATGGTCATGAGCTTCGTCGGTCACGTGAAGGGCGGCCTGGCGGTCAGCACCGCCGCCTCCTGCACACTGTTCGGCGCCGTTTCGGGTTCGACCCAGGCCACCGTGGTGGCAGTCGGCTCGCCATTGCGGCCCCGCATGCTCAAGGCGGGGTATTCGGACTCCTTCACCCTGGCGCTGATCATCAACGCCAGCGACATCGCCTTTCTGATCCCCCCGAGCATCGGCATGATCATCTACGGCGTCATTTCGGGCACTTCGATCGGCGAGCTGTTCATCGCCGGCATCGGCCCGGGGCTCCTGATCCTGGCCATGTTCTCGGCCTATTGCGTGCTCTACGCCATCATCAGAAAGGTTCCCACCGAGCCCAAGTCGAGCTGGAAGGAACGCTCCCGCGCCGTACGCGATGCATTGTGGCCGCTGGGCTTCCCGGTATTGATCGTGGGCGGCATCTACGGCGGGATCTTCAGCCCCACCGAAGCGGCGGCGGCATGCGTGCTGTACGCCGTGCTGCTCGAGTTCGTGATCTTCCGTTCGCTGAAGCTGCCGGATATCTACGCCATCGCCAAGTCCACCGGCCTGATCACTGCCGTGGTGTTCATCCTGGTGGCAGTGGGTAACGGCTTCTCGTGGATTATCTCCTTCGCTCAGATTCCCCAGACGCTACTGGGCGCGTTCGGCATCAACGAAGCGGGGCCGGTCGGCGTTCTGGTGGCAATTTCGGTGGCCTTCTTCGTAGCCTGCATGTTCGTCGACCCCATCGTCGTGATCCTGGTACTGACACCGATCTTCGCTCCGGCCATCGCCGCCTCGGGCCTCGATCCGGTACTGGTGGGCGTTCTGATCACGCTGCAGGTTGCGATCGGCTCGGCCACGCCACCCTTCGGCTGCGACATCTTTACCGCCATCGCCATCTTCAAGCGACCCTATTGGGAGGTGATTCGCGGCACGCCGCCCTTCGTGATCATGCTGATCCTGGCGGCCGCGCTGATCATCATGTTCCCGCAGATTGCCCTTTTCCTGCGCGACATGGCCTACATGTGACGCAAGCCGCCCGATGCTGAGGAGACGCTGAGATGTTCAATCGCATACTGGTGCCGGTGGATGGATCCAAAGGTGCCTTGAAGGCGCTGGAAAAAGCGGTGGGTCTGCACCTGCTGACCGGCGCCGAGCTCTACCTGCTGTGCGTGTTCAAACACCACAGCCTGCTGGAGGCGTCACTTTCCATGGTGCGTCCGGAGAAGCTCGATATTCCCGACGACGCGCTGAAGGAGTACGCCACCGAAATCGCCGTACACGCCAAGAGCGAGGCCATGGAGATGGGCGCCGACTCGGCCAGGCTGCGCGCCTTCGTCAAGGGCGGACGTCCCTCACGCACCATCGTGCGCTTCGCCCGCAAGCGCGAATGCGACCTCATCGTCATCGGTGCCCAGGGCACCAACGGCGAGAAGAGCCTGTTGCTGGGCAGCGTCGCCCAGCGCGTGGCAGGGGCCGCCCACTGTCCCACCCTGGTGGTGTGAGCCTGCCGGGGGCCGGCGCCGCGGACAGTGCGGAACCGGCCCCGCCCTGATAGAGTCCGAGTACTGTCACACACCGTCCCAGCCCCATGAATCATTGATAGGACTCTGCATGAAGACACTGCTGACTTCCGCCTCCCTGGCTGCACTGGTGGCCACGGCGCCCTATGTTCTGGCTGAGCCGGAGACAGAGGACGAGCGTCTCAGCTACAGCCTGGGCATCGCCTATGGCCAGAGCATCGCCCAGGAATATCCGGATCTCGACGTAGAGGCTTTCACCGACGCCATTCGCGACATCATCGAGGGCAACGATCCGGCCATGGATGCGGACGAGATGGCCGCCACCCTGAGCGAGTTCCAGCAGGAGGCGCTGAGCGCCCGTCAGGCCGAGGCCGAAGAGATGGCCGAGCGCAATCTCGCCGAAGGCCAGGCCTTCCTGGCCGAGAACGCCGAGCGCGAGGAGGTCACCACCACCGATTCGGGCCTGCAGTACGAGGTGCTGGAGAGCGGCGACGGCGAAAGCCCGGGCCCCAGCTCCCACGTCGAGGTGCATTACGAAGGCACCCTGGTCGACGGCACCGTATTCGACAGCTCACTCGAACGCGGCCAGCCGCTGAGCTTTCGCGTGGATCAGGTGATCGAGGGCTGGCAGGAGGCACTGCAGCTGATGAGCGTGGGCGATACCTGGATGCTGTATATCCCCCCCGAGCTCGGCTACGGTGCCCAGGGCCAGGGGCCCATCGGCCCCAACGAGACATTGGTCTTCCGCGTCGAACTGCTCGATATCATGGAGTGACGAGGAGCGGATGAAAGCCGCGTCGTTACTACTCACAGCCGCCGGGCTACTGGCGCTCTCCGCCCATGCCGAGGAAAGGCTCCCCGAGCTGCCCCGTCTCGACGCCGATCCCCGCGATGTTAGCGTGCTCGGCGTCTCCTCGGGCGGCTACATGGCCACCCAGCTGGCCATTGCCTGGCCCGAGAAAATCGAAGGCTTGGCGGTACTGGCCGCCGGCCCGTGGAGCTGTGCGCAGGGCAGCCTTGGCCAGGCGCTCGCCCAGTGCATGTCAACACGCCGAGGTCCTCCCGACCTCGATGCCCTGGCGGTGCGCCTGCGCGATTACCAGGCTCGTGACCTGGTGGGCGATGCCGATGCCATTGCCGATCTGCGCGCCTTCGTCTGGCACGGTGAGGAAGATAGCGTGGTGAACCCGGCTCTCGGTGCGGCGCTGTCCGACCAACTGGCCGGTTGGCTGGCCGACCCCGCCGAACAGCTGAAACAGGTGCGCTCACCCGGCGTCGGCCACGGCTGGCCCATCGACAACGACAGGCAGATCGCCCCTAGCCAGTTGGCCGAGTGCCGTGCCGGGGGTAGCACTCACATGCTGGCCTGCGGCCTGGATATTTCCGGCGAAGCGCTGGCCTGGCTGCACGGCAGCCTGGATCCGCCTCGCGATATCGCGTCGGATGAGTTGCTGCGCTTCGACCAGGCGCCCTTCGATGCCCGCGGCCTGGGCGATGCCGGCTATGTGATGGTGCCGGAGGAGTGCGAGTCGGGAGGCTGCGGCCTGACCGTGGCACTACACGGCTGTGGCATGACCGAGGAGCAGATCGAGACGGCTTTCGTCCGCCACAGCGGCCTCAACGAATGGGCCAAGGGCAACCGCCGTATCATTCTCTATCCCCAGGCCACCACCAGCCTGGCCAACCCTCAAGGCTGCTGGGACTGGTGGGGTTTCGCCGAAAGCACCTGGCAGCTCGACCCCCTGCACGACACGCGGGAAGGCGTCCAGGTAAAGGCTCTGATGAGGATGATAGAGCGACTCGAACAGAGCCCGGCCGAGGAGTAGGGGCTGTCGCGTTGCGCGTCGGCCGGGGCTATCCGCCGAGCTCGTTCTCCAGGGCCGAGCGCAGGGGGTGCGGTGTCGGCGAGTAGAGCACCCGCTGCCGGATCGTACCGTGGCGATCGACCAGATAGAGCGATGAGCCATGGTCGATGGTGTATTCCATGGCCGACTCAGGGGTGTCGACCTTGCGCCAGACCACGCCATAGCGGCCGGCCAGCTCTTCGAGCTGCGCCTGGCTGCCGGTGGCGCCGATGAATTCGTCACCGAAGTAGCCCACGTATTTTGCAAGGCGCTCGAGCGTGTCGCGCTCGGGGTCCAGTGAGACCAGCACCGGCACGACTCGGCGCCGCTGCTCGTCATCCAGCCCCTGCATGACCTGGCGCACGACCGACAGGCTCATCGGGCAGACATCCGGGCAATAGGTGTAGCCGAAGAACAGCACGGCCAGCTGGTCGTCCTCCAACTGGGTCAGTGAGAACTCCCCCTGTGTCGAGGGCAGCTCCACCGGTCCGCCTGTCGGAGTGCCATCGTCACTCGACTGGAGTTGCTGATAGCCGTACAGGCCCCCGAGCACCGCTATCACTACCAGCGCGCCCAGCGCCATCCCGATACGTTGCCGCCTCATGACGAACTCCGTTCCACCGTGAAATCGAATCGGCTACCCAGCCGGCCTGCCGGAGTATCCAGCACAACCCAGGCCTGCCAGGGCATGCTCGACTCGGTACAGATCGGCACTTGGCCGACTCCCTCGAAATGCCCTTCATCCTGCTTGCTCAGGGGGAAGCGATGCAAGCCCATATCCATGTTCCGACCGACGAAGTCGATGCTGACCGACTGCGCCTCGAGGCCTTCCACGCGGACCGTCAGCGGCAGCATTTCCAGGGCACGGATGCCGTGCGGTGCATCGACGCTGAGGGTGAGCTTGCGCCCCCCGCCCAGGTCCGCGCTGCAGTCGTGCCGGTGCAGGTCGCAGGCGGGCGTGGCGAGGTGCCAGACGACATCGGCATCGCCACGCAGCACATGCGAGGTCAGGTACCACAGTGCCACGAAGAGCGTCAGCAGCGTGGCCAGCATCATCAGGCGTAGCCCCGGAAAACGGGACTCGCCAGCTTCGGGAGAAGAGGGCGAGGACATAGTGGCGAAAAACAACACTTCACTGAAAGGCGGTAGGGTAAGCTTAACAGCATTTTTTCATCGGCCTGGCGTGTACCGTTGTCGCAGGGTTAAACGGTCGCGGCGGCCCCATCGGAACGTTAAGGATACGAGATGCAAGGTGTCGCGGATGCGTTGGGTCCCCTTTTTTTGCTGATACTGCTTGGCGCCGTCCTGGGGCGTGGGCGTCAGCCCAATGGGGAGTTCTGGGCACAGCTCGAGAAAGTCATCTATTTCCTGCTCTTTCCCGCGATGCTGGTCGCCACACTGGCCACCGCCGATGTCGGCGAGGTCCCCGTGATTCGTATGGCGCTCGCCCTGCTGGGTAGCATGCTGCTGTTCGCCGGGCTGCTTTGGCTGACGCAACGGCGGTTGGGTCTCGAGGCAGCAGCCTTCACTTCCGTCTTCCAGGGGGCGCTGCGCTTCAATACTTACGTGGGAGTCGCCGGCGCCGCGGCGCTGCACGGCTCGGCCGGCGCCACTGTCGCGGCGGTTGCCGTGGCGCTGATGGTGCCGGTGGTCAACGTACTGTGCGTGGCCAGCTTCATCGCCGCCGGCACGCTCGGCGCCTCGAGCCTGGGCAAGAGTCTGGCGGCGCTGGTCAAAAACCCCCTGATCCTCGCCTGTCTGGTCGGCATCGGCCTCAACCTTTCCGGTATCGGCCTGCCCGGCTGGAGCGGTGCGGCGGTGGAGCTATTGGGGCGAGCCGCCTTGCCGCTGGGCCTCGTCGCGGTGGGCGTTGCCCTACGCCCCCAGGCACTGCTGCGGCTTGATCGTGGCGTATGGGCGGCCAATCTGGTCAAGCTGGTGATGATGCCTGTGGTGGTGTTTGGCCTGGCGCTGTGGCTGGGCCTGGATGCGGTGAGCCGTGACGTCGCCCTACTGTTTGCCGCGCTGCCTACCGCCACTTCGGCTTATATCCTGGCGCGCCAGCTGGGCGGAGACGCCGAGCTGATGGCCGCCTTGATCACCGGCCAGACCCTGCTCGCCATGGGGACGTTGCCATTGTGGCTGCATCTGGCGGGCAGTTGAAATAAAAAACATTCGCATTCGTGTTGACAGCGATAATGAGAATGGCTTACCTTAGAGGCGTGGTGTTGATGAGGCCCCACGGCCATTAGGGGAACCGCCAGTTTCCCGCTATGGTTTCTCCCCCTCATTGCTAGTCACGGTCTTGCCTGCGCCTCCTCTGGAGGCGCTTTTTTTTACCGCATACGCCGCATCGCGACTTCCCGTCTTCCCCACTCACGACGAGGCCACACCCCGCCAGGGTCCCCGCCCGCGCAACCGTTCGCGCAGCAACTCGGCAAGGGCTTCTGCGGCAGGCCGCGAGCCCGGTTCGATGGGATGGGCGAAGTGCAACCGCGCCTCGCAGCGGTCGAGCTCGGGCAGGCCCTCCGTCTCCCCGAGCTCGCGCATGGCCGGGGTCAGGCGCTCGCGATCAAGGACGCTGATGGCCAGTCCCATCTCCACCGCCCGTTCGATGGCATGGATGCTGGTACTGGTGAAAACGGCATGCCAGGGCCTCTCCAGCCGCTGCAGCGCTTCGGTCGCCAGCGCCCTGAAGGGACAATCAACCTCATGCAGCGCCAGCGGCAGGCTGGTCCGGTCGGTCAGGTTCGCAGCCCTGGGCGCGGCCCACACCGGCGTGGTGCGCCACAGCGGCTCGCCGCCGGCCAGCGGGACGGGACGATCCAGCACGACCGCCAGGTCCAGCCGCGAGCGCACCAGCTGACGCACCAGTTCACCGCTGGTAGCGGTTACCGCCTGCAGCATCACATCGGGATAGCGCGCAGTGAACTCGGGGAGGACATCGCCGAGCAGCTCCCTGGCATAGTCCTCGGGCAGGCCGAAACGCACCTTGCCCCGCAAGCCGCGTCCGGCATAGCGGGCCATGATCCCGTCATGCATGCGCAGCAGCTCGCGCGCTTCCTGAAGCAGTACCTCTCCCGTGGCAGTGGGCACGACGCCGCGTGGGCCGCGCTCCAGCAGCCGCGCTTCGAGCAGCGACTCCAGGCGCTTGATCTGCATGCTGATGGCACTGACCGTGCGGTGGCGCTGCTCTGCTGCTGCCGCCAGCGAGCCGAGCTGCGCCGCGGCCTGGAAGCTGCGCAAAAGCTCAAGATCCAGCGTTGCCGTCGAGACTTCAGCCATATTGAACTCTGAATGCAATGAATATCGCTTTATTGAAACTGCAACAGGCGCCAAGCTCAAGCAACGTATGACGAAGGAGCTCGGTATGCCGCAACAAGTCCTGACATTGCTGATCGCCGTCGGCTTCGTAGTGTGCTGGAGTTCCGGCTTTGTCGGGGGCAGGCTCGCCAGCGCCATCGATATGCCGGTACTCACCCTGTTCGCCTGGCGCTTCCTGCTGGCCGCCGCGCTGGTGGCGCTATGGTGCCGGCTGACGCTTGCCTCGGCGCCGACGTGGCGCAACATGCGGCGGGAAATGACGATCGGCAGCCTGACCATGGGCGGCTACCTGCTCGGTGTCATCTTGGCCATCGATCTGGGCGTGAGTGCCGGCGTTGCCGCGCTCGTCACGGCCCTGCAGCCGCTGCTGGCGGCGGCTGTCGCCGGGCGCTGGCTGGGCGAGCGCCTGGGTTCGCGCGGCTGGCTGGGGATGGCGCTGGCCACAGGGGGCGTGGTGCTGTGCGTGGGCGATGACATGCAGCAGGCACTGGGCGCCCCGGGCTGGGCCTACCTGCTGCCGCTGCTGTCGGTGGCCTCGGTGACGCTCGGCAGCGTGCTGGCGGTGCGTCAGGCCCCGGCGATGCCGCTGTCCGCGGCGCTGTTGGCCCAGTTGCTCGCTGCTGCGGGGATCTTCCTGCTGGTGGCCCTGGTGGCGGAGGGCGGGTCGCTGAGCCCGCCGACGTTCGAACCCTCCTTCCTGACTGCACTCGGCTGGCTGGTGGTGCTGTCGAGCCTGGGCGGCTACGGCTTCTTCGTCGCCAGCCTACGCCGGTTGGGTGTCACGCTGACCTCGGCCCTGGTCCATCTCACCCCGGCGGTGACCCTGGTCTGGGCCGCGGCGATGTTCGACGAACGCCTCGGCCCGATCGGTCTGACGGGAATGGCACTCGCCGCCGTGGGGGCCGGCCTGGCTATTCGCAGCGCTCGAAGATCAGGTCCCACACGCCGTGACCCAGTCGAGCACCGCGCGCCTCGAACTTGGTCAGCGGGCGAAAGTCCGGTCGCGGCACATAGGGCATCGTCTCGGGCGGCGCAATATTGACGTAACCCGGTGCGGCGGCCATTACCTCGGCCATCCACTCGGCATAGGCCTGCCAGTCGGTGGCCATGTGCAGCTTGCCGCCAGGCTTGAGCCGCGTGCGGATCAGCTCGACGAAGGCCGGCTGGACGATGCGCCGCTTGTGGTGCTTCTTCTTCGGCCAGGGGTCGGGGAAGAAGAGCTGCAAGGTATCGATACTGGCCTCCGGCAAGCACTGTTCGAGCACCGCCAAGGCATCCTCGCGATAGACGCGGATATTGGTCAGGCCGCGCTTGTCGGCTTCGTCGAGCAACTTGCCCACGCCCGGTGCGTGCACCTCGATCCCGATGAAGTCGGTGTCGGGATGGGTCTCGGCCTGCGCGATCAGCGAGGCGCCCATGCCGAAGCCGATCTCCACCACCCGCGGCGCCCGGCGCCCGAACAGGACATCGAGGTCCTGGCGCGCCTCGGCCAGGGTCAGGCCCAGCCGCGGCCAGACCTCTTCCAGGCCGCGGGTCTGGGCCTGGGTCATGCGCCCGGCGCGCAGCACATAGCTCTTGATGCCGCGACGATGCAGCGGGGCGTCCGGCCCTTCCGGGCCGGTGGAGGCGGAGTCGCGTTGCGGGTCACTCATGAAATTCGTGCTGCTCCAGTGGGGTTCAGCCGTTGATGCGGCCGGCGAAGGGCGAGGAGGGGTCCGCCGTCTGGCGGCGCGGCATGCGCCCGGCCAGGAAGGCTTCGCGTCCGGCCTCGACGGCTTTCTTCATGGCGCTGGCCATGAGTACCGGCTGACGCGCATGGGCGATGGCCGAGTTCATCAGCACGCCGTCGCAGCCCAGCTCCATGGCCATGGCGGCGTCGGAGGCGGTGCCGATCCCCGCATCCACCAGCACCGGCACGCTGGCCTGCTCGATGATCAGGCGGATGTTGTGCGGGTTCTGGATACCGTGACCGGAGCCGATCAACGAGCCCAGCGGCATGATCGCGCAGCAGCCGAGGCGCTCGAGCTCGCGGGCGACGATGGGGTCGTCGCTGGTGTAGACCATGACATCGAAGCCGTCGGCCAGCAGTTCCTCGGCCGCCTTGAGGGTTTCCGTCACGTTGGGGTAGAGCGTGGAGTCGTCGCCCAGCACCTCGAGCTTGACCAGCTTGTGGCCGTCGAGGAGCTCGCGGGCCAGCTTGCAGGTGCGCACGGCATCCTTGGCGGTGTAGCAGCCGGCCGTGTTGGGCAGCAGGGTGAAGCGATCCGGCGGCACCACGTCGAGCAGGTTGGGCTGGCCGGCCTCCTGACCGAGGTTGGTACGACGCACGGCGAAGGTGACCACCTCGGCGCCCGAGGCGGCGATGGCGTCGGCGGTCTCGTCGAAATCCCGGTACTTGCCGGTACCGACCAGCAGGCGGGAGGTGAAGGCGTGGCCGGCAATCCGCAGCGGCTGGTCCTGGTAAAAGTCTGTCATCGCATGGGCCTTTGTCTGGGTCGGGAAACGATCGGGGGGCGGGTCACTCGCTAGCCGCCACCGATGGCGTGCACGATTTCGATTCGGTCGCCGTCGACCAGGCGAGTGGCGTCGTGCTCGCTCCTGGGCACGATCTCCTCGTTGCGCTCGACGGCGATACGCCGTCCGGCGAGGCCAAGGCTGTCGACCAACTGCGCTACCGTGAGGCCTTCGGTCAGGTCGCGGGGCTCCCCGTTGAGCTGTATCTGCATGGCTGTCTCCGAGTTTCGGCCCGCCCGCGGATCGCTATCCCGGCGCGCCCATTACCCATGGCGAGCCGGATATTCTACCGCCTATCCCCGGTTCAGGCATCCCTGGCGGCCATACATCGGCATCGACCAGTTCCGGCCGCTTGAGTACCCGGGGGTGGAATACCGGCTCGCGTATGCCCTCGCGGCGCTGGCGCTCATAGTCCTTGAGTACCGCTATCGCTCCGATGATCACCATGGCGATGATGACGCGCAGCGAGGCCGCGAGCGATTCGAGGGTTTCCATGGCATGATTCTCCTGAGGGTTCCTGAGGCGCGCGGCAAGCCTGGCCTGCAACGCCGGCGGCCGAGCCTGTCAGCGGCATTCGCTCATCGATGTATTCGTGTCTCGGGCTTGCTAAAGCGTAGACAGCCGAGAGGAGTAAGACATGCAGAGTCGCCTCGCCTGGGTCGCCGTTGCCATGAGCGGCTTCATCACGGTTGCCATGGGCGCCTTCGGTGCCCATGGCCTGGCGGAGCTGGTACCGCCGGCCTCACTCAGGGCCTTCGAGACCGGCGTGCGCTACCAGGCTTGGCACACCCTGGCCTGTTTGGTCATCCTGGTGTGGCGGCAGCAGCTTCCGCTGGCGGGACAGCGGCTGGTGCTGTGGTGCTGGACGCTGGGGATCGTGCTGTTTTCAGGCTCGCTTTACCTGCTGGTGCTGACCGGCTGGCTCGTGCTGGGACCTGTCACCCCCATCGGCGGCTTGATGCTGCTTGTCGGCTGGCTGGCGCTTGCGGTATGTGCGCTGCGCGCCAGGCCGATCAATCGGCGTCAGGAATGACGTAGGTGGCGGTGACCAGGGCCACCGGGCGCTCGTCGCCGGCAGAGAAAAGCTGCACCTCGCCCACCGCCAGTCGCCGCCCCAGCTTGAGCAGGCGCGCCGTGGCGATGATGTCGCGGTCCCCCCGGGGCCGCCGCAGGAACCGACAGTGCAGGTCGCTGGTGACCGCCATGGGCTCGGGGCCGATCTGACCGAGGATGGCGACGTAAAGGCAGACGTCGGCCAGCCCCATCAAGGTGGGGCCTGAGACGCTGGCGCCGGGGCGCAGGTGCTCGTCTTCGATGGCCAGGCTCATGGTCGCCCGCATGTCATCCACGGCCTCGATGGTCCCGATACGCTGGGGGAATACTTCGTCGAGAAAATCCTCGATGGCGGCGGCGGTCATCACGGGCATCGGGCGGCTCCTGTGCGCTGTGGAGTAGAGAGCGAGAACGCAGTCAACATAACCCAAAGCGCCCCGGGCGGGTACCGGGGCGCTTCGTGTGCTTTCGCCGTTGCCTTTACGTCACTTGGCCTTATGCACGGCCCGCCAGTGGTGCAGCAGCGGCTCGGTGTAGCCGGAGGGCTGCACACGGCCCTTGAAGACCAGGTCGCTGGCGGCTTTGAACGCGGTCGAAGCGGCGAAATCGGCACTCATGGCGGTATACGCCGGGTCGCCGGCGTTCTGCTCGTCGACCACCTTGGCCATGCGCTCGAGGGTCTCTTTCACACGCTCGGCATCGACCACGCCGTGATGCAGCCAGTTGGCGATGTGCTGGCTGGAGATGCGCAGCGTGGCTCGATCCTCCATCAGGCCCACGTCGTGGATGTCGGGCACCTTGGAGCAGCCCACGCCGTGCTCGACCCAGCGCACCACGTAGCCGAGGATACCCTGGCAGTTGTTGTCGAGCTCCTGCTGGATCTCTTCGTCGGTCCACTCGATCTTCTCCGCCACCGGCACGGTCAGGAGATCGTCGAGGAAGTCGGGCTCACCCTGGGCTTCCAGTTCGCGCTGGATCTCGGTGACGTCGACCTGATGATAGTGCAGCGCGTGCAGGGCGGCGGCGGTGGGCGACGGCACCCAGGCAGTATTGGCGCCCGCCTTGGGGTGGCCGATCTTCTGCTCGAGCATGGCCGCCATCAGGTCCGGCATGGCCCACATCCCCTTGCCGATCTGGGCGCGTCCGCGCAGGCCGCAGGCCAGGCCGACCTGGACGTTGTTGCGCTCGTAGGCGCCGATCCAGGCCGAGTTCTTCATGTCGCCCTTGCGGATCATCGGGCCCGCTTCCATGGCGGTATGCATCTCGTCGCCGGTGCGGTCGAGGAAGCCGGTGTTGATGAACACCACACGGGAAGTGGCCTCGGCGATACACGCCTTGAGGTTGACCGAGGTGCGCCGCTCCTCGTCCATGATGCCCATCTTCAGCGTATCGCGGGAAAGCCCCAGCAGGTCCTCGATGCGGCCGAACAGCTCGTTGGAGAAGGCGACCTCCTTGGGGCCGTGCATCTTCGGCTTGACGATGTAGACCGAGCCGCTGCGGGAATTGCGCGCCTCGCCTTCGCCCTTCTTGAGATCGTGCATGGCGAGAAGACTCGTCACGATACCGTCGAGGATGCCCTCGGGCAGCTCGTTGCCGTCGGCGTCGAGCACCGCCGGGGTGGTCATCAGGTGGCCGACGTTACGCACGAACATCAGCGAGCGGCCCGGCAGGGTCAGGCTGCCGCCGTCCGGCGTGGTGTAGTCGCGGTCGGCGTTGAGGCGACGGGTGAAGGTCTTGCCGCCCTTCGCGATGGCCTCCTCCAGATCACCCTTCATCAGCCCGAGCCAGTTGGCATAGACACCGACCTTGTCCTCGGCGTCCACGGCGGCCACGGAATCCTCGCAGTCCATGATGGCGGTCAGCGCCGCCTCGACCAGCAGGTCCTTGACCCCGGCCGGGTCCGTCTTGCCGATCGGGTGTGCCGGATCGAACTGGAGCTCCAGGTGCAGATCGTTGTTGGCCAGCAGGATCGCTTCGGGGTTGGCGGCATCGCCCCGGTAGCCGATCAGCTTGCCCGGCTCCTTGAGTTCTGTCTCGCTGCCGTCCTTCAGGGATACCATCAGCTTTCCGCCGCGCAGGGCGTACTTGACGGCGTCGCGGTGGGAGCCGGTAGCGAGCGGCGCGGCCAGGTCGAGTACACCGCGGGCATAGGCGATGACTTTATCGCCGCGCTTGGGGTTGTAGCTGGTGCCTTTCTCGGCACCGTCCTCTTCGGGGATGGCGTCGGTGCCGTAGAGGGCATCGTAGAGGCTGCCCCAGCGCGCGTTGGCGGCGTTCAGCGCATAGCGGGCGTTGCTCACCGGCACCACCAGCTGGGGGCCGGCCTGCACGGCAATCTCGCGGTCGACACGGGCAGTGGATACGGAGACCTGGGAGGGGGCATCCACCAGATAGCCTATCTCCTCGAGAAAGGCGCGATAGACGCTCATGTCGCGCACCGGGCCGGGGTTCTCGCGGTGCCAGGTATCGAGCTGCTGCTGCAGGCGCTCGCGCTCGGCGAGCAATTCACGATTTTTCGGTGTCAGATCATGAAAGATGGCATCGACCCCGGCCCAGAAGCTCTCGGCATCGAGGCCAGTGCCCGGCAGGGCCCGATCGTTGATGAAGCGGTCCAGTTCAGCGGCCACCTGGAGACGATGGCGTGTAACGCGTTCGGACATGGGAAAGTCTCCTCCTGCGTGGCGGCCGATAACGAGGTCGGCCAGCCGCAATTCGTGGGGGTGATACCACTGCGAAGGCGCCAATTTTGTGGAAAACTGTTCCACATGTAAACCCGGGAGCCGGTCTACCCTACTAGACATAGGGTTAAGACGCGATTTTTTGACCAATTGGTCAATTTTTGGCGCATGCAGGCGGTAACGCTTTCCACAGCATGGCCGCTAGCTGAGCGGGCTGCACACTCGGTACCGCTGCAGACGAAAGGATTCGAGGGGACATGTCTTGATCCGCTGGAGAACGCCATGACCGATTTCACCCCCCTGCAGGCGCTGGGACCGATCGCCCCCTTCAGGGCGGATCGCGAGCCTTCGCTGGAAAATTATCTGGCCCATTACGGTCTTGCACCGCTGCTCGGCGAGCACGTGGGGCTCTACGTCGGTTACGTCACCACCTCCCGCTATCAACTGTGGACTCAGGTCTGGAGCCCTGCGGAGCCGATCGGTACGGCCTTCGTGGTACACGGTTATTTCGACCATCTCGGCCTGTATCGCCACCTGCTGGAGCGGCTGCTGGAACGCCGCTGGCGAGTCGTACTGTGGGACCTGCCGGGTCATGGCCTGTCCAGCGGCAAGCGTGCCTGTATCGACGACTTCGCCCACTACGGTGAATGCCTGCACGCCCTGCAGGAGCAGTTGGATGTCCAGGACCTCGCCCCGCGCCCCTGGCTGGGTATCGGCCAGAGTACTGGCGCGGCCATTCTCGCCACCGACGCCCTGAGCCGACCCGATGAGGATCGCTGGTCGGGGCTGGCCCTGCTTGCGCCGCTGGTCCGCCCGTGCGGCTGGCCCCAGGCGGGTTGGTTGCATACGGTAGTGGGTCCTTTCCTCCAGAGCGTGCCGCGCCGCTTTCGGCCCAACTCCACCGATGCCGAGTTCGCCGCCTTCCTGCGCGAACGCGATCCGCTGCAGCCGGAACACCTTTCGCTCAACTGGGTCAGGGCCATGCGCCGCTGGATGCCCCAACTGCTCGCCCTGCCGCCTAGCGAGCTGCCGACACTGATCCTGCAGGGAGAGCAGGACGCCACCGTGGATTGGGCATGGAACCTGGCGGTGCTGGAGCGCAAGTTCATCAACGCCCGCATCCAGCGCCATCCGGACGCCCGTCACCATCTCGTCAACGAAGCCACGCCCATACGCGACACGCTGTTCAAGGCGCTCGACGACTTCGTCGACGAGCTGGAACGGGGCCTTGCATCGGCCGCCCGGGAGTCGCTCTCACGATGCTGAGACATGTCGCGCTATTTGCCCTCCTTGCCGTCCTTGGCGGATGCGCCACCCAGCCACCCGAACCCGATCCCATTCGCCGCGCCCTGCAGAACCTGAGCGACCGCGCCGTCGCCCGCATCATGGAAATCGATGCGTTACAGCCGACCCGGGACCAGGTCCTGCTGCTCAAGACACCGGAAGTGGACCCCCATCTCGATATCGACGGCGAGCGCTTCCACGAGAGCCTTACCCGGGCCCTGCTGGGCGCCAGCGACGGCCCGCAGGTGCTGGACTGGCGCCCGGCCATGGCCGGAGGCGGGCGCAATCACCAATGGCGCCTGGAGAGTCGACTGGAGGCCACCGCGCCACGCCTGACGCTCTCGGACCGCGATTTGCTTCCCTATCGCCTCACCCTGTCGCTCTATCGTCCCGAAGCGGACCGGGCAGCCTGGCAGACCGAGGTGGAAGGCGCCTTCGACGCCACGGCGCTGTAGCCACGAGCAGCTAGGCGGCACGCCCGCCCTCGCCGCCGATCAATACCATGGCGATACCGAGCAGATAGCAGGCCAGGATCGCCACGCTCTCGAAGCCGATTCGCCCCGGCCCCTGCTCCTCGCGGCGAATCAGCCCCACCAGCAGGACCCCGGTCATCAGCAGCGACAGGGCGATCCACAGCGATACCGAATCGGGCATGGCGTGATAGATCGAGCCTTCGCGATAAGCCAGATCCGCGGCCGCAGCGAACAACGTATCGAAGGCATTGCCGCCAATGATGCCGGCGACCGCCAGCGTCAACGCGCCGCGTCGCACCGCGGCCACCGTGGTCACCAGTTCCGGCAGCGAGGTCGCCACCGAAGTCAGCAGGATACCGATTGCCGCCTGGTCCAGGCCGGTTGTGAGGGAAAATGCCGTGGCGCTGCGCTCCATCACCCAGCCCGCCACCGCCAGCGCCGCGGCAAGCATGACGAATGCGGCCCACAGCCGGACCAGGGACTGTTGCGCCGATTCGGCGTCCGGCTCGTCGATGCGCGTCTCAAGGGTCTGGGCCGGACTCCACATGGGATCGAACTGCGCCTGGTTGATCAGGCGCAGTCCAAACAGATAGCCGAAGATCAGCAGCGGCGTGACCGGGTGGATATGCCATAGCGTCAGCTCCGGCGAGAAGCGCCCGACCAGTAGCAGCGCCAACAGGCAGAGCAGCAGGGCACCTTGCAGCAGGTTGCCTAGCGAAGCAGCGGCGTGCTCGAGATTGGCACGTCGATAGGAGACGTCGGCGATGGTCAAGAACAGGGTCTGGGCGGCGATGCCGCCCAGGGCATTGCTCATCGCCAGCTCAGCACGCCCGCCCCAGGCCGCCGAGACCGACAGCACGATCCCCGCCAGCGAGGTCGCCAGCCCCAGCAGCACCGCGCCGGCAATCGCCTCGCCCAGGCCGGTTCGATCGGCCAGTTCATCGACGATGCGCGCCAGCTTGGTCCCCACCACGCCGATCACGACCGCCGTCGCCAGGAACAGGCCAATGGCCTGCGGCAGAGACAGGCTAGCCGGGGTCAGCCACATGCGGCATGCCTGGGCCGGCAGGTAAGGTTCGGTAGGCAAGAGTGCATGCGGCCTCCCTGGCCTTGGATGGCGAAGCGGCTCGTCATCCCCCATGGCGAGCCGCTCTAAGCGTAGTCGCCCCCCGCGAAGGCCCTCAACCCTGGCGTAGCTGACGATCGAGCTGGCGGTAGCCGATCGCCTCCATCAGCTCGCCGCGCTCCGGATGCGGCTTGGCGGCGAGATCGGCCAGCGTCAGCGCCACCCGCAGCACGCGATGATAGGCGCGCGCCGATAGCCGCAGGCGCTCGAGCACACCGGCCAGCCAGGCGCGGTCCGCCGTCGACAGGGCGCAGGCGGCCTCCAGCTCGCGCCCGCCGAGGTGGGCGTTGAGCGCACCGCGGGCGTACTGACGCTCACGGGCGGCCATGACCCGGGCGCGCACGTCGGCCGAACTCTCTCCCGTTTCACGTGACGTGAGCTGCTCCGGCGGCAGCGCCGGCACTTCGATCTGCAGATCGATACGGTCGAGCAGCGGCCCCGAGAGCCGCGACTGGTAGCGCTGGATCTGCGCCGCCGTGCACTGGCAGGCCTGGCGCGGGTCGCCGAGATGGCCGCAGGGGCAGGGGTTCATGGCCGCCACCAGCTGGAAGCGGGCCGGGAAGCGACGCTCATGGTTCGCGCGAGCGATGTGGATGCGCCCCGACTCCATCGGCTCGCGCATCACCTCGAGCACGTGACGGCTGAATTCGGGCAATTCGTCGAGGAACAGCACGCCGTGGTGGGCCAGCGAGATCTCGCCCGGGCGCGGCCAGGAGCCGCCGCCAACCAGGGCCACGGCGCTGGCAGTGTGGTGCGGTGCGCGAAACGGCCGGCGCCCCCACTGTTCGGCCAGTGGCAAGCCACACACCGAGCGGATGGCGGCCACTTCCAGCGCCTCGTCCTCGGTGAGCTCGGGCAGGATGCCGGGCAGGCGGCTGGCCAGCATGGTCTTGCCGGTGCCGGGCGGGCCCGCAAACAGCAGGTTGTGCGAGCCGGCCGCGGCGATCTCCAGGGCACGGCGGGCCTGATGCTGGCCGCGCACCTCGGCCAGGTCGCCTTCGCGGTTGTCAGCAACCGGTGGCGTCGCGAGGCGGTGTGCCGCGATCGGCTTCTGCCCCAGCAGGTGTGCCATCACGTCGAGCAAGTGTTCGGCGGGGAGCACCTGCAGGTCGCCGGCCAGCGCCGCCTCGTCGGCGTTCTCCCTGGGCACGATCAGCTTGCGCCCGGCCTTGCGCGCCGCCAGGGCCAGCGGCAGCACGCCGCTGATGGGGCGCAGGCGACCGTCCAGCGCCAGTTCGCCGACGCTCTCGATCCCCTCGACCGCCTCGCCCGGCACTTGGCCGGAAGCGATCAGGATACCCAGCGCAATGGGCAGGTCGAAGCGCCCGCCGACCTTGGGCAGGTCGGCGGGCGCCAGGTTGAGCACGATTCTTCGCGTATTGGGAAAATCGAAGCCGGCGTTGGTGAGGGCGCTGCGTACCCGCTCGCGGCTCTCCTTGACGGCGGCCTCGGGCAGGCCGACCAGGGTCATCCCCGGCAGGCCATTGGCCAGATGTACCTCGACCTGAACCTCGGGCGCTTCCAGCCCCAGGCCGGCCCGTGTGGCAACGATCGCCAGCATCGCGCAGTCCCTCGCAGTTCATTAGCGTAAGGGCTAGATACTAGCATTGTGCCGCAACGAGCGCTCCACGCTGGCTCAGCGGTCGGTTGCACCGGGGCCGGTTTCGCCTGTGCCATCCGGCCTGGACGACGCTCCCGCACCGCTTGGCCTGGATGTGTCCTTGTCGCTGGCGCTGGACGTGCCCGCATCGCCAGGCCTGGATGACGCACCCGTGTCGCCCGGCGTCGTGAGAGTCGCCTGGGTCACCGGCGTCTCGCGCGCCGCCAGCGCCTCCTCCAGCGCGGCCACCTGCTGCTCCAGGGCCTCGACGCGAATACGCGTGCGCTGCAGCACGTCCATCAATATATCGAAGTCCTCCCGCGATACCAGCTCGAGGCGGTCGAAGGCCCCGCGCACGACTTGCTGAATGCCTTTCTGGAACTCCTCCGGCGCCTGGGCCGCGCCCTGCAGGCGCTCGCCCAGCTGTTGCGCCAGCCGACTGATGGGATCGTGACTCGCCATGGTGCGTTTCTCCTTTTTGCCGCACGTGTTGCCTACAGCATACGCAAGCCCCCATCACGACGCATGCCCTTCTCACGCCCCGTCATGGCGCACCCGCACCATGCATAGCACCAGCCTGGTGCATGGCATCTTCGGTCGCTGCGCCAAAGGGGCGCAAGACACGTCCGAATAGAGCCTCAAGCCCCTGTTTCCGAGAAAGAAAAATCCCGCCTGGCACGGTCTGCGCATGACAAGACGTACAGCCGGCTGGCGACCCCGCCGCCTCAATTCCAGCAGGGAGAGACGCGATGAAGCTCATCACCGCCATTATCAAGCCGTTCAAGCTCGACGACGTTCGCGAGGCGCTGGCCGACAACGGCGTCCAGGGTATTACGGTGACCGAAGTGAAAGGCTTCGGCCGCCAGAAAGGGCATACCGAGCTCTACCGGGGCGCCGAGTACGTGGTCGACTTCCTGCCCAAGGTCAAGGTCGAGGTTGCTGTCGACGACTCCCGCGTCGAGAGCGTGCTCGACGCCATCTGCAGCGCGGCCAACAGCGGCAAGATCGGCGACGGCAAGGTCTTCGTCACGCCGCTGGAGGATGTGATCCGCATCCGTACCGGCGAGCGCGGCGCCGACGCCGTGTAACGACTGCCCCTATTACAAGAGCGATGGAGAAACTCCCATGAGTGAACTTGCTGAGCTGAGCTACGCGCTCGACACCTTCTACTTCCTGATATGCGGCGTGCTGGTGATGTGGATGGCCGCTGGCTTCTCGATGCTCGAGGCGGGCCTGGTGCGCGCCAAGAACACCGCCGAGATCCTGACCAAGAACATCGCCCTGTTCGCCATTGCCTGCACCATGTATCTGCTGGTGGGCTACGCCATCATGTATTCGAGCGATGCCGGCGGCATCCTGCCCAACCTGGGCGTACTGATCGGCGCCGAGAACAGCGCCGACGCAGTCACCGCCGGGGGCGACGACGCTCCCTACTACTCCATGCGCGCTGATTTCTTCTTCCAGGTGGTGTTCGTCGCCACCGCCATGTCGATCGTCTCCGGCGCCGTGGCCGAGCGCATGAAACTATGGGCCTTTCTCGCCTTCGCCGTGGTCATGACCGGGATCATCTATCCCGTTTCCGGCTACTGGACCTGGGGCGGTGGCTGGCTTTCCGAGCTGGGCTTCTCCGACTTCGCCGGCTCCGGCATCGTGCACATGGCCGGCGCCGCTGCGGCACTTGCGGGCGTACTGATCCTCGGTCCGCGCAAGGGCAAGTACGGCAAGGACGGCAGCATCCACGCCATCCCCGGCGCCAACCTGCCGCTGGCCACCGTGGGCACCTTTATCCTGTGGATGGGCTGGTTCGGCTTCAACGGCGGCTCCGAGCTGAAGCTCTCCGACGTCGCCTCGGCCAATAACGTGGCCCAGGTGCTGGTCAACACCAATGCCGCCGCCGCCGGTGGCGTGATCGCCGCCCTGATCCTGGCCAAGCTGTGGTTCCGCAAGGCGGACCTGACCATGGCGCTGAACGGGGCACTGGCCGGCCTGGTCGCCATCACCGCCGAGCCGCTGGCACCCTCCGCTCTGGGGGCCACGCTGATCGGTGCCGTGGGCGGCATCATCGTGGTGGCCGCCATCGTGACGCTCGACAAGCTCAAGATCGACGATCCGGTCGGCGCCATCTCGGTGCACGGTGTGGTCGGCGTCTGGGGCCTGCTGGCGGTGCCGCTGTCAAACGCGGATAGCACTATAGGTGCCCAGCTTGTCGGTGCGGTCGCCATCTTTGCCTGGGTCTTCATGGCCAGCATGATCGTATGGCTGATCATCAAGGCCGTGATGGGCGTTCGGGTCAGCGAAGAGGAAGAGTACGAAGGGGTCGACCTGGCCGAATGCGGCATGGAGGCTTACCCCGAATTCAGCGTGGCCCGGGTCTATGGCGGCAGCGGCGGGCGCCCACAGTCCGGCGGCTACGGTGCCGCCGCGCCGGTCGGCCAGCAACCGCAGCCTGAGTAGCAGTCGATCGATTCGCCAAGGCTCCCTGCGGGGAGCCTTTTTTCTTAGCGCCTGGGGCGGTGTATGCTTGTCTGCAATCGATCCGTCCCCGCTCGGGTTCCCTCCGCGAACCCCGCTCGACCATGAGGAAACAGACCATGAAACTGGTGACCGCCATCATCAAGCCGTTCAAGCTCGACGACGTTCGCGAGTCGCTTTCCGAGATCGGCGTGCAAGGTATCACCGTCACCGAGGTGAAGGGCTTCGGCCGCCAGAAGGGCCACACCGAGCTCTATCGCGGCGCCGAGTACGTGGTCGATTTCCTGCCCAAGGTAAAAGTCGAGATCGCGATCGACGACGACCTGGTGGAACAGGTGATCGACGCCATCACCCAGGTGGCCAACACCGGCAAGATCGGCGACGGCAAGATCTTCATCACCCCGCTGGAGCAGGTCATTCGCATCCGCACCGGCGAAACCGGTAAAGATGCCGTATAGACCCAGGTGGCGCCTATACATACAGCAAGATCGGCGACGGCAAGATCTTCATCACCCCGCTGGAACAGGTGATCCGAATCCGTACCGGCGAAACCGGCAAGGACGCGGTGTAAGCCCACCATCAAGCCATACACGAAAAACCCACGATACAGAGCCGTGGGTTTTTCGAAACGTCAGCGAGCGCCCGAAACGCCCCTTTTACTATTTCTCGACGAAGGCGCGCTCGATCACGTAATCCCCCGGCTCGCCCATGCGCGGCGAGATATTGAAGCCCAGGTCGTCGAGCAGCGCACTGGTCTCGTCGAGCATCGCCGGGCTGCCGCAGATCATGGCGCGGTCCTGCTTGGGATCCATCGGCGCCACGCCGGTATCCTCGAACAGCTTGCCGCTGCGGATATGGTCGGTGAGACGCCCCATGGTGTGGAACTCCTCGCGGGTGACAGTGGGGTAGTAGACCAGCTTCTCGCGAATGTCGTCGCCCAGGTACTCGTGGGCCGGCAATTCCTTCTGGATGAAGTCGGCATAGGCAAGTTCGCTGACGCTGCGCACACCGTGCACCAGGATCACCTTTTCGAAGCGCTCGTACACTTCGGGGTCCTGGATCAGGCTCATGAACGGTGCCAGGCCGGTACCGGTGGAGAGGAAATAGAGGTTGCGCCCCGGCAACAGGTCGTCGGTGACCAGGGTGCCGGTGGGCTTGCGGCTGACCATGATCTGATCGCCCACTTTCAGATGCTGCAGGCGCGAGGTCAGCGGGCCGTCGGGCACCTTGATGCTGAAGAACTCGAGATGGTCCTCGTAGTTGGGGCTGGCGATGGAGTAGGCCCGCATCAGCGGCTTGCCGCTCACTTCGAGGCCGATCATCACGAACTGGCCGTTCTTGAAGCGCAGGCTGCGCTCGCGGGTCGTGCGAAAGCTGAACAGGGTGTCGTTCCAGTGGTGGACGCTAAGCACCTCTTCCAACGCAAACTTGCTCATGCCGGCTCCTTATATTCCAAATACGAATAACCAAAAGGGCAAATTGATTTGCTTGCATTATAAGAGCGCAAGGTTTATCTGTTAATTGGATTGTATGGATATCCTTTATCCAGACTACTGATATAGATCAAATGCGAGCCGCTTCATGCACTTCACCCTGCGTCAACTCGAGGTGTTCGTCGCCGTCGCCCAGCACGAAAACGTTTCTCGCGCCGCCCGCGCGCTGGCACTGTCGCAATCGGCTACCAGTACCGCCCTGGCTGAGCTCGAGCGACAGTTCGATTGCCAATTGCTCGATCGCGTCGGCAAGCGGCTGCGCCTTAATGCGCTGGGCTTCCAGTTGCTGCCCAAGGCCGTGGCGCTGCTCGACCGGGCCGAGGAGATCGAGGAGATCCTGCACGGCCAGCAGGGCATCGGCTCACTTGACGTGGGGGCTACCCTCACCATCGGCAATTACCTGGCCACGCTGCTGATCAGTGACTTCATGCAACGCCATCCAGGCAGCCGGGTACGTCTGGCGGTGCGCAACACACGGGAGATTGTCGAACGCGTGCGCCAGCACGAGCTGGACCTGGGACTCATCGAGGGGCACTGCGAGGCTGAGGACGTGATCACCCAACCCTGGGTGGAGGATGAACTGTCGGTATTCTGTTCGCCGCGTCACCCGCTGGCCGGGAAAGGGGCGGTGGAACTCGACCGCCTGCTGCGCGAAGCCTGGATCATGCGCGAGCAAGGCTCGGGCACCCGCATGACCCTGGAGCAGGCCGCACGTCACCGGCGGGGGCGCTTCAATACCCTGCTCGAGCTGGAACATACCGAAGGCATCAAGCGGGCAGTGGAGTCGGGGCTCGGCATCGGCTGCGTGTCGAAGCTGGCGCTGCGCGACGCCTTCCGCCGCGGCAGCCTGGTGCCGATCCCCACCCCCGAGCTCGACCTGAGCCGCCAGTTCGCCTTCATCTGGCACCGCCACAAGTACCTTGCCACCGGCATGCGCGAGTTCCTGCGCCTGTGCCGGCAGATGACCGAGGGAATCCGTCGCAGCGACGAGATCGACCTGCCGCCGGTGTCCTGACCGATTCCACTAACGGTGGCTTTCGCCCAGCTTGAACCCGCCCACTACCCGTGCCAGGCGGTCGGCCTGCTCGCTCAGCTGTTCGGCGGCGGTGGTCGACTCCTCCACCAGCGCGGCGTTCTGCTGGGTCATGCGGTCGAGATCCGCCACCGCCACGCTGACCTGACCGATGCCGTCGCTCTGCTCGCCGGCGGCCATGCTGATCTCGCCCAGCATGTGGGCTACCCGGTTTACGCTGGCCACCAGCTCGCCCATGCTCTCGCCGGCACGCCCCACCAGCGCGGCGCCGTTGGCGACACGCTGGGTCGAGGCATCGATCAGCGCACGAATATCGCGCGAGGCCTCGGCGCTGCGGGTGGCGAGCTGGCGCACTTCGCCGGCTACCACGGCAAAGCCGCGGCCATGCTCGCCGGCCCGCGCCGCCTCGACCGAGGCGTTGAGTGCCAGCAGGTTGGTCTGGAAGGCGATGCCGTCGATGACCTTGACGATCTCGCCGATCTTCTCCGACGAGCGGCTGATCTCGTCCATGGTATCGACGACCTGATTGACTGTCTCACCCGAACGGTGCGCGACCTCGGCGGCCGATTTCGACAGGCCATTGGCCTCGCGCGAGGAAGCCGAGGTGTGCTCGACGGTCGCCGAGATCTCCTCCATCGAGGCCGACGTCTGCTGCAGGCTGGCGGCCGCCTGCTCGGTACGCCGCGAGAGGTCCTCGCCGCCGCTGGCGATCTCGTTGGCGGCCAGGCGCACCGATTCGCTGCTGTCGCGCACGTCGAGCAGGACATCATGGATCTTGTCGACGAAGGCATTGAACTGTAGGGCCAGTTCGGCGCTTTCGTCGCGCCCGCGTACCGGCAGCCGCTGGGTCAGGTCGCCGTTACCGGTGGCGATCTCGCGCATGCGATCGGCCAGCAGCCGCAAGGGGCGGGAAACCCGGGACCCGACCCACCACAGCGCCGCAAGCCCCAACGCCGCCAGCAGCAGGCCGACCAGGGTCATGCCCAGGGTATCCGCCCGGCGCTGTTCGGCGAGCACGTCCTGCAGCGTTGCCAGCTCGGCCATGACGGCGGCCTCGGGCAGGCGGATCAGCAGGGTCCAGGGTGCCTCGCTGTCGCCAATGAAGAACGGCTGGTAGCGCTCCAGCCTGCCCTCCCGCGTCAGGCTGACGCTGTCGCCTTCCGCTTGTGCCCGCTCGATGGCGTCCAGCACTTCCCCGTCGAAGACTGCGCTTGCTTCGGCGCCAAGCCGGTCGGCGTCGCCCGTGTGGGCCACCAGGCCGCCGCGGCCCGCCACCAGCGCCATCTCGCCCGCGCCGTCGTAAAGCGCCTGGTTGGCCTCGAGCAGCAGCGCCTGGATGAAGTCGAGGGCCAGGTCGACGCCAGCAACACCGCGAAACTCGCCGTCGACCAGGATCGGCACGTTGAAGGAGGTGACCAGCAGCGTCTCGTCACCATAGTCGTAGGGTGCGGGGTCGATGATGCAGGGGGCCAAGGTCTCGCGCGGGCAGAGATAGTACTCGCCTTCACGCACGCCACTGGCGAGCGGCGCGGTGCTCTCCATGGTCTCGCCCAGCGGCAGCACCTCGACGCTGCCCTCCCCGGTGCGATACCACCAGGGCATGAAACGCCCGCTGCCGTCGTAGCCGTCACTCTCGCCGAGATCGGCATACAGCGCGTCGCGGCCGAAGGCATCGGGCTCCCAGCCGATGAAGGCGTCAAGCAGTGAGGGGTTCTCGACAACGGTCTGCCGCACCAGGTTGGAGAGTTCGCGCCGGCTCAGGGAGAGCGCGCTGCGGCCGCTGGCGTCCTGCTGGCCCATCAGCGCGTTGGTATCGGCCAGTTGGGTGGCCAGGGTCAGCGCATGCTCGAGCTCGCGCTGAATGCGCCCGGCCTCGGCATCCGCCAGCACCGCCAGGCGCTCCTCGATGGCGCCTTCCAGCAGGCCGCGGGTATGGGTCTCGACGGTCTGTTGGGTACGGGCGGAAGAGACCAGGGCATAGCCGACCAGGGCCACGACCACGAGCAGCAGACAGGGCCCGGCCAGCATGATAACGAACTGGCGAATAGACTTGAGGTGCATGGGCGCTCTCACTGGAAGGGAAACGAGAGGCAGCAGGATGAACGTTGCTGCCAATGCTCCCTTATCGGCAAGAACGCCCCGACCTTGAGGCGAGTCCGTCAGCGCATGTCGCTGACGGCTTCCTGGATGTCGTTCAATGAGGCCTTTGACAGGTCCTTGTCCAGGGTGTGGATGATCAGCTTGCTGCTGGGGGCATCCAGCTTGTTGCGCAGCACACCGAGGAAGCGCGGCGGGGCGACCAGGATCAGCTTGTCCATGCTGTTCTCGACCCGCGCCTTGTAAAGGCGTTCGGCGATCTGCTTGGCAAAGATCTCCGCCTCGTGATCCAGCGCGACACTATCGCCACGACTCGCACGCCGCGTGGCGGACGTCGATTCGTCGACGCTCCCCGTGGTACCGGTTACCAGATCCCCTTCGTGCAGGCGCCCTTCGGCATGTACCAGATTCTCCTTCTCCTCCAGCTTGAGCGCATCGCGAGTAAACACACGTGCCCGAGCCGCATCGGCCACCACGATATACGTTGACATAGCCACTCCTTGAGTCGGGTTGAAGGAAAGCCCGCCATCCCGTTGCGGGCCTTCTCCTTCAACATGGCAATCACATACTCAAGGGTCAACCGACTAGAGCACCTTGCTGCGTAGCAGACTGGTAACCGCCTCCCCCAAAAGCACCAGGACGATGATGGCAATCAGGATGGTGGCCACGGTGGGCCAGGCGAAGGTGTCGATGGCGCCCTGCAGGATCACCCCGATACCGCCGGCGCCCACCAGGCCCAGGACCGTCGACTCGCGAATGTTGATGTCCCAGCGCAGGATGACGATGGCGAAGAAGGCGGGCATGACCTGCGGCACAATGGCATAGGCGATCACCTTGGCCTTGGAAGCGCCGGTCGCCTCCATCGCCTCCACCGGGCGGCGGTCGATCTCCTCGATCGCCTCGCCCATCAGCTTGCCGATGAAGCCCACCGAGCGAAACATGATGGCCAGTATGCCCGCCAACACCCCCGGGCCGAAGATCGCCACGAACAGCAGCGCCCAGATGATGGTGTTCACCGAGCGGCTGGCGACCAGGATGAAACGGCCAAGCCACAGGCAGGCACGGTTGGGCGTGGTGTTCTGCGCCGCGATGTAGGAAACCGGCAGGGCGATGAGGATCGTCAACGCGGTTGCCAGCGTGGCGATGTGAACTGTCTCGAGCAGCGCATTGACGATCGCCGCCAGCCGTGAGGGATCGGGCGGCCACATGCGCGCCCCCAGGCTCGCTATCTGATTGGGGGCATCCCACACCCAGGGCCAGAAGATATCGATGTCGCGCACCGCCCAGTAGACCACCAACGCGGTGGCCAGCAGCACGACGTAGCGAATCGCTCGCTGCTTGCGGTCGTAGCGTCGCCATACGCGATCGGACAGAACGCCGGCATGATCTACCATATCTTCTTCCTCACCCAGCCGCTGATGCCCTCGCTGACCAGGATCACGGCAATGATCGTGATCAGGATGGCAAAGGCGAAGTCGTAGTCGTAGCGGCCGAAGGCGTTCATCAGCGTGCCGCCGATGCCCCCGGCACCGACGATGCCGACCACCGCCGAAGTACGCAGGTTGCTGTCGAGCTGATACATGGAGAGCCCCACCTGGCGCGGCAGTATCTGCGGGAAGACGGCATACACCAGGGTGGCGAAATAACCCGCCCCGGTGGCCTTCATCGCCTCGACCTGGCCCCAGTCGATCTCTTCGATCTCCTCCGCCAGCAGCTTGCCGACGAAGCCGATCGAGTAGACCGTCAGCGTGAGGATACCGGCCAGGGGGCCGAAGCCGACCGCGGCGACGAACAGGATGGCCACGATGACCGGATGAAAGCTGCGCGAGACGATGATCACTGCACGGCCCAACAGGTAGATGGGCTTGGGTGCGACGTTCTTGGCCGCCATCACGGCAAAGGGGATCGACAGCGCCACGCCGAGCAGGGTGGCCAGGATGGCGATCTGGAAACTTTCCTTGAAGCCGGTGAGCAGCAGCCCGCTGCGCTCGAAGCTGGGCGGAAAGCCCCCGCCGAAGATGCGTGCCGCTCGCGGCAACCCCTCGGCAATGCGGTCCCAGTTGAACGGCAACGAGCCGAAGGCCCACACCAGGTAGACGACCACTGCCAGCCACAACCCATAGCGCAGCACGGGGTTGGCGATGAAGGGCGGCTTGCGCCAGGTGCGCGGCACGGCCTCGCGGTCAGGTCGAGTCATGCGCCACCCCCTGTGTCGAGCGGCCGGGTGGCTCGATGATATCGCCCTCGGCGGTCTCGATACCGCCATAGATGGCATCCAGCGCCTCCTTGCCGAAGTCGGACGGCGCGCCATCGAAGATCATGCGCCCGTGGCGCAGGCCGACGATACGTTCGGTGTAGGCCTTGGCCTGGGCGACGTTGTGAATATTGATCAGTACCGGCAGGGAGAGCTCGCTGGCCAGGCTCTGCAGCAGCTTCATGATCTGCTCGGAAGTGCGCGGGTCGAGCGATGCCGTCGGCTCGTCGGCCAGCAGGATCTCGGGTTCCTGCATCAATGCCCTTACCACGCCGACCCGCTGCCGCTCGCCGCCGGAAAGCTCGTCCGCTCGCTTGTTGGCGTAGTGGGCGATGCCCACCCGCTCCATCAGGTGAAAGGCGCGTTCGATGTCATGTTGCGGATAGCGACGGGTGATCGCCTGGAACAGGCTGACGTAGCCGAGCCGGCCGGCCAGCACGTTCTCCATCACCGTCAATCGATCGATCAGGTTGAACCCCTGGAACACCATGCCGATCTTGCGCCGTGCCCGACGCAGGTCGCGTCCTCTGAGGCTGACCAGTTCGGTGCCGTTGAGCCTGATCGAACCCGAGGTCGGCTCCACCAGACGATTGATACAGCGCAGCATGGTGCTCTTGCCGGCGCCGGAGGCGCCGACGATGGACACCACGGTACTGCCCTCCACCGTCAGGTCGAGCCCCTCCAGCACCGCCGCATCGCGCCCGTAGCGCTTGACCAGTTTCGAAATCTCCAGCATTCAGCTACCTCACGTCACAAGGAAAGGAGCGCCCCCGGCATCGCGGGGGCCCCGGCGCCATTCGCCAGGCTCACTCCTCTTCCAGGTCCTCGCGGGTATAGCTCACGCCGTTGGCTTCCTGGATGGTACGAATGACCTTCCAGTGCTCCTCGTAATTGATGGGGATGAATTTCTCGACACCGTCGAACTCCTCGCCCAGTTCGGTGCCCTCGAACTCAAAGCTGAAGAAGGCCTCCTCGATCTTGTCGACCAGATCGGGATGCAGGTTGTGGGCGTAAGTGTAGGAGGTGGTCGGGAAGCGGTCCGACTCGAAGATCATGCGCACCTCTTCCGGATCGTAGAGGCCGCGATCGGCCATGCGCTCGACCACCTCGGAGGCCACCGGGGCGGCGTCGTAATCCTGAGCGACCACGCCTAGCATCGACTGGTCGTGGCTGCCGGAGTAGATCACCTCGTAGTCCTCGTCCGGGACCACGCCCTCGTCGGGAAACAGTGCGCGGGGTGCCTGGTTACCGGAGTTGGACGTCGGCGACGTATGCGCGACGCGCTTGCCCTTGAGATCCTCCATCTCCTCGATGTCCGAATCGACATGCGTGTAGACCTGCAGGGTATAGCCGAACTGGCCGTCGTCGGAGCCCATCAACGCGAAGGGCACGGCACCGGCCAGGTTCACGGCGAACGGCGTCGGGCCGGTGGAGAAGCCGGCAATGTGCAGCCGACCGCTGCGCATCGCCTCGACCTGGGCCGAGTTGGACTGCACGGCGAAGAAGCGCACGTCGCGCCCGGTCACCTCCTGCAAATGGTCGATGAAGGGCTGCCAGATATCGGAATAGATGGCAGGGTCCTCGACCGGCGTGTAGGCGAAGATCAGCGTATCGGGATCGACCCATTCCGACTCGTCGGCGGGGCGGTCGGCGACCAGATCGCCATTCTCGTCGCAGTAGATGTCGGCCAGGTCGCCCCGAGGGCAGTCGTCCTGGGCCTGGGCAGGTATCGCCAGGGCCAGCGGCAGCAGCGAGGAGAGGGCCAGCGTGGCGAAGGGGAAACGACCGGAGATTCGGGATATTGTCATTGGCGTGTCTCTCTGTATCACTGTCATTATGTTGTTTTCAGCGACGGCGGGGGCAAGAGCGCCCGAAAGATCCGCTCATCACGCTCGAAAGCGAACACGGAAAAACCCGAATGATCGCAAACGAAACTAACCCTCAATCTAGGTAGTATGACAATACGATGTCAATCCGATTTCACTCCGTCCCGGGCCAACGCTACAACCGCTACCTGCTGATGCGTCACGGCCACAGCGAGGCCAATGCGCAACACCTGATCATCAGCACGCCGGCCCGGGGGCTGGCGGGATTCGGCCTGTCGGCACAGGGCGAAGCGCAGCTGGAAGCGCTGCTTGCCCACTGGCGCTGGCCGCCCCCGACCCGTATCCTGCATTCGGATTTTCTTCGCACCACGGAAACGGCAAGGCGAGTGGCCGCTCACTTCAGCCTCGAACTGCAGCCTGAGCCGCGCCTGCGCGAGCGTGACTTCGGGGCCTTGGAGGGGATGGCGGACTGCCGTTACGAAGACGTCTGGGTCCACGACGCTCGCGACCCCGAGCATCACGAATTCGGGGTGGAGAGCGTGGCCAGCGTCGCTGCCCGCATGCAGGGCGTGATCGCCTCGCTGGAACAGGCGTTGCGCGGGGAGACCGTGCTGCTGGTAAGCCATGGTGACCCGCTTCAGATCATGCTGACCGCGCTCGAAGGCCGCTTGCTGACGGAGCATCGCGCCCGCAGCCCGCTGCTTCCGGCCAGCATCACCATGCTCGATTGAGCGTGAAGCCCAACGCAACGGCTGACGCCCGTCGCGATCTGGGTTAGCATCGAATCGCCGGCAGGGATGTCGGCCAGCTCATCGTACTGCGATGCGTCAACGGGAGGACCCCGATGCGACAGTTCCTGTTTCCCCGCCGCCCGATGTCCCGCGGCATTCTGTACTTCAGTCACATCATGCTCCAACTCGGCCTGGTTGCAGGGGCCGCGCTGTGGCTGATGCCACGCACGCCCTCGCTCGCCACCGTCGACTGGAGCCATGCCTGGCCTAGCCTGGCGCTGGGCGCCGGACTCTGGCTGGCCATGGCCGTCGGCTTGCACCTGCTCGCCGAATTATGCCTGCTGCCCCGTTATCACGAAGCTCGGAAGGGGTTCGCTCCCGGTGATGTGGTGACCCGGTCCTTCGAGCGCCGGCCGGCGATTCACGATGCCCAGTCGGCCTGGACCAGCGAGGCACGCTCGATCGAAACCGAGCCCAGCGTGCTCGGTAGCGCCCGCGTGATGCGTCCCGCCGAACCTCTCAAGCCCCAGGGAGGCACCTGTTCGACCTGACAAGGCGGGCCATGCCGGATGCAACCGCGACGTGATCCATGGCGAGTCCTTGACGGGGCCGGACCCGCACCCTGCTACGGATCCGGCCACGCTCGTCGATCAGTGACCGAGGATCTGGCTGAGGAAGAGCTGGGTGCGCTCGGACTGCGGGTTGTTGAAGAAGGGCTCGGGAGCGTTCTCTTCGATGATCTGCCCTTGATCCATGAAAATCACGCGGTCGGCCACGGTCTTGGCGAAGCCCATCTCGTGGGTCACGCAGAGCATCGTCATGCCCTCCTCCGCCAGCTCGACCATGACGTCGAGTACCTCCTTGATCATCTCCGGGTCGAGCGCCGAGGTCGGCTCGTCGAACAGCATGACCTCGGGATGCATGCACAGCGAGCGGGCGATTGCCACGCGCTGCTGCTGGCCGCCCGATAGCTGGCCGGGGTACTTGCGCGCCTGCTCGGCGATCTTGACCCGTTCCAGGTACTGCATGGCAAGGCGTTCCGCCTCGCGTCGCGGCTTCTTCTGCACCCATGTCTGGGCCAGGCAGCAGTTCTCCAGCACCGTGAGGTGCGGAAAGAGGTTGAAGTGCTGGAACACCATGCCCACGCTGCGGCGAATCTGCTCGATGCGCTTGACGTCCTGGGTCAGCGGAATGCCGCCGACCACGATTTCGCCGGCCTGGTGTTCCTCAAGGTGGTTGATGCAGCGAATCAGCGTCGATTTACCCGACCCCGAGGGGCCACAGATGACGATTCGCTCGCCGCGCCGAACTTCGAAGTCGATATCGCGCAGCACGTGGAAGTCGCCGTACCACTTGTTCACGCCGCGCATCTCGACCATGAGGTCTTCGGTGCCGGCCCGGGTTGCCTGTTCAGTCATTGTTCTCGTTCCTATCTCTTATGGCCGGTGTGCAGTTTCCGCTCGAGGTACTGGCTGTAGCGCGACATGCTGAAACAGAAGATCCAGAACATGAACGCGGCGAACACATAGCCTTCCAGCGAGAAGCCCAGCCAGCGGGAATCCGACAGCGCCGCCTGCACGATGCCCAGCAGGTCGAACAGCCCGATGATCATGACCAGGGTGGTGTCCTTGAACAGCGAGATGAAGGTGTTGACAATACCCGGGATCATCATCTTCAGGGCCTGGGGCAGCACGATCAGCCCCATGCGCATCCAGTAGTTCATGCCCAGCGCCGCCGCGGCCTCTTCCTGGCCGCGCGGGATCGCCTGCAGCCCACCGCGGATCACCTCCGCCATATAGGCGCTCTGGAACAGGGTGATACCGATGAAGGCACGAATCAGGCGGTCGACGCTGACCCCGGTGGGCAGGAACAGCGGCAGCATGACGGAGGCCATGAACAGCACCGTGATCAGCGGCACGCCACGCCAGAACTCGATGAACACCACGCAGAAACTCTTGACGATGGGCATCTGAGAACGCCGGCCCAGCGCCAGCACGATGCCGATGGGCAATGCACCGACCATGCCCACTACGGCCAGCACCAGCGTCAGCATCAGGCCGCCCCAGCGATGGGTCTCCACCACCGGCAAGCCGAAGAAGCCGCCATAGAGCATGAAGAAGGCAAACAGCGGGAAGACCGTAAGCGTCGCCAGGGCAACCCATCGCTTGAACGGCAGTCGCGGAATCGCCAGCCAGGCGATCAGGGCGGCAAAGGTGAGGAAGGTCACGTCGACCCGCCAGATCTCGCCACGCGGGTAGAGGCCGTAGATGAACTGGGTGAAACGGGCGTTGACGAACACCCAGCAGGCGCCCTCGCGGCTACAGTCGGCGCGCGTGGTGCCGATCCAGTCGGCATCGATGAAGGCCCATTGGATGGTGGGCGTCAGCAGCAAGTAGAGGAGGTAAAGGCCCAGCAGCGTGAACGCGCTGTTTATCGGCCCGCTGAACAGGTTGGCCCGCAGCCAGGCAAGCGGTCCCACCGTGCTCTTGGGCGCCGGACGCGCCTCGATCATCTTGTGTTGGATAGTCATGGCGCCTCTCCTAGCGTTCCACCAGCGCCACACGGGCGTTGAACCAGTTCATGAACATCGACACCAAAAGGCTGATGGTGAGGTAGACCGCCATGGTCATGGCGATGACCTCGATCGCCTGCCCCGTCTGGTTGAGGGTAGTGCCGGCGAATACCGAGACCAGGTCCGGATAGCCGATGGCCGTGGCCAGCGAGGAGTTCTTGATCAGGTTGAGGTACTGGCTGGTCAAGGGCGGAATGATCACGCGCAGTGCCTGCGGCACCACCACCAGCCTCAGCACCAGGTTCTGCGGCAAGCTCAACGCCTGCGCCGCCTCGGTCTGGCCGTGGGGAATCGCCTGGATGCCCGAGCGCACGATCTCGGCGATGAACGACGCCGTATAGATCGACAGTGCCAGCCACAGCGCCAGGAATTCGGGGATCACCGTAAAGCCGCCGCGGAAGTTGAATCCGCGCAGCTCCGGCACCTCCCAGGTCACAGGCACGCCGGTCACCACCAGTACCAGCAGCGGCAGGCCGACGATCAGCGCCAGCGATATCCAGCCCGCCGGCAGGCGACGGCCGGTGGCCTCGTGACGACGCTTGTTCCATATCACCAGCGCGATGCTGGCCACGATGGCCACCGCAAACGCCAGCGGGATCAGACCGAAACCGGAAAGAAACTGCGGCTCGGGCAGGTAGAGGCCGCGCACGTTGAGAAAAGCCACCTCGCCGAGCGACAGGCTGTCGCGCGCCGCCGGCATGGAGCGCAAGACGGCGAAGTACCAGAAAAAGATCTGCAGCAGCAGCGGAATATTGCGGAAGATCTCGATATAGCCGCTGGCCAGCCGTGCGATAAGCCAGTTGGGCGACAGCCGGGCGATACCGACGATGAAGCCGATGAGCGTGGCCGCCAGGATCCCCAGCGCGGACACCAGCAGGGTATTGAGCAGGCCTACCACGAAGGTACGGCCGTAGGTGCTCTGCGAGGAGTAGTCGATCAGGCTCTGGACGATGCCGAAGCCGGAGGTATTGGTCAGAAAGCCGAAGCCGGTGGTAATGCCGCGGGCCGCGAGGTTGGCCTGGGTATTGCCGACGATGTAGAGCAGGAAGACGGCGACAGCGGCAACCAACAGGATCTGAAAGGTCAGCGCGCGCTTGGCGCGGTCGCGCCAGAACGGCGGTTTAGGGCCCACGGAAGGGGCCTTGGGTCGAACGGACATGAAGGGACTCTCCGCCTGGATCCGTCAAGCAGTTGTCGAGCCCCGACCCGGGGTGTCCGGGTCGGGGCACAGTTGGATCGAGGCACTCAAGCGGTGTCTCGGGCGGTTCGATCAGCGGATCGGCGGAGCGTACTGGATGCCGCCTTCGGTCCACAGCGCGTTGACGCCACGCTCGATTTCGAGCGGAGAGTCCATGCCCACGTTGCGGTCGTAGCTCTCGCCGTAGTTGCCCACCTGCTTGATGATTTTGTAAGCCCAGTCGGCCTCGAGGCCCATGGCTTCGCCGTAGTTGCCGTCACGGCCGAGCAGGCGCGCGATGTCGGGGTTGTCCGACTCGAGCATCTCGTCGACGTTCTCGCTGGTGATGCCGTACTCTTCGGCGTTGAGCATGGCGAACAGCGACCACTTGACGATGTTGAACCACTTGTCGTCACCCTGGCGTACTACCGGGCCCAGCGGTTCCTTGGAGATGACCTCGGGCAGGATCATCGACTGGTCCGGGTCGGAGAGCTGAATGCGCAGTGCCGCCAGCTGCGAGGTGTCGGAGGTCAGCACGTCGCAGCGGCCGGCCTCGTAACCGCCCACGGTCTGCTCGGAAGTGTCGAAGACGATGGGGTCGAACTCCATGCCGTTGGCGCGGAAGTAGTCGGCCACGTTGAGCTCGGTGGTGGTACCGGACTGCACGCAGATGGCCGCGCCGTCGAGTTCCTCGGCGCTGGAGATGCCCAGCTCCTTGTTGATCATGAAGCCGATGCCGTCGTAGAAGGTCACGCCGGTGAAGTTCAGGCCCAGGGTGGTGTCGCGGGTGGTGGTCCAGGTGGTGTTGCGCGAAAGCACGTCGACCTCGCCCGACTGCAGCGCGGTGAAGCGCTCCACGGCGTTGAGTGAAACGTAGCGTACCGCTTCCGAGTCACCGAACACGGCGGCCGCCACGGCGCGGCAGACGTCGACGTCCAGGCCCTGCCACTCACCTTCGTCATCCGGTGCGGAGAAGCCCGGCAGACCGTCGCTGACGCCGCACTGCACGGCGCCGCGCTCACGCGTCTCGTCCAGGGTATCGGCCGAAGCCATGGCGGTGGTGCCCAGAGCCAGAGCCGCTGCGGAAGTGAGCAATAGCCACTTGTTCTTGTTGTCGCGCATGGAAGATCCCTCGTCGTATGTTGTGTCTTGGTGAATCATGCCTGGGCATGTGCCCAGCACCTTAGCAAGGTTTATTCCAATACGGGGATAGCGCAGGCAAAACACTTATTCAACGCTGCCGCGCAAGGCGATCCGCCCTGAGCCAGTGCCCCGTTCTGGTGCACCCGGCACGCCTCAGCGCACCGGTGGCGCATAGTGTAGACCGCCCTCGGTCCACAGGGCGTTCTGACCGCGTTCGATATCGAACGCCGAACCCGCACCGACATTGCGTTCGAAAACCTCGCCGTAGTTCCCGACCTGCTTGACGATCTGGTAGGCCCAGTCGGCCTCGAGACCCATGGCTTCGCCGTAGTTGCCGTCACGACCGAGCAGGCGCGCGATGTCGGGGTTGTCCGATTCGAGCATGTCCTCGACGTTCTCGCTGGTGATGCCATACTCTTCGGCATTGAGCATAGCGAACAGCGACCACTTGACGATATTGAACCATTGGTCGTCGCCCTGCCGCACCGCCGGCCCCAGAGGCTCCTTGGAGATGATCTCGGGCAGCACCTCGGCACTCTCGGGATCGTCCAGCTGCATGCGCTGGGCGTAGAGCTGGGAGGCATCGGAGCTGAGCACGTCGCAGCGCCCCGCCTCGAAGCCGTTGATGGACTGCTCGGGCGAATCGAAAACCACCGCCTCATAGGTCATGCCGTTGGCGCGAAAATAGTCCGCCAGGTTGAGTTCGCTGGTGGTTCCCGACTGGGTGCATACCGCTGCGCCATCCAGTTCCAGGGCGCTCTGCACGCCAAGGTCGCTTGCCACCAGGAATGCCTGGCCGTCGTAGTAGCTGATGCCGGTGAAGTTGATCCCCAGGGTGGTATCGCGGGACGACGTCCAGGTGGTGGTGCGCGACAGGACGTCAACCTCGCCCGACTGCAGGGCGGTGAAACGCTCCACCGAATCCAGCGGCACGAAGTGGACCTTGCCGGCATCGCCCAGCACCGCGGCGGCGATCGCCCGGCAGACATCGGTATCCAGCCCCCGATAGGTTTCCTCATCGTCCAGCGCCGAGAAGCCCGGCTGGGCGGCATTCACGCCGCAGCGCACCTGATCCTGCTGGCGGACGTCGTCCAGCGTGGTCGCCTGGGCCAGACCGATGCCGCCGAACATCAGCGCCGCCGGTGCCAGCCAGGCCAATTTGTTGTGTTGGATCATGTCGTTCCCTCGTTGTCAGTCTTCGAGAAGGCCCGATAGGCCTCGCTTATGATTAGCGCATCCTCGCCGCGCTTGCACGACGCTTCGCGGCCCACCACTCGCTTCCCCCGGCATGCAACGTCTCGACTGCGCAACGAAACGCCCCCGCAGGCAAGGCCTGCGGGGGCGTGAGGAGGAACGGCGGGGCTGTGTAACCCGCGCTGCTTCAGTGCCGGATCAGGTAGTCGAAGGCACCCAGGGCGGCCTTCGAGCCCTCCCCCATGGCAATGACGATCTGCTTGTAAGGCACGGTGGTGACGTCGCCGGCGGCAAAGATGCCGGGCACGGAGGTCATGCCCCGCTCGTCGATCACGATCTCGCCACGCGCCGACAGCTCGATTGGCGAGTCGGTCAGCCATTCGGTATTGGGCACCAGACCGATCTGGACGAAGATGCCTTCCAGCTCGAGCCGCTTGATCTCGCCGCTGGCGCGCTCTTCATAGGTGAGGCCGGTGACCCGGGTGCCGTCGCCATTGACCTCGGTCGTGCGCGCGCTCTTGATGACCTCGACGTTGGGCAGGCTGGCGAGCTTCTTCTGCAGCACGGCATCGGCTCGCAGCTCGTCCATGAACTCGATCAACGTCACGTGGCCGACGATACCGGCCAGGTCGATGGCCGCCTCGACGCCGGAATTGCCGCCGCCGATCACCGCCACGCGCTTGCCCTTGAACAGCGGGCCGTCGCAGTGGGGGCAATAGGCCACGCCCTTGTTGCGGTATTCGTTCTCGCCGGGCACGTTCATCTCGCGCCAGCGCGCCCCGGTGGCCAGCACCAGCGTCTTGCTCTTGAGACGCGCGCCCGACTCGAACACCACCTCGTGCTCGCCGCCCTGGTCGGCCGCCGGGATCAGCTCTACCGCACGCTGCAGGTTCATGATGTCGACTTCGTACTGCTTGACGTGCTCTTCCAATGCCGCGGCGAGCTTGGGTCCTTCGGTCTCCTGCACGGAGATGAAGTTCTCGATCGCCATCGTGTCGAGGACCTGGCCACCGAAGCGCTCAGCCGCCACGCCGGTGCGGATGCCCTTGCGCGCGGCATAGATGGCTGCCGCGGCGCCGGCCGGGCCACCGCCCACCGTCAGCACGTCGAACGGCGCCTTCTCGTTGAGCTTGGCCGCCTCGCGCTTGGCCGCGCCGGTGTCGACCTTGGCCAGGATCTGCTCCAGGCTCATGCGGCCCTGGTCGAAAGGCTTGCCGTTGAGGAAGATGCTCGGCACCGACATCACCTGGCGCTCTTCCACCTCGTCCTGGAACAGCGCGCCGTCGATGGCGACATGACGCACGTTCGGGTTGAGGATCGCCATCAGGTTCAGCGCCTGCACCACGTCGGGGCAGTTCTGGCAGGAGAGCGAATAGTAGGTCTCGAAATGGAGTTCGCCTTCGAGATGCTTGATCTGCTCGATGGTGTCGTCGCTGACCTTGGGCGGGTGGCCGCCGACCTGCAGCAGGGCCAGTACCAGCGAGGTGAACTCGTGCCCCATGGGAATGCCGGCGAATACCAGGCCGGTGTCCTCGCCGGGACGATTCAGCGCAAAGGAGGGCTTGCGCGCGTCCGTACCGTCGAGGCGCAGGGTGATCTTGTCGCTCAGGTTCTCGATGTCCGTGAGCAACCCATGCAGTTCCTTGGACTTGGCGCCGTCATCGAGGGACGCGACGATCTCGAACGGCTGAGTGACCTTCTGCAGGTAGGCTTTTAGCTGGCTTTTCAGATTGTCGTCCAACATGACAGCGATTTCCTTCATGTCTGGCTCACGAAAGACGGCAAGACGTCACCGAAACGCGGACCGGAGTCAGCGCAGGCAAGAGCTTGCACGTCGGGGAGAGAGCGCCCGGGCAAAGGCCCGGGCGGGGTACCTACACGAGGTCAGGGGATAGCCTCGCGGGTCTGGGAGACCGTTTAGATCTTGCCGACCAGGTCCAGGGACGGAGCGAGGGTCTCTTCGCCTTCCTTCCACTTGGCCGGGCAGACCTCGTTCGGGTTGTTGCGAACGTACTGGGCTGCCTTGACCTTGCGAAGCAGCTCTTCGGCGTTACGGCCGATGTTGCCGGCGTTGATCTCGACGATCTGGATCTTGCCGTCGGGGTCGACCACGAAGGTGCCGCGCTCGGCCAGACCGGCGTCTTCGATCAGAACCTCGAAGTTGCGCGAGATCTGCAGGGTCGGGTCGGCCAGCATCGGGAACTGCAGCTTGCCGATGGTCTCGGAGCTGTCGTGCCAGGCCTTGTGGGTGAAGTGGGTGTCGGTAGAGACGCTGTAGATCTCGACGCCCAGCTTCTTGAACTCCTCGTAGTTGTCTGCCAGGTCACCCAGCTCGGTGGGGCAGACGAAGGTGAAGTCGGCCGGATAGAAGAAGAAGATGCTCCACTGACCCTTCAGGTCGGCATCGGTAACGTCGACGAACTCGCCGTTGTGAAAGGCGGTGGCTTTGAACGGCTTGACTTCAGTATTGATCAGGGACATTCAGCAAAGCTCCATGTCATTCATGAGTGGGTGGTTCCGAATACGACGCTCATCTTAACCGCGTCAGCCGATAGTCTAAAATTGAATGCGGCCATGGTTGCAATAAACCGGCCCTATGAGGCGCCGCGCTTCCTCCATATGGAGGCGGCCATCGCTCATTGCAAGGCAAGCGCTTCGCCCTGGCGATCGAATGCCAGGAAGCTCTGCATGTTCCCCATCTGCAGCGATTCCACCATGCGCTGCAGCTGCCGCTCGACGATGTCGTCAGACGTTGCCTTGCCATTGCTGCCGACAGCGCGCCGACGAAGACGATATCCCAATCGATCTCGGTGCGCTGCGACTCGGCCACGAGCGCTTCCATGTCGCTGAGCTCGTCGGGTGTCTTGTCGACGCAGAGTACCGGGGTCAACACGCCGCCCTCCCCCTGCTCGAAGCGGCGCCGCTGTTCGGCACTGGGGTTGTCGGGCAGTTCGGCGCGGGTGAAGACGAACAGCAGCCGCTGCGGTTCGGGCTGGCGTCGCGCCTCGTCCAGCAGATCGGCAAAACGTGAAATGGCCAAGTCGTTCCTCCTGGGCTCGACGCCCTGCGACAGCAGATGAAAAGGTTGCCGGGGCCCGGCGCGCACCGACACGATAGCGTATCGAGCGCCCTCACGCCTGACCTGGGTCATGGCGTCGCATCGTCGTGCGGCGGGAAGCGCGCCAGGACTTCGCGCACCGCGCCGTCGCGACGAATCTCCAGCGGCAGCAAGGTGCCCGGCGGCTGACGGCGAACATGGCCGACGAGCTCGTCCGGCCGGGACAGCTGCTGACCGGCCGCCGAGAGGATGACGTCGCCCACCTCGAGGCCGGCTTGCTCGGCTACCGAACCCTCGACCACGTGCTGCACCGCCACCCCCGACTCGGCCGGCGCCATCAGCACCCCGAGCTGCGGCGGGGAGACATCCGCTTCGCCACGGTCGGCAATGCCGAACACCGCCCGCGCCACACCCCTCGGAGGTGACTCACAACCCGGCCCCGCCGCCTGCCAGGGCAGAAGGACGCTATGCTCGGTCACGTCGAGATCGTCGAGCTGGTGGGGCACGCCATGGCCATACTGCAGATGCCCCTGACCGAGCAGGCCGACCACCAATGCCCCGCTCTTGCTCGCCTCGGCCAGCCCCGCGGCCATGGTCCGATCCCATACCAGTTGCGCCTCGACGAAGCGTTCCAGGTCGGCTTCGCCGCGCCGGCCGGCATGCATGGCATGCACCTCGGCCAGGCGCGCGCGATAGGCCGAGGACGCCTCAGCCGGCGCAGAGATACCGAAACGCGCCTCCTCCGGCACCGCTTCCCAGCCCTCCTCGACCAGGCGGCCGCGCAGTGCCGGCGTGACGTTGATGGCCTTTAGCGGCACCTTCTGCAGGCGGGCGAAGTGCAGGATCGGCAGATAGAGGTCGGGATCGAAGCCCCAGGCGGCGTACCAGTCGCTGGCGTCGAGAAACGCCGCCTCGTCGAGTTCGTCCGCCACCCAGGCGTCAAGCGCCGGCTGCGCCTCGCGCGGCAGCATTTCCAGGGCGATGACCATGTCGGGACGGCGTGCGTGCAGCCCGGCCAGGACGTGCAGCTGCCAGCGGTGGTGGTCCATGCGGTCGTGCTGTTCCCCGAGCAGCACCACGTCGCGCCCGGACAGCTCCTGCATCAGCCCTGCACTGTCGAGCGCTTCACCGGCGGGGCGGTACCACCGCCCCGGGTCGAGGCAGGTAGCGGCATGTACGCGGAGCGATGGCAGGGCCAGGGAAAGGCTGAGCAGCACGGCCAGGGCACGCAAGAGGGACGGGTAACGCATCGCAGTCTCCAATCGGATCGACCCATGATGCCCCATCACGCCTCCCCTGGCAGCCTCAGGCGGCCTCCTGCCGGGCCTCGTCGCCACGCTCTTCGCCACTCTCTTCGCCGCTTTCCTCGAAATGGAACTCCAGTTGGGTCGGCTCCAGGCGGGGATCGAGCTCGGCGAAGTGCGGCGTCTCCAGGGTCGGCACCGCCACGAAGGGCTCCTGTTCGACGTGTTCCTCGGGCTCGCCGACGCGGCGCCTCAGGCGGAACGCCACGAACGCCGCCAAGCTGAGAGAAGCACCACCGAGAAAGATCCACAGCCCGTCGGGACCGGTCAGCCGCATGACCAGCGATGCGGCAAAGGGGCCGATAATCGAGCCGATACCGTACCAGATCATCAGCTTGGCATTGGCCGCCACGACCTCGCCGGGCTCGAGCCAGTCGTTGGTATGGGCCAGGCTCAGCGCATAGAGCGTGTGCAGCATGGCGGTGTGGAAACTGGCCGCCAATACCAGCATCCAGAAGTCGATGCGCACCATCATCGACACGAAGGCGCCGGAAATCGTCATCATCACGGCCATGCCGAGAATCACCTTGCGCCGGTCGATGTAGTCCGAAAGCCGCCCCAGCCCCCACTGGGCGAACAGCGCCACCATGGTAGTGATCGCCATGAAGCGTGCCGTCTCGCCGGTGGTCAGGCCAATTTCCTGGCCATAGAACGGCGTCATGGCGAAGAAGGCCTGTACCATCATGCCGGCGGTAAAGGCGCCCACCAGGCCCACCGGGGCGCGCTTGAACAGCGCCTTGAGACGGATCTTCTGGGGCTGGAAGTCGTGTGCCTGACGCGGGCCGTGGATGCGCACGATCGACAGCGGTACCAATGACAGGGCGAAGAGCATCCCGACCAGGGAGAACAGCATCGGCCCCGCCGGGTCGCCGACGTTGAGCATCCACTGCCCGCCGGCGAGCGACAGGGTCGAGATGATCATGTAGAGCGCCAGTACGCGGCCGCGGTTCTCGTTGGTCGACTCGCCCGACACCCAGGACTCCATCACCATCAGCATGCCCGCGGTGGCCACCCCGCCGATCAGTCGCCAGACCAGCCAGGCCCAGGGATCGACCCACAGGCCATGGAGCATGGCGGTCACCGCCAACAGGCCGGCGCAGGCGGAGAAGACGCGTATATGGCCAACGCTGCGGATGCGCTTCTCTAGCGCGTAGCTGCCCAGCACGAAGCCGAGCGAGAAACTCGACATCAGCAGGCCCGCCATCTGCGAGGGAAACCCCTCCATGGACATGCGCACCCCGAGCAGGGTCATGATCAGCCCATGGCCGAGCAGAAAGCTGATTTCACAGACGAAAAGAATCGGAAGGGTCGCCGGTAGACTGCGCAAGATGTCACTCCGTTGACGTTGCCGGGACGAGCAGGCCGCAGCCTGCCCGAGCGTTGAGCGGTTAGCTGGGCCAAAGTGTAGGAAGCCTGCCCCGGCCCTTGCCAGTCCGAAGCCACGACGCCTGTCGCTATCGTCTCGTCCGGACTACGCTGGTGCGGTAAGGACCCGCCAAGGAGCTGGCCACCGCGTGGAGGTATGCGATGACATACAAAGCTTTTCTGCCCGGCCGCGGCCGACCGTGGCCGACCGCCCTGCTGGGCCTGCTGTCGGTCGCCTGGCTGACCGTCGCCGTTGCCCAGGATGCCGACACCGCCGCGCCCAGCGCGGATGCGGTGGACCTGGACCCCGCCGAGACCACCGAGCCCCCGAACATCGACACCGGGCAGCACGGCACCAGCAGCGGGCTCACCCGCTCGGACATGAACGAACCCGACGAGGGCTCCGGCAGCGGCCAGAGCCAGGGCGACGACATTTTCCAGACCCCGGCGGCGGCGTCCGATGCCGGCCCGGCCTACGAGACCCAGTCTCCCGAGCGCGAGTCACCCTACCTGCCCGACGACCCCGAGCACGCCGAGGAAACCGGTCGGCAGGAGGGCGATGACGAGGGCAACGGTGAACCGCAGAGCAGCAACGAAGACTCGCCGGAGTAGCCGCTGGTTACGTTTCGTAACGAGGCATGTTTCACCAACGGCCTCTGAGCCGCTACGCTTTTGATGAGGATTCGCCATACGTCTGGCTGATGACGCTCAGGCGGTCGCAATGAACAACCAACCCAAATCACAACCAGCAGCAGACTGTCAGCAACGATAAAGGGGTACAGGAACCAGGCAGGAGGCCTCATGACCCTTCGGGTAACGCGCAGACAATTCTTCAAGCTCGGGGCGGCGGGGATGGCCACGTCCAGCATGGCGATGATGGGCTTCGCTCCCGAGCCGGCCGTGGCGTCGATTCGCCACTTCAAGCTGACCGGCGCCAAGGTGACGCGCAGCAACTGCACCTACTGCTCGGTAGGCTGCGGCGTGCTGCTCTACAGCCGTGGCGATGCCGCCATAAACAACGTCGACGACATCTACCACGTGGAGGGGGACCCGGACCATCCGGTGAGCCGCGGCTCGCTGTGTCCCAAGGGGGCGGGGTTGCTCGACTATATCCAGAGCGACTCGCGCCTGCGCTATCCCCAGGTGCGCGAACCCGGCAGCGACGAGTGGAAGCGCATCAGCTGGGACGAGGCGCTGGATCGCATCGCTCGTCACTTGAAGGACGATCGCGACGCCAACTTCGTCACCCAGAATGACGACGGCAATACCGTCAACCATTGGACGACGACCGGCATGCTGGCCGCATCGGCCTCGACCAACGAGACGGCCTACCTGACCCACCGGGTGGTTCGTAGCCTCGGCATGGTGGCCTTCGACAACCAGGCGCGCGTCTGACACGGACCGACGGTGGCAGGTCTTGCCCCAACATTCGGTCGCGGTGCCATGACCAACCACTGGGTCGATATCCGCAATGCCGACCTGATCGTCGCCATGGGCGGTAACCCCGCCGAAGCGCATCCCGTGGGTTTCCGCTGGGTGATGGAGGCGCGTGAGCACAACGACGCCCGCCTGGTGGTGGTCGACCCCCGCTTCAACCGCACGGCGGCGGTAGCCGACTATTACGCCGAGATTCGCACCGGCAGCGACATCGCTTTCCTCGGCGGGTTGATCAATTACCTGATCGAGAACGGGCACTATCAGCAGGAGTACGTGCGCGCCTATACCGACGCCAGCCTGATCGTGAGCCCCGAGTTCGGCTTCGACGACGGGCTGTTCACCGGCTACGATGCCGAAAATGGCGAGTACGACAAGTCGTCCTGGCAGTACGAGTACGACGACGAGGGCCACGCCCTGCGCGACGAGACGCTCGAGCATCCGCGCTGCGTCTTCCAGCTGATGCGCCAGCACTATAGCCGCTACACCCTCGACGTGGTGTCCTCGGTATGCGGCACACCTCGTGAGAAGATCCAGCGGATATGGGACATGATGGCCGAGACGGCCGCGCCCGACCGCACCATGACCTTCCTCTACGCGCTCGGCTGGACGCAGCATTCGATCGGCTCGCAGATCATCCGCACCGCCGCTATCGTGCAGCTGCTGCTGGGCAACATGGGCATGCGCGGCGGCGGAGTGAACGCCCTTCGCGGCCACTCCAACATCCAGGGCCTGACCGACCTGGGCCTGCTCTCCGACCTGCTTCCCGGCTACCTGACCCTGCCCGACGCGGACGAGCAGGACTACGACGATTATATCGAGGAGCGCGTCCGGCCGCCGCTGGTGGAAGACGAGGTCTCCTACTGGCGCCATTACGAGCGCTTCCATGTCAGCCTGATGAAGGCGTGGTTCGGCGACGCCGCCAGCGAAGACAACGACTGGTGCTACGAGTGGCTGCCGAAGATGGGGGAGGATCTCTACGATATCCTGCATACCTTCGAGCGCATGCACCAGGGCGAGATTAACGGCTATCTCTGCCAGGGATTCAACCCGCTGGCCGCCTTCCCCGACAAGGGCAAGAACACCGAGGCCTTGTCGCGGCTGAAGTTCCTGGTGGTGATCGACCCGCTGCGCACCGAGACTGCCGAATTCTGGAAGAACCACGGCGAGTACCACGACGTGAACCCGGCGGAGATCGACACCGAAGTGTTCCGCCTGCCGACCACCGCCTTCGCCGAGGAGGACGGCAGCATCGTCAACAGCTCGCGTTGGCTGCAGTGGTTCTGGCGCGCGGCTCCCCCGCCGGGCGAGGCGCGCTCCGATACGGCGATCATGGCGGGCATCTACCTGCGCCTGCGCCGGCTCTACCAGGAGGAGGGCGGCGCCTTCCCCGAGCCGATCCTCAACCTGCACTGGCCCTACCGCCGCCCGGAGGAGCCCAGCCCCGAAGAGCTCGCCCGCGAGTATAACGGCTGGGCACTGGAGGATGTCCTCGACGAGGAGCGCAACCTGGTGGTACGCGCCGGCGAGCAGCTCGAGGACTTCGGCATGCTGCGCGCCGACGGCTCCACGGCTTGTGGCTGCTGGCTATTCGCCGGCTGCTGGACCGAGGGCGGCAACCAGATGGTGCGCCGCGACAACTCCGACCCCTACGGCACCGGCCAGACACTGGGCTGGGCGTGGTCGTGGCCGGCCAACCGCCGCATCCTCTACAACCGCGCCAGTGCCCGTCCCGACGGCACGCCCTGGTCGTTCCGCAAGGCCGTGGTGTGGTGGAACGGCCAGCGCTGGGTCGGTAACGACGTGCCCGACTTTCCCGTGGATTCCGCCCCCAGCGAGGCCCAGGCACCGTTCATCATGAACCAGACCGGCCGCGGCCAGCTGTTCGCCCGGGAGCGCATGAACGAGGGACCGTTCCCCGAGCACTATGAACCGTTCGAGACTCCCATCGCCAACAACCCGCTGCACCCGAACAATCCCCGGGCCAAGCACAACCCTGCCGCGCGGGTGTTCGAGCAGGACCGCGAGAACTTGGGCACCTTCGAGGAGTTCCCCCATGCCGCGACCAGTTATCGCCTGACCGAGCACTTCCACTACTGGACGATGCACAACCGCCTGAATGCCATCGCCCAGCCCGAGAAGTTCGTCGAGATCGGCGAAAGCCTGGCCGAGGAGCTGGGCATCGCCAAGGGCGACCGGGTGCGGGTCAGCTCCAAGCGGGGCCACATCGAAGCCGTGGCGGTGGTGACCAAGCGTATCCGGCCGCTACAGGTGAACGGCCAGACCGTGCATCAAGTCGGCATACCGCTTCACTGGGGTTTTCTCGGCGAGACGAAGAAGTCGTACCTGACCAACACCCTGACGCCGGCCGTGGGCGACGGCAATACCCAGACCCCCGAGTTCAAGTCGTTCCTGGTGAGGGTCGACAAGATGTAGGCATTGTCTGAAAGGTCGGCGAGCGATGGCCAGACAAGGCAAAAAACAACGAAAAGACGGAGTTTACGAGGTGTAAATGAGTACTTTGAGCTGTTTTTTAACGCCGTATGGCCGAGCGCAGACAGTTTTCAGGCAATGCCTGGCGCAAGGAGGCGATCAATGAGAGGCGACCAGATCAACACGCAGAACATCATCGCCCGCTCGGCGACACAGGTACCCTCACCCCACGAGCGCACCGGTGGCGTCGACCGCGTGACCAAGCTGATCGACGTGTCGCGCTGCATCGGCTGCAAGGCCTGCCAGGTGGCATGCGCCGAGTGGAACGACCTGCGCGACGAGGTCGGCGAGTGCGTCGGGGAGTACGACAACCCTCTCGACCTCACGCCCGACACCTGGCAGGTGATGCGCTTCGACGAGTACGAGAACGAGCAGGGCAATCTGGAGTGGCTGATCCGCAAGGACAACTGCATGCACTGCGCCGAGCCGGGCTGCCTCGAGGCGTGCCCGGCCCCGGGTGCCATCGTGCAGTACGCCAATGGCATCGTCGATTTCAACTCCGAGCACTGCATCGGCTGCGGCTACTGCGTGCAAGGCTGCCCCTTCGACGTGCCGCGCATCTCGAAGAAAGACGGCAAGTCCTACAAGTGCACGCTCTGCTCCGACCGCGTCTTTCACGGCCTGGAGCCGGCTTGCGTGAAGTCCTGTCCCACCGGCTCGATCATGTTCGGCACCCGCGATGACATGCTCGATCTGGCCGAGACCCGCACCGACTTCCTCAAGCGTCGCGGCTACGACAACGCCGGCGTCTACAATCCCGAGGGGGTGGACGGCACGCATGTGATCTACGTGTTGCAGCATGCCGACAAGCCGGAAATCTACAGTCACCTGCCCGAGGATCCGCAGATCAGCCCGCTGGTCAGTGCCTGGAAGGGCGTGACCAAGCCGCTGATGTCGGCGGCGATCGGGATTGCCGCCCTGACCGGCTTTTTCCACTACGCCGCGGCCGGGCCCAAGGAGTACGGCGAAGAGGATGAACAGGCGGTGCGCGACGACGACGAACGCGAAAGAGAAGAGGAGGAGCGCCCATGAGCCGCGCCAAATCGGACCCGGAGCTGCTGCGCTACGGCCTGGGCATTCGCATCCTTCACTGGCTCGTGGCCATCAGCTTCGTACTGCTGGTGCTCAGCGGCCTGCCCCTGTTCCACCCCTTCTTCTGGTCGTTGACGGGGCTGTTCGGCGGGCCGACGATGACCCGTATTCTGCATCCCTACATCGGCCTGTTCCTGGCCGTGATGTTCGTGCCCATGGCCATCCACTTCTTCAAGGGAAGCCTGATCAAGCGCCACGACGTCCAGTGGCTCAAGCAGATCCGCGACGTCCTGGGCAATCGCGACGAGAAGTTGCCGTCGGTGGGCAAGAACAACGCCGGTCAGAAGCTGGTGTACTGGATCATGCTGCTATGCATTCCGCTGCTGCTGCTCTCCGGCCTGTTCTTCTGGCAGCCCTACTTCGCCGATGCCATGCCGCTCACCGTGCGCCGCCTGGCCGCCGCCACGCACGCCTATATCGGTTTTCTGGCCATCATCACCCTGATCATCCACATCTACTCGGGTATCTGGGTCAAGGGTTCGTTCCAGGCCATGGTTCGCGGCCGGGTCAGCTGGGCCTGGGCGCGCCATCACCATGACCTGTGGTACGAGCAAGAACGCAGGAAGGCGCGCAAGCACCGCGAGATCAGCCGCCGCCACGACCATACCGGACAGGAGTCGCCGTGACACACGCCTTCGGCAACGCCCCCACGGGGATCATGCACCCTCACGAGGTCAGGCTGCCCGACACCGATCACTTTGCCCGCCGTGCCAGACGCCTCGAGGCGCTCGCCGAGCGCAGCGAACCGCTGGGCGATTTCCTGCGCTTCATGGCGCAGGTGGCCCAGGCCCAGCAGGTGGCGCTGGAGCACACCACGCCGGGTTGGCAGCCGGAACCCGAGGCCTTCTCCCTGGCCCTGGAACATGGCATGCCTCCACTCAACGTCCAGGCACTGCAGGGCGATATCGACCTGGACAGCGAGCTCGAGGGTTTGCTCGCAGCGCTGGAGCTGCGAGTGGGCCAGGCCCAACGCCCCTTGCTCGATTCGCTGCGGACCCAGCCGCGTGACGCTGTGGCCCGCATGGCTCGGGACGTGCTGGCGGGCCAGGCCGGCGATGTGCCAACCCGGGGCCTGATGCCGCTGGTTGCCGCTGCCCTGCAGGTAGCCTGGCTGCGCCTGGCCCATTCCCTACCCCAGGTGCCGGCACGGCCCAGCGGCGAAGTGCGTACCCTGTGCCCCAGCTGCGGCTCACCGCCGGTGGCCAGCGTGATCGAGACCGAGCCGCGAAGCCAGGGGGTGCGTTATCTGCAGTGCGGCCTGTGCGCTACCCAGTGGTACCTGGAGCGCTCCATCTGCAGCGTATGCGAGCAGAGCGGCAAGCTGGACTACCTGAGCCTGGCACCGGAAGCGGGTGAGAGGGAAGATGAAGGCGCCGCCGCCGCCCAGGCCGAAGCCTGCGGCGATTGCGACAGCTATCTCAAGATCTTCCCGCGCGCGCTGGATGCCAGTGCCGAGCCCCTGGCGGACGACCTGGCCAGCCTGACCCTCGACCTGCTGCTCGGCGAGGAGGGGCGCTACCGGCGCAGCGGCTTCAACCCCCTATTGATCGTCGAGGATTGAGCCACCCCGTTGGACGCGTCCCGCTCCGACATGCTATGCCATAGGAATTGACTAACCCTTGAACAGGGATGCCCGATTCCGGCATGGACATGAAGACGACAATGGATGTTCGACGTACCCTACCCGCGGTGGATGCACTGCTGGCACATCCCACCGTGCAAGCGGCTCGCCGCCGCCACGGCCATCGCCTCGCCCGGCGCGCCGTCCGTGAAACCCTCGCCGAGACGCGCGCCAGCCTGAGCCGGACGGAGCGCGCCGCGCCCAGCGCCGAGAGCCTGGCCGAGCGCGTCGTGACACGCCTGGCCGAGCTGGTGCGCCCCGCCAGCCGCGCCGTGTTCAACCTCACCGGCACGGTGATCCATACCAACCTGGGGCGCTCGCCGCTCGCCGAAGCGGCCATCGAGGCAATGGCCGAGGCGGCGCGTCATCCCGTGGCGCTGGAGTATGACCTGGACAGCGGCGGGCGCGGCGACCGCGACCGCCTGGTCGAGGGCCTGCTGTGCGAGCTGACCGGCGCCGAGGCGGCCACCGTGGTCAACAACAACGCGGCGGCGGTGCTGCTGGCCCTGGGTGCGCTGGGTGCCGGCCGCGAGGCGCTGATCTCCCGCGGTGAGCTGATCGAGATCGGCGGCGCCTTCCGCATGCCCGATATCATGCAGGCCGCGGGCTGCCAGCTGCGCGAGGTCGGCGCCACCAACCGCACCCACTCGAGGGATTTCGAGAACGCCATCGGCGAGCAGACCGGGCTGATCGTCAAGGCGCATACTTCCAACTACGCCATCACCGGATTCACCGCGAACGTGCCGGAGGTGCGCCTGGCCGAGATCGCCCACGCCCACGGCATTCCCTTTCTGGTCGACCTGGGCAGCGGTGCGCTTACCGATTTCGCCGCCCTGGGGTTGCCCTACGAGGCGCAACCGGGCGACGCCATCGCCGCCGGGGCCGACGTGGTCACCTTCAGTGGCGACAAGCTGCTGGGCGGCCCCCAGGCCGGCATCATCGTCGGACGCCACGAAGCCATCGCCACCATCAAGCGCCACCCGCTCAAGCGCGCCCTGCGCCTGGACAAGCTCACCCTGGCCGCGCTGGAGGCCACTCTGCGCCTCTACCGCGACAGCGACGCCGCCGAACGCGATATCCCCACCCTGGCGCTGCTGACACGCCCGGAGGCGGAGATCGCCGCCGTGGGCGAGCACCTGCTGCCTCACGTTCAAGCGCTGCTTGGCGACTTCGTGGTAACCCTGGAGCCTTGCGCTAGCCAGCTCGGCAGCGGTTCGCTGCCGGTGGACCGGCTGCCCAGCCGGGCGTTGGCATGGCGCCCAACCGTCAGCGGACGTCGTGAGCGTGAACGCTGCCTACGTCGTCTGGAAAAGGCTCTACGCCGGCTGCCTCGCCCGGTTATCGGCCGCATCAGTGACGGCGCCCTGCTTCTCGACCTGCGCTGCCTGGCGGGCGCCGACAACGAGGCGGCCTTCATCGATCAGCTGGCCGAGCTGCCCGGCTGCTACGCTGCCGCCTCGCACCGGGCCAACGGAGGCTCACGTTGATCGTCGGTACCGCCGGCCACGTCGACCATGGCAAGACCGCCCTGATAGAACGCCTCACCGGCATCGACACGGACAGGCTCAAGGAGGAGAAGGCGCGCGGGCTCACCATCGAGCCCGGCTTCGCCTATCCCGAAGTGGAGGAGGGCATCGAACTCGGCTTCGTCGACGTGCCCGGTCACGTGCGCTTCCTGCATCACATGGTGGCGGGCAGCGCCGGCGTCGACACGGTGCTGCTGGTGGTGGCGGCCGATGACGGCGTAATGCCGCAAACACGCGAGCATCTGGAGATTCTCACCCTGCTGGGGCTGGACCGCGGCCTGGTGGCGGTGACCAAGATCGACCGGGTCGACGCCGCACGCAGGCGCCAGGTGCATGATGAAGTCACCGCCCTGTTAGGCGATACCCCGCTGGCCGGCGCCTCGATTCATGAGGTGTCGAGCCACACCGGCGAGGGCGTGAAAGCCCTGCGCGACCGGCTCTGGACCTGGGCGGCGACCCAGCGCGACACTCCGGTTCAGGGGCATTTTCGCCTTGCCGTCGATCGGGTCTTTACCAAGCGAGGCGCCGGCCTGGTGGTCACCGGCACCGCCTTCGCCGGGCGTGTGACCCAAGGCGACGCGGTTCGCCTGGAGCCTTCCGGCATCACGGCACGGGTGCGCAGCCTGCGCCGCCAGCATCGCGAGAGCGATGCGGCGCGCCAGGGCGACCGCGTGGCGCTCAACCTGGTCGGTGCCGCCATCAGCCGCGACGCCATCCACCGCGGCGACTGGGTCGTGGCCGAGGGGCTGGAAACACCTCTTTTGCAGCGCTACGACGTCGACCTGCGGCTGCTCGAGAACGCCCCCGAACTCAGGCACTGGTCGCCGGTACACGTGCATCTGGGCGTGGCGCGCTACCACGGCCGCGTCTCGCTGCTCGAAGGCCAGCGCCTCGCACCCGGCGAGCGCATGTTGGGTCAGCTCGTCCTCGATACCCCGGTTCATGCCTGCCTGGGCGACCGCTTCGTGGTGCGCGACGCCAGCGCACGCGCCACCCTGGGAGGCGGCTTGGTACTCGAAGGCGACCCGCCACGGCGCGGCCAGCGCCGCCCCGCGCGGCTGGCCTGGCTCGCCGCGCTGGCCGAGTGCGCCGCGAGCGCACCGCTCGACCTGGCCCCGGCGCTGAAGGAGGGGCTACGTCGCCGGCCCGACGGTATCGATCTCCTTGCCCTGGCACGCAACGCCAACGTCGAGGCGGCGTCGCTGGCCGAGGCGGTTACCGCTTGGGGAGGAGAAACGATCGTCACGCCAGAGGCCACCCGGAGCTTCTCGGCTGAGGCGGTCGCGACGCTCGAGCAACGCCTGATCGAATGTGTGGCAGCCAACCACGAACGCGAGCCCTCGATGCTCGGCACCGAGCGTGCTCGGCTGGCCCGCCAGGCCATGCCCGAGCTGCCCGAGGCGGTATGCCGACACCTGATTGCGCGGCTGGTCGCGCGCGGCGAATTGGAAACCCATGGCCCCTTTGTCGCCCGGCCCGGTCATAGCGCCACGCTCGACGAGGCTGACGAAGTGCTGTGGCAGCAGCTCGAGCCGCTGATCGCCGCGACCCCCTTCCAGCCGCCGCGGGTGCGCGACCTGGCGGCAAGCGAGAACCTCGACGAAGGGCGCATACGCGAGGTGCTCAATGCCTGCGCCCGCCTCGGCCGGCTCTACCAGGTGCGTCGCGACCATTTCTACCGCGCCGAAACGGTGGCCGAGATGGGCACCATGGTGCGCGCGCTGGAGCATGAGCACGGCAGGATCCGGGCAGCCGCCTTTCGCGACTGCATCAACACCGGTCGCAAGCTGGCCATTCACATACTCGAATTCTTTGATAAGGTGGGCTACACACGCCGCATCGGAGACGAGCGCGTGGTTCGCAACGAAAGCATGTGGCAGTAGCCGCCCCGCTTGCCGGCGACTTGCTCAAGGAAGAGGATCGACCCCCGGTGGGGCGGCCAGACTTCAAATCTGGCAGGGGCTGCCAGCGGTCCCTGGAGGGTTCGACTCCCTCGCTCTTCCGCCAGCTCCCCTTGTTGGCGCTAGGCTTTGCCTAGCCGCTGATAACCACCCGCGTGCCGATCCTTAGCCACGGATCGAGCGCACGGATCTCCTCGTTGCTCACCGCCACGCAGCCTTCGGTCCAGTCGAAGCTGCGATGCACCTCGGGGTCGCCACGACCCAGGCCGTGGATACCGATCAGACCGCCCAGCGAGGTGGTATGCGGCGCTCGCCCATGACGGGCACGGTAATTCTCGATGTACCAGTACTCCTGCAGGGTGATGCGGCCGATTCGCAGCGCTTCCTCGGCGACCTGTGCGTTGGGGTAGTCGAAGCCGAAGAACAGCCCGAAGCGCGAGGCGCGGTTGATGCGGTCGACACGGAACTCACCCAACGGCGTCATGGCGCTGCCCTTGGCCCGTAGCGGTGCCGCACCGCCAGCGCCGAAGGCCAGGTGCTCGATGCGCTTGATCACGGTCTCGCCGCGCAGGACGCGCACCTGGCGGCTGCGCAGGTCAATGCTGAGCCAGACCTCGTCGGCCGCCAGGCCCTCTGGCATGGCCACGGCGTCCAGCACCTGCCAAAGCGTCGGCTGGCCGGGGACAAGGTTATCGAGAGAAGCGGGAATGTTGGCCTGTGCCGTCGGACCAAACGTCAAGAAGCCTGCCGTCAAGGCGGCAGCCTGGAGAAATGCCCTGTTCATGCAGCCCCTGCCCGTGCGTATTGGCGTTATGTGTCGGCTTGGCACCGATCGGTCATTTATTGAGGCCTGCCGTGGCCCGCACCATGACAGGCATGGCACGACTCCCTTCGACGGGATGCGATCGCATGGCAGGGGCGAGCGCAGCGCAGGACTGCTGCACTTGGCACTCGCGGCGTCGGCTTTCGCTCAGGGCCCGAGGCCCACCGACATGACCACCGGCCAGGCCATGAGACGCACGAGTCGAATATAGCAACACGCTAGTCAGGGCAAAAGGGGGAGAACGGGGCAAAAGGAGCCGCTTTATTCGTTCGTACAAGCGGCGTGGGCGTTCATCGGCGAGGGGTGACTTACGCCCTGGCTGCGCCGGCCTCCTCACGACTTTCCGCCAACAGCGCGACAGCTTCCCTGGCCAGGGGCGAAAGCTCGCTGCCGTCGCGCCGGAGGTAATCGACGATCTGTTGCTTCATGCTGCGGGCCCAGAACTTCTTCAGGTGGAGGTGGACACGCTCGGCGGCGGCGGTGCCGTAGTGGACATTGTTGGCGGCGATCTGGTTCGCCATCTGGATCAGGGAGTCGAGCTGGCTGCGGCTCATGGCGATCAACCTCCGCTTGCATGAACGGCCGGCGGCGCTTCGGCCACCGGCTGGTGATAGATGACGTGGCGCCCCGAGCGAGCAAAGCCGACCAGCTTCAGGCCTGCCTGGCGGGCCTGCTCGATGGCAAGCGAGGTGGGCGCCGACACGGCGACGAGACAGCCGATACCAGCATTGGCGCACTTCTGCACCATTTCGTAGCTGGCGCGGCTCGAGACCAGGGCGAAGCCCTGCTGCGGATCGAGCCGCTCTCGCGACAAGGCGCCGATCAGCTTGTCCAGGGCGTTGTGGCGGCCGACGTCCTCGCGCGCCGAGAGCACCTGTCCTGCCAGGTCGCACCAGGCGGCGCCGTGGGTGGCGCCGGTTTCGCGCTGCAGCGGCTGGTGCCATCTCAACGCCTCCAGGGCGTACTGGATGGCAGCGTCACCGACCTCCGGCGCCACGACCGGTGCCACCGGGCGGATCGCCTGCTCCAGCGACTCGGTGCCGCAGAGGCCGCAGCCGGTGCGCCCGGTCAGGCTGCGACGACGCTGCTTGAGTTCCATGAAGCGCTGGGAGGCGACCTCCAGGTGCACGGCTATGCCGGCGGCCTCCTCGCGCACCTCGACGCCATAGAGTTCCTCCGCCACGTGCAGGATGCCCTCGGTGAGGCTGAAGCCGAGGGCGAAGTCCTCCAGGTCGGCCGGTGTGGCCATCATCACGGCATGGGAAATACCGTTGTAAACCAGCGCCACCGGCATCTCCACGGCGATGCTGTCTTCCAGCCGCTCGGCGCTGGCACCCCGGTGCACCTCGACCGGCGCCTGGCAAGAGCTGTGGGCGTCATTCATTCGCGCGCTCCGCTGAGGGGCGGTTCTCGCCCGCTTCGTCCTTGATACCGCGCAGCAGTTCGAGCTGGAGCCTGTCGAACGTCGCGAAGCGGCGCTGCCAGGCGGACGGCTGGCTGACCTTCTCGACCTGCACGGCGGTCACCTTGTACTCCGGGCAGTTGGTCGCCCAGTCGGAGCTGTCGGTGGTGATCACGTTGGCGCCGCTACCCGGGTGGTGGAACGTAGTGTAGACCACGCCAGGCGGCATGCGGTCGCTGACCCGTGCGCGCAGCACCGTCTGGCCGGCGCGGCTGGTGATGCCGACCCAGTCGCCGTCGCGCACGCCGCGCAGCTCGGCGTCGGTGGGATGCAGCTCGAGTACGTCCTCGTCGTGCCAGGCCTGGTTGTGGGTGCGCCGGGTCTGGGCACCGACATTGTACTGGGAGAGGATGCGACCGGTGGTGAGCAGCAGCGGGAAGCGGCGGTTGCTGAGTTCGTCGCTCTCCACATAGTCGGTGATGGCGAACTGGCCGAGGCCAATGGGGAAGTCCTCGACGTGCAGGGTCGGGGTTCCCTCGGGATCCACGTCGTTGCACGGCCACTGGATGCTACCCAGCTCGTCGAGCCGCGTGTAGCTGACCCCGGCGAAGCTCGGCGTGAGGTTGGCGATCTCGTCCATGATCTGCGACGGGTGATCGTAGTGCATGGGATAGCCCAGCGCATTGGAGAGGTCCATGGTTACCTCCCAGTCCTGCTTGCCGGCCAGGGGTGGCATCACCTTGCGAACCCGGTTGATGCGGCGTTCGGCGTTGGTGAAGGTGCCGTCCTTCTCCAGGAAGGAGGAGCCCGGCAGCAGCACATGAGCGAACTTGGCCGTCTCGTTGAGGAAGATGTCCTGCACGATCAGGCACTCCAGCGAGCGCAGCGCCTCTTCCACATGCTGGGTGTTGGGGTCGGACTGGGCGATGTCCTCGCCCTGGACGTAGAGCGCCTTGAAGTCGCCGGCCACGGCGGCGTCGAACATGTTGGGGATGCGCAGCCCCGGCTCGTCATCGATGGGAACACCCCAGGCCGCCTCGAAACGCTCGCGCACGGCGGCCTCGCCGACGTGCTGGTAGCCCGGCAGCTCGTGGGGGAAGGAGCCCATGTCGCAGGAGCCCTGCACGTTGTTCTGGCCGCGCAGCGGGTTGACGCCCACGCCCTCGCGACCGATGTTGCCGGTGGCCAGCGCCAGGTTGGCGATGCCCATGACCATGCTCGAACCCTGGCTATGCTCGGTGACGCCGAGGCCATAGTAGATCGCGCCGTTGGGGGCACTGGCATAAGTACGCGCGGCGCGGCGCACCTGCGCGGCGGGCACGCCGGTAATCGCTTCGACATTTTCGGGCGAGTGCCGCGCCTCGAGAATGAACTCGCGCCAGGCCTGGTAGCCGGCCGCGTCGCAGCGCTTGGCGATGAACTCGTGATCCTCCAGCCCTTCGCTGACGATGACGTGAGCCAGGGCGTTGACCATCGCCACATTGGTGCCGGGGCGCAGCGCAAGGTGCTGGGCGCCGCGATGATGCGGCGTCTTGAGCAGGTCGATGCGTCGCGGGTCGATGACGATCAGCTCGGCGCCCTGGCGCAGGCGGCGCCGCATCTGCGAGGCGAACACCGGGTGGGCGTCGGTGGGGTTGGCGCCGATGACGATGATGGTGTCGGCCTTCATCACCGAATCGAAGGTCTGGGTACCGGCGGACTCGCCCAGCGTCGCCTTGAGGCCGAAGCCGGTGGGCGAGTGACACACCCGGGCGCAGGTATCGGTGTTGTTGTTGCGGAATGCCGTGCGCACCAGCTTCTGCACCAGGTAGGTCTCTTCGTTGGTACAGCGCGACGAGGTGATGCCGCCGATGCTCTCGCGGCCGTACCTGGCCTGGATCGCCTTGAGCCGCTCGGCGGCGAAGGCGATCGCCTCTTCCCAGCCCACCTCGCGCCAGGGCTGGTCGATCGACTCGCGAATCATCGGCGACTTGAGCCGGTCCGGATGGGTGGCGTAGCCGAAGGCGAAGCGACCCTTGACGCAGGAGTGGCCGTGGTTGGCGTCACCGCCCTTGTACGGCACCATGCGCACCACCCGATCGCCCTGCATCTCGGCCTTGAACGAGCAGCCCACCCCGCAGTAGGCGCAGGTGGTCACCACGCTGTGCTCCGGCTGGCCCTGCTCGATCACCGATTTCTCCATCAGTGTCGAGGTGGGGCAGGCCTGCACGCAGGCGCCGCAGGAGACGCACTCGGAGTCCATGAACGCCTCGCTCTGCCCGGCCGCGACCTTGGAGTCGAAGCCGCGCCCCTCGATGGTCAGGGCGAAGGTACCCTGCACCTCGTTGCAGGCGCGCACACAGCGCGAGCAGACGATGCATTTGCTGGGGTCGAAGCTGAAGTAGGGGTTGGAGTCGTCGGTCTCGGCCGCCAGGTGGTTCTCGCCGTCGAAGCCGTAGCGCACCTGGCGCAGGCCCACGGCACCGGCCATGTCCTGCAGCTCGCAATCACCGTTGGCCGGGCAGGTCAGGCAGTCCAGCGGATGATCGGAGATGTAGAGTTCCATCACGTTGCGCCGCAGCTTGGCCAGCCGAGCGTTCTGCGTGGTGACCTGCATGCCGGGCTCGACCGGGGTGGTGCAGGAGGCCGGCAGCCCGCGCTTGCCCTCGATCTGCACCGCGCACAGGCGGCAGGAGCCGAACGCCTCGAGGTTGTCCGAGGCGCACAGCTTGGGAATGTTGATGTCGGCCAGCGCCGCCGCGCGCAGCACCGATGTCCCCTCGGGCACGCTGATCTCGACGCCGTCGATCTCGAGGCTGACGAGTGTCTCGGAGACCCGTGCCGGGGTGCCGTAGTCGCGCTCCGGCGAGGCGTGCCGGGGATCGAACGTCTGCTTGGGGTCGAAATAGTGCAACATGTCGTACCTCCTCCCGCTCAACGCGGCTGCGCGTCGCGCTGCAGGTCTTCGGGAAAGTGTTTCATCACGCTCTGTACGGGGAAGGGCGTCATGCCGCCCATGGCGCAGAGGGATCCGTCCACCATGGTTTCGCACAGATCACCCAGCAGCTCGAGGTTCTCCTCGCGCTGTTCGCCCGCGCGGATGCGGTCGATCACCTCGACGCCACGCACCGCGCCGATGCGGCAGGGGGTGCACTTGCCACAGGATTCCACCGCACAGAACTCCATGGCGAAGCGCGCCTGCTCGGCCATGTCCACCGTGTCGTCGAACATCACCACGCCGCCGTGGCCGACCCCCGCACCGACCTCGGCGAAGGCTTCATAGTCGAGCGGCAAATCCCATTGGCTTTCGGGCAGGTAGGCACACAGCGGGCCACCCACCTGCACCGCGCGCAGCGGTCGACCGCTTGCGGTGCCGTCGCCGAAGTCCTCCATCAGCTGGCGCAGGGAGGTACCGAAGGCGAGCTCCACCAGCCCGCCGCGCTTGACGTTGCCGGCCAGCTGCAGCGCCAGGGTGCCGCGCGAGCGCCCCATGCCGTAGTCGGCATAGGCCGTGGCCCCATGGGCGAGAATGAACGGCACCGCCGCCAGCGACAGCACGTTGTTGACCACCGTGGGCTGTCCGAACAGGCCCTCGATGGCCGGCAGCGGCGGCTTGAAGCGCACCATGCCGCGCTTGCCCTCGAGGCTCTCGAGCAGCGACGTCTCCTCGCCGCAGATGTAGGCGCCGGCACCGAGGCGAACCTCGAGATCGAAGCGCCGGCCACTGCCGAGGATGTCGGCGCCGAGATAGCCGGCAGCCTCGGCGCGGGCGATCGCTTCATTGAAGATCTCATGCGCCAGGGGATATTCCGAGCGCAGGTAGACATAGCCCTGGGTGGCGCCCACAGCGAGACCGGCGATGGTCATGCCCTCGACCAGCATGTAGGGATCGCACTCCATCACCAGGCGGTCGGCGAAGGTCCCGGAATCACCCTCGTCGGCGTTGCAGACAATGTACTTTTGGGCGGCCGGCGCATCGAGCACGGTCTGCCACTTGATGCCGGTGGGAAACGCCGCCCCGCCGCGGCCGCGCAGGCCGGAAGCCTTGACCTCGTCGACAATGGCCTGGGGCTCGAGGCCCAGGGCCCGGCGCAGGCCACGGAAACCGTCGTGAGCGCTGTAGTCATCGAGAGAGAGCGGGTCGGTGACGCCGATGCGCGAGAAGGTCAGGCGCTGCTGCGCCTGCAGGTAGGGAATCGCCTCGACCGGCCCCTGGTAGAGGGAAGAGAGGGCTCCGCTTACCTGCAAACCGGCTTCGAGCAGCCCGGCGTCGAACAGGCCGGCCACGTCGCCGACCTCCACCGGGCCATAGGCGATGCGGCCCGCCGAGGTCTCGACCTCAACCAGCGGCTCCAGCCAGAACATTCCGCGCGAGCCGTTTCGCACCAGTTCGACCTCGAGGCCACGGGCGGCCGCTTCCGCCTCGATGCGTTCCGCGACCTCGTCGGCACCGAGAGCCAGCGCCGTGGTTTCGCGTGGCACGTAGATCTTCACGCTCATCAGCCCACCTCCAGCACTTGCACGGTCAGTTCGTCGACCAGACGATCGAATTTTTCCGGCGTGACCCGACCATGGATGCGGTCACCGATGCGCAGCGACGGGCCGCAGGCGCAATTGCCCAGGCAGTAGACCGGCTCCAGGGTGATCTCGCGGTCGGCGGTGGTCTGGTGGAAATCGATGCCGAGGGTTTCTCGCGCGTGGCGCTCCAGCATTCGCGAGCCGCGCGCCTGGCACGCCTCGGCACGGCAAAGCTGCACCACATGGCGACCCGGCGGTGCGGTACGGAAGTGGTGGTAGAAGCTGATGACGCCGTGCACCTCCGCCCGGGTGAGCTGGAGCGACTCGGCGATCGGCGGCACCGCCTCGCGCGGTATGTATCCGAAGCGGTCCTGGATCGCATGCAGGATCGGCAGCAGGCCGCCGGGCTTGTGTCGATGGGCCTCGATCTGCTGCTGCAGCAACGCCGGGGTGTAGGGGGTAAAAGCACTCATGGGCATGGTCAGGCCTCGCAACGAACCTGCGGGAGCCCTCGACCGGCTCCGTCAATTCGCTATTGCTAGTTATGAACTGTTTTGCATATATTCAAATCTTAAACGGTGCGAAATCCAGGCACCCGTATAGAAGCAAAGTAGCAGTTGCGCCTCCCTTTCAAAATATGAAATATACTTCCTATGAAACGCATTCGAATCGAACCGGCCTGGTCATTCACCGACGAGGCGGGTAACCGCCTGGATCCACAACTGTTCGGGCTGCTGCAGGGCGTTCACCGTAACGGCAAGCTGACCGAAGCCGCCGCCGAGGCCGGCATTTCCTACCGCCATGCCTGGAACCTGCTCAATAAATGGGCGGAATTCTTCGGCGTCGCCCTGGTCGAGATGCAAAAAGGCCGCGGCGCTCGGCTCACGCCGCTGGGCGAAAAGCTGCTGTGGGCCCGCCAGCGAGTGTCCGCACGGCTCGGCCCCCAGCTGGAAAGCCTGGGGTCGGAACTCAACCTCGAGCTGCAGCAGTTGCTCGAGGGGGTCGAGCCAGTGCTGCGCATGCATGCCAGCCACGGCTATGCGGTGGCGCTGCTGCCCCGCTTCGCCAAGGCGTTCCAGCTCGACCTGCAATACTGCAGCCCGGCGGAGGCGCTTGCCGCCCTCAACCGCGGTGCCTGCGACGTGGCCGGCTATCACATGCCGACCTCGGCGACCCAGGGCCCGCTGATGCCGAGCTATCGCCGCCAGCTCAGACCGCGCGGCCACAGCATCATCCGCTTCATCACCCGCCGCCAGGGGCTCATGGTGGCGCCGGGCAATCCCTGCGGCATCGACGGCCTGGCCGACCTTTCGCGCGGCGACGTGCGTTTCATCAACCGCCAGCAGGCCTCGGGCACCCGAGCGCTGCTCGACATCCTGCTGCGCGACGCCGGCCTCTCGTCGCAGCGAATCCCGGGCTTCGAGCTGGAGGAGTACACCCACTCCGCCGTGGCCGCCTATGTTGCCGCCGGCATGGCCGACGTCGGCTTCGGGGTCGAAGCCGCCGCCCACCAGTTCGGGCTGGAATTCCTGCCGCTCGCCACCGAGCACTACCTGCTGGTGTGCCAGCGCAAGAGCCTCGCCGAGCCCAGCGTCCAGCGCCTGCTGACGATGATCCGCAGTGACTCGTTCCAGGAGGCCGTCAGCGAGTTGCCGGGTTATTCCCCGGATCGCTGCGGCGAGATATGCAGCGTCGACGCGTTGTTCGCCGAAGCCCGCCAAGGCTGAGCCTCGCTCGTGCCAGGGGTCAGTAATCGACCACCACGTCACCCCGCGGCTTGCTGCAGCACGAGAGGATGTAGCCCTCCTCGATATCCTCCTCGGTGATGCCGCCGTTGTGCTCCATGTCCACTTCGCCGGACTTGAGCCCCACCCGGCAAGTGCCGCAGATGCCCATGCCGCAGGCCTTGGGAATGTGCAGACCGAGCTTGGCGGCAGCGGCATGCACCGTCTCGCCCGGCTGAATGCGGACGCTCTTGCCCGAGCCGGTGAACTCGACGCTGAGCATGTCGGCGTAATCGATCTCCTCGGCCTCTGCTTCGGCCTGCTCGGCCAGCTCCAGCACGTCCTCGCGCACGTCCAGTGGCGTGGCGCCGAAGGACTCCTCGTGGTAATGGCTCATGTCGAAGCCGTTGTCGCGCAGGATGCGCTTGACCGCGTTCATGTACGGCGTCGGGCCGCAGCAGAAGATCTCGCGATCGAGGAAGTCCGGCGCCATCAGCTCCAGCATCGGCTGGGTCAGATACCCGCGATAGCCGGCCCAGGCCTCCCCGACATCGTCCTTCTGTTCGCACACGATGTGCAGCTTGAACTCGGGAATTCGCGAAAACATGTGCACGAGCTCGCGATGGAAGATGATGTCACGCGGGGCACGGGCGCTGTGGATGAACTCGACATCGACGTTGGCGTTGGTGTCGAAGAACCAACGTGTCATCGACATCAAGGGGGTAATGCCCACGCCGCCGGAGAGGAACAGCACCTTGTCGGCGGGAAAGTCGATCGAGTTGAAGTTGCCCACCGGGCCGTGCACCGCCAGCTCGTCCCCCACTTTCATGTTGTCGTGCAGCCAGTTGGAGACCCGCCCGCCCGGCACACGCTTGACGGTGATCGAGAAGCTGTAGGGGATCGATGGCGAACTGGAGATGGTGTAGGAGCGCATGATCGGCTCGCCGTCGATCTCCAGTTCCAGGGTCACGAATTGCCCTGGCTTGAAGAAGAACATCACCGGCTGCTCAGCCATGAAGCAGAAAGTGCGGACGTCCCAGGTTTCCTGGATGACCTTGACGCAGCGCACCAGATGGCGGCCGTTGGTCCAGGTCTGGGTCGTGACGGGGTTGAGGAAGTTCATGGTCATGTCGAGTCGCCTGGCATTGATCAGCTTGGAAGGCTCCGACTGCGGAACACCGCCTGCCGTTGAACGAATTCTGCGTCAGTCGGCAAGGGCCCGACTTGCCTGACTGCGACACGGGCATGCCCATGACTCCCACCCGATATGATTTTTCCCCTTTCCTCCGTCGCGCCTGCATTCATGCTTGTCGTCGGCAGACAACTGGGCGCCCGGCGCCTGATCCACACTCGCCGTACCCGTAACCGGCATACCGCACAATCACATCGCCGGACCTGACGACACCAACAATTCGACCGATGCCGCCGACGCGGCCAGCAATGAGGAAGCTACCATGGACACACTCTCCACAGCCCCCCTGGACGATCCACTGGATCCGGCGCGTCAGGCCACTGCCAGAATGCTTGCCGAGCGCGAGCGCAACTTCTCGCTGCCGCAACCCTTCTACAACGATGCCCGGCTGTTCGCCCTGGACATGCAGGAGATCTTCGGCAAGGAGTGGCTGTTCGCCGGCATGACCTGCGAGATTCCCGCCAAGGGTAACTACATGACCCTGCAGGTCGGTGATAATCCGGTGATCCTGGTGCGCGGGGACGGCGGTGCAATCCATGCGTTTCACAACGTCTGTCGCCACCGGGGCTCGCGGCTCTGCGTCAGCGACAAGGGCAAGGTCGCCAAACTGGTCTGCCCCTACCATCAGTGGACCTACGAGCTCGACGGTCGCCTGCTGTTTGCCGGCAGCGATATGGGTAATAATTTCGATCTGGCTGCCTACGGCCTCAAGCCGGTTCACGTCAAGACCGGCGGCGGCTTCATGTTCATCAGCCTGGCCGATCAGCCGCCGGCCATCGACGACTTCCTGGTTACCCTTGAGCACTACCTCGAGCCCTACGAGATGGACAACGTCAAGGTGGCCGTGGAGTCGAGCATCGTCGAACAGGCCAACTGGAAGCTGGTAATCGAGAACAACCGCGAGTGCTACCACTGCAACGGCGCACACCCGGAGCTGCTCAACTCGCTGCAGGAGTTCGACGACACCGACGACCCGCGCGCCACGCCGGCCTACAAGGCACTGGTCGCCAAGAAGCAGGCGGACTGGGACGACCAGCAGGTGCCCTGGCAGCTCAAGCGCTTTGGCAAGCGCAACCGGCTGACCCGCACCCCGCTGCTGGAGGGCGTGGTCTCCATGACCGTGGACGGCAAGCCGGCCTGCCGCAAACTGATGGGCCGCCTGACCAGCCCCGACATGGGCTCGCTGCGCATTTTGCATCTGCCCAACTCGTGGAACCACTTCATGGGCGACCACGCCATCGTGTTCCGCGTGCTGCCGCTGGGGCCGCAGGAGACCCTGGTGACGACCAAGTGGCTGGTACACAAGGATGCGGTGGAAGGCGTTGACTACAAGCCTGAAGAGATGCGCCGGGTGTGGGATGCCACCAACGACCAGGACCGGCGGCTGGCCGAGGAGAACCAGCGCGGCATCAACTCCAAGGCCTATCAGCCCGGCCCCTACTCGGAAACCTACGAATTCGGCGTCATCGATTTCGTCGACTGGTACAGCGAGCGGATGCGGGAGAACCTGGGCCACAGCGCCCCCCACCTGCAGTTGGTTCAGGGCTAGACTCTCCGCCTGCCATGACAATCGCCCCCGGCCAAGGCCGGGGGCGATTCGTTGATGCCGGCTGGCTTCGCCGCCCCGAAGAGCGCAGTCAGCTCACGGCAGGCCGCAGGTAGCGCACCAGCGCTTCGCGCACCTCGGGCAACATGACGCCGGTCTGCGCTTCGAGCCCAGCGACCAGCGCCGGCAGGCCGGGCACGGCACGGCATGCATGCTGCTGCGCCGCGATCCGAGCGCTGGTGTCGGGATCGGCGTTCGAGGGAACGTCGATGCCCAACGCCAGCAGGCGCTCGCGGAAGTCCTGCGCATCGATCAAGTCGGCGAACATCATCTCTCTCATCTCCCGCTGCCGCTGGCCATCGTTGGCTGCCTACATTACCCGCTGGGCAAGCAGACAGCCATGCTACCGTGGGGATCGTTCCCCCGAAATGGCGAGCCGCGCCGGCTAAGGGCGCGGTGTCGGCCAGCTCGGATTCGCCCGGCTTACGCGGCCACGCTGCCGTGGGGGTCAATGACGAATTTCTTGGCCGCGCCACCGTCGAAATCGGCGTAGCCCTGCGGCGCCTGATCCAGGGTGATCATCTGCACGTTGACCGCATCGGCGATCTTGACCTTTTCGAACAGGATCGCCTGCATCAACTGGCGATGATACTTCATCACCGGGCACTGGCCGGTATGGAAGGAGTGCGACTTGGCCCAGCCGAGACCGAAGCGCATGCTCAGCGCGCCCTGCTTGGCGGCGTCGTCGGCCGCTCCCGGGTCCTCGGTCACGTAGAGCCCCGGAATGCCGATCTGGCCGCCGGCCCGAGTCATCTGCATCGCCGAATTGAGCACCGTGGCCGGCGCCTCCTTGCCGTGGTTGCAGCCGCAGGCGTGAGCCTCGAAGCCGACGCAGTCGACGAAGCAGTCGACCTCGCGCTCGCCGAGAATTGCCTCGAGCCGGTCGGCCATGTCGCCTTCCTGGGTCAGGTCGAGGGTCTCGCAGCCGAAACTGCGCGCCTGGGCCAGGCGCTCCTCGATCATGTCGCCGACGATCACGCAGGCCGCCCCCAGCAGTTGGGCGGAGACCGCCGCCGCCAGACCCACCGGGCCGGCTCCGGCAATGTAGACGGTGCTGCCCGGCCCGACGCCGGCCGTCACGCAGCCGTGAAAACCGGTGGGGAAGATGTCGGACAGCAGAGTCAGGTCGCGGATCTTTTCCATGGCCTGGTCGGCGTCCGGAAATTTCAACAGGTTGAAGTCGGCGTAGGGCACCATGACGTACTCGGTCTGGCCACCGACCCAGCCGCCCATGTCGACGTAGCCGTAGGCGGCACCGGGGCGCGCCGGATTGACGTTGAGGCAGATGCCGGTGCGGCCCTCCTTGCAGTTGCGGCAGCGCCCGCAGGCGATGTTGAACGGCACCGAGACCAGATCGCCCGGCTGGATGAATTCCACGTCGCGCCCGCATTCGATCACCAGGCCGGTGATCTCGTGGCCCAGCACCAGGCCGGAGGGGGCGGTGGTGCGGCCGCGCACCATGTGCTGGTCGCTGCCGCAGATGTTGGTGGTCACGACCTTCAGGATCACGCCGTGGTCGCATTTCCGATTGCCGAGGGCAAGCTCGGGGTAGGGGATGGCTTCGACGTCGACCTTGCCGGGGCCCTTGTAGACGACTCCGCGGTTGGCTTGGCTCATGGCTGGCTCCTTACGTTGTTATGCGGCTGGCCGGGCCGGGGCCCGATGCCAAGGGATGGCGAGACGCCACCGAGCCAGCCTACGCCACACCCCGAAGACCCCGTATTCGCACAGGCGACGTCGCCATGCGTGATATCGCCATGCCGAGGGCCGCGCAAGACAACCGCAGGTCGCTTTCACGACACCGCCGCCGACCCATGCACCCAACAATGTCTGGCCGGGTGCGCCAGCGCATTCGGCACTTGCGCAAGACCAACAACAATCATGAGGACTCCCCATGAAGCATGACGATGCCCCCATCCTCAAACCGGGGCAGGACAACGCCCAGGTACTGGGGATGGACTTCCATCATCCCGTCTTCCCCCTCTCGGCCTTGGCCATCCTGGCCTTTATCCTCTATGCCCTGATCTACCCCGATGCCGCCAACGGCCACCTCACCGCGGCCCGCGGCTGGTCGATCGAGCACTTCGACTGGCTGTTCATGATCGCCGGCAATCTCTTCGTGCTGCTGTGCCTGGCACTGATTGCAATGCCGGTGGGGCGCATTCGCCTGGGCGGCAGCCAGGCCCGGCCGGAATACTCGACCACCTCCTGGTTCGCCATGCTATTCGCCGCCGGCATGGGCATCGGCCTGATGTTCTGGAGCGTGGCCGAGCCGGTGGCGTACTACACCGACTGGTACGGCACCCCGCTCAATACCGAAGCGCACACCCCGGCCGGGGCCAGCGCGGCCATCGGCGCCACCATGTTCCACTGGGGCCTGCACCCCTGGGCGATCTACGGCGTGGTAGGACTGTCGCTGGCCTTCTTCGCCTACAATCGTGGCCTGCCGCTGACCCTGCGCTCGGCCTTCACGCCGATCCTCGGCGAACGGGTACGTGGCTGGTTCGGTCATGTCATCGATATCGTCGCGGTACTGGCCACTATCTTCGGCCTGGCCACTTCACTGGGCTTCGGCGCGTCCCAGGCGGCGGGTGGCCTCAACTATCTGTTCGACGTACCCAACACCATCGGCACCCAGCTGGCGATCATCGTGGTGGTCACCGCGGTGGCGCTGTTCTCGGTATGGCGCGGCATCGATGGCGGTGTGAAGCTGTTCTCCAATATCAACATGGTGATCGCCCTGGCACTGCTCACCTTCGTGATCGTCACTGGCGGCGTGCTGCTGTTCGTCAACAACCTGTGGAGCACGACCCTGGCCTATGTCGGCCATATCGCGCCGCTCTCCAACTGGCTCGGCCGCGACGACACCACCTGGTACCACGGCTGGACGGTGTTCTACTGGGCCTGGTGGATCTCCTGGTCGCCCTTCGTCGGCATGTTCATCGCGCGGGTCTCCCGCGGGCGCACGGTGCGGGAGTTCCTGACCGCCGTGCTGGTGGTGCCGACCCTGGTCACCCTGGTATGGATGAGCGCCTTCGGTGGCACCGCCCTGGATCAGTCGGCTGCTGGCGTGGGCGCCCTGGCCGACGGTATCAGCGACGTCTCGCTGGCGATGTTCCAGATGCTCGAACACCTGCCGCTGACCACCCTGACCTCCAGCCTGGCCATCCTGCTGGTGCTGGTCTTCTTCATTACCTCGTCGGACTCCGGCTCGCTCGTGATCGATAACATCACCGCCGGGGGCAAGACCGACGCCCCCCGCGGGCAGCGGGTATTCTGGGCCGTACTGGAAGGCGTGATCGCCGGCATCCTGCTCTACGGCGGCGGCAGCACCGCGCTGGGGGCGCTGCAGGCCGGCGCCGTGGCCACCGGGCTGCCCTTCACCCTGGTGCTGCTGGGCATGGCCTTCTGCCTGGTCAAGGGGCTGCGCGAGGAGCAGCGCGGGCTGGCGGGTGCCCGGCTGGCCTGATACGCACCTCCCTCCCCAGACGCAACGACCCCGGCCAAGGCCGGGGTCGTTGCGCTGCGGGGCTCGACCTCGAGGGAACGAACGGGCATGGTAGAGGTTTCCAACCCGGCCCCTCGTCGAGGCGGCAAGTGTGCCCCTCCCCGCCGTATGGTCACGACGCGACGAGAGCCCATGGTCACCCAAGCCGAGGAGGTACACCGATGTCGACCCCGTTCACCCGATGCCTGGGCCTGGCCGGCCTGTTGTCGCTGCTGACCCTGGCCCCCCCTGCCTTCGCCCAGCAAGTCTCGCCGGGGGCTGCCGACGCCGATGTCACCACCGAGCAATTCCGTGACTGGGAGGTTGCCTGCCCAAGCGAGGGCGAGGGCATCTGCACGATGGGCCAGGTGGTCAACGAACCGGACAGTAACCAGCCAGTGATGCAGGTCGTGATGGCGCATCCGCCGCAACTCGACGGCCCGGCGATGACTTTCCTGCTACCGCTGGGGGTGCATCTCGCCTCGGGCCTGCAGCTCCAGGTAGAAGACGGGGAGCCGGTCCAGTTCCCCTATCAGACCTGCGTACAGCAGGGCTGCCGTGCCGACCTTCCCGTTGAACCGTCCCTGCTGCAGGCATTGCGCAGCGGCAGCACGGCCACCTTGAGCCTGTTCGGCCCACGCGGCGACCGCATCGATCTGGACATCTCCCTGATGGGCTTCACTGACGCCAGCACCCGCATCTCGCCCTGAAGCCGGGGCCTCTCATACGCGAGCCCCGGCATTGCGCCGGGGCTCGCGGGGGACCCTCCCGGCCTTTACCTCAACACGCCTTCCTCCTTCAGCAACTTGAAGATGGCCTCGGCGCCCTGCTCCGGCGTCACGTCGGTCAGCACCTGGCCGCCGCCACCTTCGGCCTTGGCCGCGGCGGCCTTGAAGCGCTCGCGCGCCGAGGTCGCCTTGACGATCTTGAGTCGCTTGGGGCGCTTGCGGGCCGGTGCCACGCTCCACGCTTCCTGGGCTTTGTCCCACGCCACCGCGGCCGGCTCGATGTCGATCTCGCCGCGTCGCGCCGGACCGAAGGCGCTTTGGCGCGCTGCCGAAGCGGCGGCGTCGACGGTCACGATAGCCGGCAGCCGCACCTGAAGCCGCCGGCGCTGGCCGCGCGGCAGGGCCTGGAGCAGCGTGGCCACACCGTTCTCGACCTTCTCCACTGCCACCAGGCCGCTGACCAGTGGCCAGCCCAGGCGGTCGGCCAGCAGGTAGGGCAACATGCCGGAGCCTTCACCCTTCTCGGCACGCTCGCCGGCGATCACCAGCTGCGGCCTGGTTTCATCCAGCGTCTCGGCCAAGGCGGGCACCACGTCGGCGCCGTGCGGCTGCTCGACCAGGGTCAAGGCCGGCAGGCCCATGCCCAGGTAGCCGCGCAGCGCGCTCTCGCCTTCTTCGTCGAGCGCTCCCGCGTGCAGCAGCGTGACACGTGCCTGGTCGAGCGACAGGGCCAGCTCCACACCGCGGGCATCCTGGTCGGCACGCCGGGGCCGACCGGTCAACGGATGGCGGCCGACGGAGACCAGCACCGCCACATCGACGGCCGCGTTGTCTTGGGCCCCTGTTTGAGCTTCAGGCTGCATTGCGCTTCTCCTCCCGCTGTCGCTCCACCATCTCGACCAGTGCCGCGAGTATTCCCGACGCATCACCGATCACCGCCAGGTCGGCGCGCTTGATCATGTCGCATCCCGGATCGAGATTGATCGCCACCACCTTCTCGCAGCTCTGGATGCCCTGCAGGTGCTGAATGGCGCCGCTGATGCCCACCGCCACGTAGACTCGCGCGGTGACCCAGGTGCCGGTGGCGCCCACCTGGCGGTGACGCGGCATGAAGCCGTCGTCCACCGCCACCCGTGAGGCGCCCTCGGTGGCTCCCAGCAACTTGGCGGCATGGTGGAAGCCCTCCCAATCCTTGACGCCGTTGCCGGCGGAGAGAATGAACTCGGCTTCACCCAAGGCCACGCCGGCCGGATCCACGGCCACCTGGCCCAGATCCTCGATGCGCCCCAGCAGGGGAGGCAAGGACTGGGACAATTCAAGCGGCTGCGCGGCATGCCGGGTCTCGGTGACCGGCTCGGCACATTCCGCCAGCGCCAGGACGACACGCGGCAGGGCCCGCTGAATATCGGTGGTGCCGGCGGCACCGCGACCGGTACAACGCCAGCCCCGTGCACAGGAAGCGTCCTGCTCGAGCTGCCAGACGCCCGCCGCGGGGCGTTCCTGGAGACGTGCCGCCAGGCGCCGCCCCAGGTCGGCACCGCCCAGCTTGGAGTCGGGCAGCAGCCAGAACGCCGGGGCGAGTTCATCCTCGACGGCGGTTAGCGCCGCCACACGTGCCTCGGGCGCGTAGCCATCGAACCGGGCGTCGTCGAGATGCAGCAGGCGGTCGACGCCGGCCTCGCCGAACGTCTCTTCCTTGTGGTTACCGAAGACTACCGCCAGTACCGCTCCCGGCCGTTCACCATCGGCATCGGCCAGTTGCCGGGCCAGTCCCAGCAAGTCGCGGTCGTGGCTGGAAAGGCGCCCGCCGGACATGTCCGGCACCACCGCGACCAGGAAGGCCGGGGCTTCGATGGTGACGTTGCGGCGGGTATCCTGAGCCGCCTGGCGAGCGCCGCCCAAGGCCTGGCCGCCCTGTTGGGCGCCGCTGCGATCGATGCGCTTGACGCCGTTGGGGCCGACAAAGCCAACGGCATGAGGGTTCTTGCGCCTCACCCCGCTGGGGCCCATCCATTCGCTGGTGCCGCCCGCGACTTCTCCCAGTGCGGCAAGCACGCTCTGATGCTCGGGGTGCAGGCGGTTTCGGGCGATCCACTCCTTGCGCGGATCGCGACGCAGGATGTCGCTCATGATGTCACCTCCTCGACGGCAGGCTGCTGAACCCCGGCGCTTCCCGCCGCGGCAGGCCGTTCCACCAGGGCATCGGCCACCAGTTCGGCGATGTCGCGCACCTCGGCGCTGGCATCCACCACGCCTTCGAGCATGGCGGTGCACTGGGGACAACCCACCGCCACCAGCTCGGCACCGGTCTCGCGCACATCGTTCATGCGCATGTCGGGAATCCGTTGCTTGCCCGGGATATCGGTAATCGGCGCGCCGCCACCGCCGCCACAGCAGCGCGAGCGGAAGCCTGAACGCTGCATTTCGGCCACCTCGATGCCCAGCGCCTTCAATACGTTGCGCGGTGCCTCGAATTCGCCGTTGTAGCGGCCCAGGTAACACGGATCGTGATAGGTGACCGAGCCCCCCTTCCAGGGCGCGAAGTGCAGGCGACCCGCCTCGAAAAGTTCGGCGATATAGGTGCTGTGGTGGCGCACTTCGTAGGTTCCGCCCAGCTCGTCATACTCATTGCCGAGCACATGGAAGCTGTGGGGGTCGCAAGTGACGATGCGCCGGAAGCGATATTGCGACAGGGTGGCGATGTTGCGCCGGGCGAGCGACTGAAAGGTCGCCTCGTCGCCCAGACGGCGCGCCACGTCGCCGCTGTCGCGCTCCTCGTTACCGAGCACGGCAAAATCGACATCGGCGGCACGCAGCACCTTGACCAGGGCGCGCAGGGTGCGCTGGTTGCGCATGTCGAAGACGCCATCGCCAAGCCACAGCAGCACGTCGGCCTCTCCCACGTCGCGCATCAGCGGCAGGTTCAGGTCCGCCGCCCAATGCATGCGTGAGCCGGGATCGAAGCCCCCGGGGTTGTCGGTAGCGATCAGGTTGTCGAGCACCTCGGCGCCCTTGCCCGGGGTATTGCCCTGCTCCAGGGTCAGGAAGCGGCGCATGTCGACGATGGCATCGACGTGCTCGATCATCATCGGACACTCCTCGACGCAGGCGCGACACGTGGTACACGACCACAGCGTCTCGTCATCCACCAGCGCCGTTCCCTCCGGACCTTGCGAGGAGCGCGCGATCGGCCCATGGGGGTCGCCGCGGTGCTCGCCGACAGGCTTTCCCGGATAGGGACTGCCGGCGTAGTTGGCGTCGCTGCCGCCGACCATGCCGACGACCATGTCCTGGATCAGCTTCTTTGGGTTGAGCGGCTGACCCGCGGCGAAGGCCGGGCAGGCCGCCTCGCAGCGCCCGCACTGCACGCAGGCATCGAAGCCGAGCAGCTGATTCCAGGTGAAATCGGCAGGCTTCTCGACGCCCAGTTTGGCTGCGGGGTCTTCCAGGCGCAGCGCCTTGAGCCCGGTGGAGCGCCCTTCGCCAACGCTTTTATCCGAGAAACGTTCCGGGCGGCGATGAAAGGCCAGGTGCAGGGCGCCGGCAAAGGCGTGCTTCATCGGCCCGCCCCAGGTCATGCCGAAAACCATCTCGCCCAGGCCCCACACCAGTACCGCGGCCAGCGCCACGGCCACAACCCAGCTACCGAAGTCTTCCGGCAACAGGCCCACGGCAGGCAGGGTGATGGCGAACACGCTCAGCGAGAAGGCCATCAGGCTCTTGGGCAGACGCATCCACGGGCCCTTGGAAAGCCGAGCCGGCGGGTTGCGCCGCCGCCGGGCGACGAACAGGCTGCCTACGAACATACAGGCACTGGCGGCCAGCAGCAGCCAGCCCAGGACGCCCTGCGCCAAGCCGAGGCCATGCACCAGAATCATCAGCACGGCGGCGGCCACGAAACCGCCAGCGGTGGCCACGTGGGTGTTGGACATCACCTTGTCGCGTGCCACCACATGGTGCAGGTCCACCAGGTAGCGGCGCGGCATGGCGGCCAGGCCTTGAAGAATCGGCACCGGCGATTTCCGCCCCTGGCGCCACAGGCGGATACGCCGTACAGCGCCGATCGCCGCCAGCGCCAGAGTAGAGAAGATCAGTATCGGCAGGAGGGTGTCGAGCATGGTGCTCACCTCATACAGGAGCCGTTGGCTTTGGCTTTGGCATTGTCGTTGTCATCGGGGCTGTACCGAGGACAACAGAGGCCGCGCGGTGAAAGCGTCATGAGCGACGGCCAGGCTAGGCGAAGTTCGGCGAGTCAGCGGAGTGGACTTGCTGCTCCATGAGCATGACGAGCCGAACTTCAACAACGCCTGGCCGAGCGCAATCGCTTTCACAGGTCTTTGCATAGCCGCAGCGCGTCGTAAATCGCCGCATGTGTATTGCGCGGCGCCGTGCAGTCGCCCAGGCGGAACAGCAGGAAACCATCGCCCGGCTCGCTCAGACAGGGCTGCGCCTGAGCGGCGTAGAGCGCTTCCAGGTCCACCTGGCCCTTGTTGCGGGACTGGTCCTTGAGGGCATAGTAGAGCGCCTCGTCGGGACGCACGCCGTTCTCCACCACCACCTGGTCGACCACCCGCTCTTCCAGGGCGCCGGTGTACTCGTTCTCGAGCACTGCCACCAGGCCGCTGCCTTCGCGGTAGACCTTGTGCAGCATCAGGTCGGCGGTCATGATCACCTCTTTCTCGTAGAGGCTCCGGTAGTAGGTGGGGAAGGTGGTACCGCCCACCGCGGCGCCCGGCTTGATGTCGTCGGTGACGATCTCGACCTTGGCGCCCTTGTCGGCCAGGTAGTCCGCCGCCGAGACGCCGGAGAATTCGCAGATGGCATCGTAGATCAATACGTTCTTGCCCGGCGCCACCTTGCCCGAGAGGATGTCCCAGGTGCTCACCACCAGGCTCTCCCCGGGGTTCTCCGAATAGCCCCACTCCGGGAACTGGTTGAGGAAGGGCTGGCCGCCGGTAGCGAGGATCACCACGTCGGGGCGCAGGTCCTCGAGGGTCGCCTCGTCGACACGGGTGCCCAGGCGCAGGTCCACGTTGAGCCGCACCAGTTCCAGCTGATACCAGCGGGTGATACCGGCGATCTGATCGCGCTGCGGCGCCTGGGCGGCGATGGTGATCTGCCCGCCCAGCGCTTCTGCCGCTTCGAAAAGGGTGACGTCGTGGCCTCGCTCGGCGGCAACGCGGGCCGCCTCCATGCCGCCGGGGCCACCGCCGACCACCACCACCTTGCGCTTGGGACCTTCGCTCTTCTCGATGATATGCGGCAGGCCCATGTACTCCCGGGACGTCGCGGCATTCTGGATGCACAGCACGTCGAGGCCCTGGTACTGGCGGTCGATGCAGTAGTTGGCGCCCACGCACTGCTTGATCTGGTCGACCTGGCCCATCTTGATCTTGGCGATCAGGTGCGGGTCGGCGATGTGCGCGCGGGTCATGCCCACCAGGTCGACATAGCCGCCTTCGAGGATGCGCTGGGCCTGGTTGGGATCCTTGATGTTCTGGGCGTGGATCACCGGCACGCTGACCACTTCCTTGATGCCCGCCGCCAGGTGCAGGAAGGGCTCCGGCGGGAAGGACATGTTGGGAATCACGTTGGCCAGGGTGTTGTGGGTGTCACAGCCGGAGCCGATCACGCCGAAGAAGTCGACCTGGCCAGTAGCGTCGTAGTAGGCGGCGATCTGCTTCATGTCCTCGTGGGAGAGGCCGTCGGGATGGAACTCGTCGCCGCAGATGCGCATGCCGACGACGAAGTCATCGCCCACCTCGGCACGCACCGCCTTGAGCACCTCCATGCCGAAGCGCATGCGGTTCTCGAAGCTGCCCCCCCACTGGTCGGTGCGCTTGTTGACGCGCGGACTCCAGAACTGGTCGATCAGGTGCTGGTGCACCGCGGAGAGCTCGACGCCGTCGAGGCCGCCCTCCTTGGCTCGCCGCGCCGCCTGGGCGAAGTCGCCGACAATGCGCCAGATCTCCTCCTCCTCGATGGTCTTGCAGGTGGAGCGGTGCACCGGCTCGCGGATACCCGAGGGCGACACCAGGGTTGGCCAGTCGAAGCCGTCCCAGCGCGAGCGACGCCCCATGTGGGTGATCTGGATCATGATCTTGCCGCCGTGCTTGTGCACGGCATCGGCCAGATTCTGGAAGTGGGGGATGATGCGGTCGGTGGAGAGGTTCACCGAGCTCCACCAGCCCTGGGGGCTGTCAATGGAGACTACCGACGAGCCACCGCAGATACACAGGCCACAGCCGCCCTTGGCCTTCTCCTCGTAGTACCTGACGTAGCGCTCGGTCGTCATGCCGCCGTCGGTGGCGTGCACCTCGGCGTGGGCGGTACTGACGACCCGGTTGCGGATGGTGAGCTTGCCGATCTCGATCGGCTGGAAGAGTGCGTCGAATGCCATGGAAAACCTCCTCAGCCTCGGGCGTCGGGCAGCGGCTTGACGATAAAGATACCCACATCGCAGCCGGGCTCGGCGGCGCTCTGGGTCTGCTCAGCGATGGTGCGCCGCGAACTGCCGCGGGCGGCGAGGATCTGGTCCATGGCACCGGCAAACCAGCCGGTGAACATGTACTCCTCCTTGTGCCCCGTCTTGCCCAGCTGGTAGACGAAGGCACTGTGCTCCAGGCGTACCCGGGCGGTGCCGGCGTCGAGGTCGATGTCTTCGGTCACGAACTTGCCCCAGCCGCGCTGGGAGAGCCGCTGCATGTAATGCTCGAACACATGAACGCCTTCCAGGCCGTGCAGCTCGGCTTCCTTTTCGCACCAGTGCCAGGCGCTCTTGTAGCCGGCGTGGTAGAGAATCTCGGCGTACTTGTCCACACCCAGCGCTTCGGCGACGGCGATGTGGTTGTTGATAAAGAAGTGTCGCGGCACGTAGAGCATCGGCAGGGCGTCGGTGGTCCACACGCCGGTTTCGCTATCTACCTCGATGGGCAGGTCGGGGGGCATCTTGGTCACGGTCTTGGTCCTCAAAATCGTTGTTCTTGGCAGAATTCTCTGGTTTCGCGGCGCTGGGCTGTTCCGGCGACAGGTCCTTCGCTAAGGCGCTGTGAACCCTTCCCTGGGCGCTACATTTGCCATCCATGGCAAATGACCTTCGCTACGACCTGTCCCCGGCGCCCCTATCGCACCCAGTGGGTACTAGCCCATTCAGGCGCCCCAGACATCCTTCAGGACACGCACCCAGTTCTCGCCCATGATCTTGCGCACCTGGGGCTCGCTGAACCCACGGCGCAGCAGCGCCTCGGTCAGGTTGGGGAACTCACCGATGGTGCGAATGCCCTCGGGATTGATGATCTTGCCGAAGCTGGTCAGGCGGCGGGCGTAGCCCTTGTCATGGGTCAGCCACTCGAAGAAATCCTTGCCGTGGCCCTGGGTGAAATCGGTGCCGATGCCGATAGCGTCCTCGCCGACGATGTTCATCACGTACTCGATGGCCTCGACGTAGTCGTCGACGGTGGCGTCGACCCCGGCACGCAGGAAGGGCGTGAACATGGTCACGCCGACGAAGCCGCCGTGCTCGGCGATGAAGCGCAGCTCTTCGTCGGACTTGTTGCGCGGGTGCTCCTTGAGACCTGCGGGCAGGCAGTGGGAGTAGCAGACCGGCTTCTTGGATTCGAGGATGACCTCCTCGGACGTCTTGGACCCGACGTGGGAGAGGTCGCACATGATACCGACGCGGTTCATCTCGGCGACGATTTCACGGCCAAAGCCGGAGAGTCCGCCATCCCGCTCGTAGCAGCCGGTACCCACCAGGTTCTGGGTGTTGTAGCACAGCTGCACGATACCCACGCCGAGCTGCTTGAAGATCTCGACGTAGCCGATCTGGTCCTCGAAGGCGTGGGCGTTCTGGAAGCCGTAGATGATACCTGTCTTGCCCTCCTCCTTGGCCCGAGTGATGTCGGCGGTGGTGCGCACCGGGCGCACCAGGTCGCTGCATTCCGCCATCAGCTGGTTCGAGGCGACGATGTTGTCGACGGTGGCTTGGAAGCCTTCCCACACCGAGACGGTGCAGTTGGCCGCAGTAAGTCCGCCGCGACGCATATCCTCTAACAGCTCGCGGTTCCACTTGGCGATGATGAGGCCGTCGATGACGATGGCGTCGTCGTGCAGGTCACGGGGAGTCATGGGGCGTGCTCCGGTTCGGGTTGGCTTGATGGCAGGATAGCGCCGGCCAGGTGCGGCCCGACTTCTGGAAGCGACGGCCATAATTCCAAAAACGTCATCTCTGTCGTGACTGCGACGCGCGGCAGGGCACCACCACTTTCTCAGGGGCTCGCAGGCAGGCTGCGCAGCGAGACACGAGCGCATGGCAGAGCCTCACCCGCGGATGGCGAGAGAGGTGTCGACAGGAGATAAGGGAGACGACTCGCAGCGACTGCCACGAGCCGCCCTTTTCAGTGTTTCAGGCGAACACTGGCGTAGGTGGGCTCGCCTCGGGCCTGGTCCAGCGCCATCAGCGCCGCCGAGATCGGCTGTTCCGGTACCTGGGCGAGTGACACCGGCTGCAACAGGAGGCCGCCGGGCTGCTGCTCGGAAATAGGAACCTGCGGCCGCAGCGGGCTCGTGCCCAGGCGCTCTTCCCGTGGCGGCAGGCCGAAGAATTCCCGATAGCACTTGGAGAAATGCGGGGTGGAGACGAAGCCGCAGGCCGAAGCCACCTCGATGATCGACAGCGAGGTCTGCTTGAGCAGCTGGCGCGCCCGGGTGAGGCGCAACTTGAGGTAGTAGCGGGACGGCGAGCAGTTCAGGTACTTCTGGAACAGCCGCTCGAGCTGGCGGCGCGAGACGTCGACGTAATCGGCCAGCTCCTCCAGCGCAATGGGCTCCTCCAGGTTGGCCTCCATCAACGCGACGATCTCCAGCAGCTTGGGCTGGGTCGTTCCCAGCACGTGCTTGAGCGGAACGCGCTGATGGTCGCTCTCTCCGCGCATGCGGTCGCAGATGAACATTTCGGAAATCCCCGCCGAGAGCTCGCGGCCATGCTCCCGCCCGATCAAGGTCAGCATCATGTCCAGCGGCGCGGTACCGCCCGAGGCGGTGGCCCGGTCGCGATCGATGGAGAACAGACGCGTGGTGAGCACGGCCCGGGGGAACGACTCGCGCATCGCCGCCAGACACTCCCAGTGCACGCTGGTTTCGTAGCCGTCTAGCAGCCCCGCCCGGGCCAGCGCCCAGCTGCCGGTACAGATGCCGCCCAGCCGACGGGACAGGCGCGCTTGTGACTGCAGCCAGGTGACGTGCTCGCGCTGTACGGCCCGGGCCGGCCCCACACCGCCGCAGACGATGACCATGTCCAGCGCCAGCGGCATGGTGATGGCGCCGTCCGGGGTGACCCGCAGGCCGTCGCTGGCCGAGATGGGGCCGCCGTCCACGCTCAGCGTGAACCAGCGGTACAGCTCGCGCCCGGCCAACTGGTTGGCCATCCGCAGCGGCTCGATGGCCGAGGCCAGCGAGAACAGGGTGAAATTCTCCAGCAGCAGGAAGCCCAGCGTCTGGGGGGCCGATGCCTTGTGCGGGGACTGGCTGGAATCGGACGAAGCCGTGAAAGTCGTCGCCATAGTCATACTCCTGTGCCGTGTGTCGTTATGGTTATCGGCACGTTTACCCGTCAGGGTGCTGTTCAGGGTCTTGTCTACGTTTGGGGGCAATGCCTCGATGCGTCGCGATCAGGCAAGCCTGTCTGACAAGGTATTCCAAGATGTCGCTCTTGGATACGTTAAAAATCCGATAAACGCACGAAGACCGCCAGCCGTACGGTCAGAGCGTGTCGCAATCGGGTTGGCTGCAGGTCGCCTACAGGACAGTCGTGACAGCACAAGCCGAATAGGAATCCCCTTGACGCGCCTTTGGGCAGACGCTAAATTCGAATCAACCAAGTGGTCTGACCATCAGAGCATACGACCACCCCTACCACTGACCGAGCCCATGTCCTATGAAGATCGAGCCTCTCGAAAAAAAGAGCCTGAGCGATGATGTCGTTGCCAAGATCAAGGCCTTGATCGTGAGTGGCGAACTGAAGGAGGGCGACAGAATTCCGGGGGAGAGGGAGCTGTGCGACCAGTTTGGTGTCAGCCGAGCCTCGGTGCGTGAAGGCCTGAAGATTCTCTCCCTGCAGGGACTGCTACGAAGAACCAACGCCGGAACTGTCATCACGGCCAATTTCACCTCCATCCTCGAAGAGACGCTGGCGCTGAAAATCCTGCTGGACGATTGCAGCTACGAAGACATTACCGAAGCGCGGCTCTTTCTCGAAAAGACCATGGTCAGCCTGGCAGCCAAGAGAATCGAGCAGAAAGACATCGATATCATGGCCCGTCAGCTCGAATTGATGATCGAGGCGGAGAGGGCCGACAACAATGATGATTACATACTGGCCGATATCGCTTTCCATCAGCAGATCGCCAAGGCCTCCAGAAGCAGAGTGCTGGCGAGCCTCTACAACTCCATTATAACGCTCGTGTTTCGAGCCCAGAAGAGCGTCGGGTACGACAAGCCCGTCATGAAGGAGTCGATCAAGTTTCACCGCAATATCCTGGAGGCGCTCAAGAACAGCGACGCGGAACTCTCGGAAAAAGAGATGCAATTCCACTTGCTTGATGTTCAGGAGCGCATCAATCACTTGATCGGCAAAGACATTATAAAATCAGGAGTCTAAGCAATGTATGTTCGTTACAATTACAATAATGAAGCGCATGAAGGCTTTGTGGATGCCGGTTCGATCCGGCACCTGAATGGTACCATGTTCGAGCATGAAGGGCTGGGTGACGTGCACGCTGAACTCGCATCCGTCGATCTGTTGCCGCCATGCCAGCCAAGCAAGGTCGTTTGCGTGGGCCTCAACTATCGCGACCATGCGGCGGAAATGAACGAAACCCTACCGGAATCCCCACTGCTCTTCCTGAAGCCATCCACCAGCGTGATCGCCCATGGCGACCCTATCGTCGCACCCAGAGGTGCGGGGCGGCTGGACTACGAAGCCGAGCTTGCCATTGTAATCGGCAAGAAAACCAAGGGCATTTCCGTCTCCGACGTCGCCCAATCGATATTCGGTTATACCTGTGCCAATGATTTTACGGCACGCGCCATTCAGCTCTCCGACAAACAGTGGACGCGAGGAAAATCGTTCGACACCTTCTGTCCTCTAGGGCCCGGCATAGTAAAGCGAGTCAACCATGATGACGCGCGGATCACGCTCACGGTTAACGGGGAGTTGAGGCAAGACTCCAATATTAACATGTTCATTTTCAACGTCCCTGAAGTCGTGAGTTATATCTCAAGACATATGACGCTATTGCCAGGTGACGTCATACTGACGGGTACGCCCCATGGCGTCGGCCCGGTCAATCATGGTGACGTGATGACTGTCTCGATTGACGGCATCGGCAGTCTGACCAATACGCTTCAAATCGTATAAAACGTTGAACGCTTAAAAACAAAACCAAGCGGGCCTTGAGGCCCGAGGGCAGTCTGCGGCCTGCCCAAGGGAGACGACAGTGAAATTCAATGTACTCATGACCGATACAATCTTCCCTGACACCTCCATCGAGAAGGCGTGTTTTTCTCAGGAGGACATGGCGTTCACGCTAAGCCCAGCCAGTGATACCGAGACACTGGCGGAGAACGGCGTGGAGGCGGATGCGCTCCTGGTCGTATATGCCCCCGTCACAGCGGAAGTTATCGAACGCCTGCCGCGCTGCAAGGTGATCGTCCGGGCCGGGATCGGCTTCAACAATGTTGACCTGGAGGCCGCCTCTCGACGGGGCATCATGGTGGCCAACGTCCCCGACTACTGTCAGGACGAAGTGGCAGACCATACCTTCGCGCTGCTGCTTTCCCTTTCCCGGAAGATCCGCTTTCTGCACGAGCAGGTTCGGCAGGGAACGTGGGACGCCAACCTGGCCAAATCGGCTCCACGGCTCAGGGGCAAGACCCTGGGCCTGCTGGGATGTGGCGCCATAGGCCTGGAGGTTGCCAAGCGGGCGTCGGCCTTCGGCCTGCGTGTGGCGGGCTATGATCCGTTTGCCACCGCCAGCGACCTCGCACGGCACGATATCCATAAGATGGAGAACTTCGATGAATTCCTGGAGAGTATCGACTTCCTTTCGCTGCACCTGCCACTGACGAATGACACCCGACATATTATCGCTCGTTCCGCGCTGAACAGAATGAAGTCGACCGCTATCGTCATCAATACCTCAAGAGGCGGCTTGATTGACGAAGAGGACCTTTACTCGGCCTTGTCCGATAACACCATTGCCGGTGCCGCTCTCGACGTTCTCGAAGCCGAGCCTCCTCAAGGCATACCCCAGCTGGCGAAGCTCGAGAATACGCTTATTACACCTCATACCGCCTTCCTTTCTGAGAGTTCCGTGGCCGAACTCCGCAAGAAGGCATCCTTGGAAGTCGTACGCACGTTGAAGGAGGGAAGTCCCAGACATCAAGTTAATTGAAGATCCTTATCCAAGAAACGCTATCGAGCAAAAATTAATTCCTACAAGTACAAAGGTGACACTATGGACTCGCGAAACCTGAAGCTCGCAGGACGTCTGTTGGTGGTTGGCCTGCTCTCCAGCCTGGTCTCCGTGGGCGCGCTTGCGCAATCGACAATCAACATCAAGCTGGCCCACAACGGCAATACCAATCCCGACGACCCTCAGAACGTCGGCGTTCAAGCTTTCAAGGAAATGGTAGAGGAGCGTTCGGACGGCACGTTGAGCGTACAGATCTATCCCGCCGGCCAGCTCGGCGACGCTCGTACCATCGTCGAAGGCATCCAGTTCGGCACTATCGAGATGGCGGACGTGGAGAATGGCCCCATGGGCCGATTCGTGCCCGAAGCCATGCTCTGGGACCTGCCTTTCATCTTCCGCGATATCGAACACGCGCATAAGGTACTGGACGGCGAGATCGGACGAGCCGTACAGGAAAAATACCCGGAAGTCGGCATCCGTCACCTGGCCTATAACGACGGTGGCTTTCGTTACTTTACCAACAACGTTCGTCCTATCCACAGCATGGCCGACCTCGAAGGGCTGAAGATCCGGGTCATGGAAAGCGAGGTCATGATCGATACGTTGAACGCTTTCGGGGCCTCGGCAGTGCCCATGTCGTTTGGCGAACTCTATACGGCACTTCAGCAGGGCGTCGTCGATGGTCAGGAGAATCCCATGAACCTGATCTATAGCCAGCGGTTCTATGAGGTACAGGACTACCTGTCGCTCAGCGGACACTTCTATTACCCGCGCCAGTACATTGCCGGAGAATCGTGGTGGCAGGGTCTCAGCGAGGCGCATCAGGACATCATCTCACAAGCCGCCATCGAAGCCAGCAATATCCAACGGACGGCTCTGGCAGAGTACGAGCTCGAGATGCGCAAGGTGCTGGAGGAAAATGGCATGAGCGTCAATGAGGTCAGCAAGGATGACTTCATCGAGGCTGGCCTGAGAGAGATCTACCCAAGCTATTATGAAACGCTGGGAAGCGGAGACGCAGCGCACGGGGAATCCTTGGTTCAAGCGATCATGGAAGTCGAGTAGATGAGTGGCCGGGCGCCGACTCCGTTGGCCCCGGCTAGCTTACCGCGCGTGTTTGGATAACAAGAAAGAGGTAACTAAGGTGAGGACGTCTCAGGACACCGGGCTCGTCAGGTTCGTCAATATCGTGATCCAGTCATGCTTGGTCGCCATGATGCTGGCCATCGCGTCGCTGACTTTTTATCAAGTGCTGATGCGCTATGGATTCAACAAATCCAGCTCTTGGAGCGAAGAAGCCATACGCTTCATATTTATCTGGTGTAGTCTTCTTGCCGTTTCGATCGGAATACGTGAAAAAATACACATCGGAATCAATATTGTCGTACAGCTGTTTTCGCATGACATTCAGCGAATCATCGAAATTTCCGCCTATTTCTTGATCGTGCTCTTTTCCGGCTGCCTGGTGTTCTACGGCACGAAAGTCGTGTTATCCACCCAATTCCAGACTTCTCCCGCGCTCGGCCTGCCCATGAGCTGGGTCTATCTTTCCGTGCCGACCATGGGCGTACTGGTCATTTTTTACAGTGCACTGGAAATTCTTGGCCTAATGCGCCAGTACAAGAAGCCATAAAGGAGGGCATCGCCATGTTGCTCACGCTGCTCGTTGCCCTTGTGTTCTGTTTCATGATCAACGTTCCCATAGGCTTCGCCATGGGTATTGCCGTTTTCGCCAGTCTGATCGCTTCGGGGGCCATGCCGATCGCCATGTTGCCGCAGCGCATGGTGGCCGGTATCAACTCCTTTCCTCTTCTGGCGATTCCCCTTTTCATGCTGGCCGGGACCATCATGGAGCGTGGGGGCATTTCCAAGCGCATCGTCGGTCTGGCCAGTGCCCTGCTGGGGCACGTACAAGGGGGGCTGGCCGCAGTTTCCGTACTGGCCTGTACGTTCTTCGCCTCTATCTCGGGGTCAGCTCCCGGCACGGCGGCCGCTGTGGGCGAATTGACCATACCCGAAATGGTCAGGCGCGGTTATTCCAACGCCTATGCCTCTTCGGTCGTCGCTTCCGCCTCCTGTCTTGGCGTGGTGATTCCTCCCAGCATCACTTTCATTATTTTCGGCATTGTTGCCGACGTGTCGATCGGGCAACTGTTCATCGCCGGTATCGTGCCCGGCGCGCTACTGTCCCTGGCGCTGATCGCCGTTAGCGTGCTGCGCTCACGGCAGTTGGGATATCCTACCGAGGAGAAGCAGAGCTGGAACAAGCGCTGGCGTACCTTCATCGATTCCTTGTGGGGGCTGATGCTTCCTACCATCATTCTCGGCGGAATCATGACGGGGATATTCACACCCACGGAATCGGCTGGAATCGCCGTTTTCTATGGACTTTTCGTGAGTATCTTCATTTACCGCGAATTAAGCTGGAAAGATCTCATACCGGTCTTTTACAAGGCCTCGCTCAACTCCGCCATGATCGTCTTGCTCATCGCCATGGCGAGTCCCTTTGGCTGGATCATGATCGTCGAACAAGTACCTCAGATGGCCTCGACAGCGCTGCTTGGCTTATCCACAAACGTCTATTTCATCCTCATGCTCATGATCCTCATGTATCTCGTTCTGGGCACTTTCATGGAGACAGGCGCCATCATTCTTCTGGTCGTACCTATCTTTGCCCCGGTTGCACAGCAGCTGGGCATCGATATGGTTCACTTCGGCGTCATCACGGTCGTCGCCTTGGCCATCGGTATGGCAACCCCGCCGGTCGGCATCACGCTGTTCGCCACCTGCAGCATATCCGGCGTATCGATAGGCCAGTTGTCTCGGATGATCGTTCCCTTCCTCCTGGCACTGGTTGCCTGTCTCGTGCTGCTGGCCTACGTTCCCTTCCTTTCGACGTTCCTGCCCCGTCTGGTCTTCTGAATGCTGTGCCGCGCCACGGCAAACGCTGGCGCAAGCAAAAAGCCCCACGGTTTCTGGAACCGTGGGGCTCAAGCTCGTGGCGATCGGTTACCATCTCCTTAATTCACTTGCAGGAGCCTGGCATGCTCAATCAGCGCGCACTCGCTTATCTGAACGAAGTGGTCCGACAAGGCTCGCTGCGCCGAGCCGCCGCCCGGCTCGACGTGGACGCCTCGGCGATCAGCCGCCAGCTCAGGGCACTGGAGGAGGACCTCGGCGTCAGGCTATGCGAGAGGCACGGCGGCGGCATGCGGCCCACCGAGGCGGGGCGGCTGCTGGTCAAGCATTTCCACGCCCAGCGTTCGGCCGAAGAGGCCATACTGTCGCAGCTGATGGCCATCCAGAGCCTGGCCCGCGGTGAGGTGCGCATCGCGGTCGGGGAGGGGTTTATCGCCGACCTCATCACTGCGCCGCTGGGGGCGTTCATGTCCGCCTTCGCCGGCATTGACGTCGAGATACGCATGGCGGGGGTCAACGAGGCGATGTCGCTGCTCAAGGATATGGAGGTCGATCTGGCACTGCTCTACGCGCCACCGGTGGATCCGATGATCCGCTGTCACGTCGAGACTCGCCAACCACTGGATTTAATCGTACCGCCGGGACACCCTTTAGCCGAGCTGACACGTCCGGCGCGGCTGCGCGACCTGGAAGGCGCCCCCCTGGCACTGATGGACAACCCCTTCGGCATGCGTCAGATGGTCAACATGGTGGCCCACCACGAGCGCGTGCACCTCGAAGCCCGCCTGCATACCAATTCCGTTGCGGTACTCAAGAACTTCGTACGCTCCGGCATCGGTGTGACCTTCATGCCCGAGTTGTCCGTCATTGACGAGATACAGCGAGGCGAGATCCTGTCCCTGCCCATGGCCTACCCAATCATGAACGGTGCCCGAGCACAAATCGTGAGCTTCGAGGGCCGCGAACTCACCGTGGCGGCTCAAGCCTGTATCGAGCACCTGCATCAAGGCATGCGCTTCTTTCGAGGCGATGCACCAAGGTTGATCCAGCCTTAGCTAGCGTTGCGCAAAAGACAACACTTGAGGTATTGCATAGTCAACGCATCAATTTCTAGTCTGCTAATGGACTGCCTGCCCCGGGAGGGCAGGCAGCGGCCTCTGGTCCGTGAACAACAACACAAGGAGATCGCACCATGACCCGCGTCTGTTCCTCCACATTGAAGGGACTTGCCTCCGTAAGCCTCCTGGCCGGTGCCCTGGCGACAGGCATCGCCCAGGCAGCCACCACGATCAACCTCAGCTACAACGGCGCTCCGGACCCGGACAAAAACGCCGTTCATGTCTTCGCCACCAACCTCAAGGAGCTTGTCGAAGAGAAGACGGACGGCGAGCTGAAACTCGAGCTCTACCCCAACAGCATGCTCGGCGAGGAAGAGGATCGCATGGAGCAGACCATGAACACGCCGACCCTCAACGTGGCCTCGTTCGCCGGCGTGTCGCCCTTGGTCGAAGAGATATTCGTCAGCGCCATTCCCTTCCTGCTCGAGGATTTCGACGCGGCACGCACCTTCTTCGACGAAGGCCAGTACTGGAAAGAGGTGGAAGATGCCCTGCGTGAGCGTGCCGGGGTCGAAATGCTGGCTGTGGTGGAAGAGGGCGGCTTCCTCGCCTTTACCAACGACGAAAGACCGATCAGCCACCCGGACGACTTCGAGGGTCTGCGCTTCCGCGCCATGGACCCGAGCCAGGTGGCGCTCTACGAATCCTTCGGCGCTTCGGGCACTCCGATTCCCTGGACCGAAGTCTACATGGCGCTGCGCACCGGCGTTGCCGACGGCCAGATGAACCCACCGATGTATATCATCCTGGGCAGCCTCTACGAGGTTCAGGATTATCTCACCCTGGCCAACATTCAATACTCCAACCAGTTCCTGGTGGGCAACGCCGAGATGATCGAAGGGTGGGACGACGCGACCCGGGAAGCCTTTTTCGAGGCCGTGGCCGAGGCCAACCGTGATGCCCGCGAGCACAACGAGGCAAAGGTGGATGAGCGCATCGCCTATCTCGAGGAGCAGGGCATGGAGGTGATCCGCCCAACGGAAGAGGATATCGCCGCCTTCCGTGATGTGGGTCAACCGGCCTATCTGGCGTGGCTACGTGAGCGTGGCATCGACCAGCGCTGGATCGACTTGGCACTGGAGGATGCGGGCAGGTCCGAGCTTCTCGACTGACCGTCAATGCCCGATGCGAGGGTCGCTCTTCATGGCCCTCGCTCTACTGGCTGGAGTTTCCCTATGCCTTCGCTTCGCCAACGGGTGCTGGCCGTGAGCCGGCGCCTCATCCTGACAGCCGCGGCGGCGCTGCTGCTGATCAACCTGACGGCCATTCTTTATGGCGTCTTCATGCGCTACCTGGCCGGCGGAGCCCCTATCTGGACGGACGAGTTGGCGCGCTTCCTGATCATCGCCACCGTGATGCTCGCCGCCGGGGCCGTATGGGTGGAAGGGGGCCACATGCGCGTGGCGCTGATCGAGCGCCTGCTGCCCCGCGGCCTGGCACGCGCGCTCAATGTCTATCAGTGGCTGCTGACGCTGGCCCTGGCTCTGGGAGGTGCCTGGGTCAGCTACCGCTACGCTCTCTCGGTGGGAATGTTCACTACCTCAGGGCTCGGCATCAGCCGCAGCGTACCGCTGATGTCGCTGCCGCTGGGTTTCGCGCTGCTCGCCTGGCATGTCCTTTGGTACGGACCGGCACCGCTCCCCACGCTCACGGAGGAAGCTGCATGATTCTCACCATGCTGGGGGTATTCCTCGCCCATGTGCTGCTCGGCCTGCCACTGTTTCTCGCCCTGCTCGTTACCGCCGTGGTCGGCTTCCTGTTCGTCGACCCGGGCATGATCGCACGCATGCTGCCGCAGCAGTTTTTCGGCGGCATCAATGTATTCTCGCTGATGGCCATACCGCTGTTCATCCTGGCCGGCAATCTGATGAACGCCAGCGGCCTGACGGAGCGACTGATGGGCCTGGCACGGCTGCTTGTCGGTCACCTACGCGGTGGCCTGGGACACGTCAACGTGGTTTCCAGCGTGTTCTTCGCGGGGGTCAACGGGTCCGCCGTGGCCGATACCTCGGCACTCGGCTCGCTGCTGGTTCCCGCCATGCAGAAGGAGGGCTACTCGCGCGCCTTCGCCGCCGGTCTCACCGCCGGCAGCTCGTTGATCGGGCCGATCATCCCCCCGAGTATCTTCATGATCCTCTACGCCTCGCTAACCAACACCTCGGTTGGCGACCTGTTCCTTGCCGGGGTGATTCCCGGGCTGCTGCTGGGGCTCGCCTTCATGGGCATGAACGCCTGGTATGCCTGGCGCCAACGGCTTACCCAGCGCGGCGGCCTGCCACGACCGGGCGAGCTGGGGCTTGCGTCACTGGCCGCCCTGCCCGCCCTGATGGCCCCGTTCATCATCGTAGCGGGCATCGTGCTCGGCTTCGTCACGCCGACCGAGTCCGGCGCGCTGACGGCACTCTACGTGGCGCTGTGCGGTGTCCTGCTCGGCGGGCTGCGCCTGCATGATTTCTGGCGTGCGCTGCTGGAAACGGCCCGGCTCACCTCGGCCATCTTCCTGATCATGGCGGCCTCGGCCACCATCAGTTGGTTGCTCTCCTACGCCCAGGTACCGGCCCAGTTCGTCTCGCTTCTCTCCCCTTATAGCGACAATGCGGTACTGATCCTGCTGCTGCTCAGTGCGATCACCTTCGTTACCGGTATGTTCATGGAGGAGGTGTCAGCGCTCATGCTGCTCACGCCGATCTTCGCCCCGGTAGCGATGATGGCGGGTATCGATCCGGTGCATCTGGGGATCGTGATCACGCTGAACATCACTATCGCCCTGATCACACCACCCATGGGTGCCTGCGTATTCGTCGCCGCCGCCGTCAGCCGCATCGAGATCGTCGCGCTGTTCCGCACCATCTGGCCCTTCGTGTTGACGGCCATCGGCGTACTGCTCCTGCTGATTCTGTTCCCGCAGCTAACACTCTGGCTGCCCGCTGCCATTGGATAGGACTCCATGCCTCGTCTACCCCTGCCTGAACTGACGCCCGTACCCAGCCAGCCTTTCCCCGGCTGGGAGTCGGTCAGCCGTCGACCGATACGCGACAACGGCGAACGCCTGGTACCCATGAGCCTGGCGCCGTCGCCTATAAGAGTCTTTCCCGCCTATGCCCGGTTGGGCATTCCCGGCGCGGTGCCGGAGTGCTTCGTGCGCGAGGGGGTCTACCGGGCCTTGCTCGCCGCGGCCCGGGCGCTTCCCGAAGGCATCGGCCTCGTGGTGCTCGACGGCTGGCGTCCGTGGCGGGTTCAGCAGTACTTGTTCGACACGCTTCACGAGGCGATACATCTGCATCACCCTGAGCTTGGCGAGGAGGAGCTGCTCATACGTACCCGTGAGTTCGTCTCGGTGCCGAGCCGCGACCCGGCCGCGCCGAGCCCACACCTCACCGGTGGCGCCGTGGACGTCACGCTGTGCGATGCTGACGGGTTACCGTTGGATATGGGCACGCTGTTCGACGAGGCGCTGCCCGCCTCGCACAGCGACCACTTCGAACGCCTGCAGGTACCCAGCCATGAACAGCAACGCGCAAGGGACAACCGCCGCCTGCTCCATCGCGTGATGAGCGAACAGGGCTTCACCAACTTGCCCAGCGAATGGTGGCACTACGACCTGGGCGATCAGCTATGGGCCCACTATGGCGGTCATGGCGAGGCCATCTACGGTCCCGCCGAGCTGGAGACCATCGAGAACCGCTGGCGGCGGCAACTGGGCTGAGCGCCTCAACATCGCGAGGAAAACGAAAGAAGCCCCACGGCAGTGCCGTGAGGCTTCGAATTCGTGGCGCGCCCGGCAGGATTCGAACCTGCGACCTTTGGCTTCGGAGGCCAACACTCTATCCAACTGAGCTACGGGCGCTTATGCAAGATGACGCTGGAAGCCTAGTGCGCTTCCGCATGCCGGCAGCGCGTTGCGCTGCTCAACACTCCCCTCTGGCTTCGCCTTCGGGTCCGGCCCGGTGCGCTTCATCGCACCGGTCGCTTCGCCGGGCAGAAGCTGCGCTTCTGCAAATCCGGCGTCGCCCAACTGAGCTAGGGGCGCTTATGCAAGCGCTTTGCTTGGGTCAAGCGGCCAACATCGTAACTGTCGGGGCCCAAGCTGTCCAGCCTGGCGCGCTGCTGCCTAGCTATCGAATATCCGATATGCCTCCGGCACTTCGGCAGTGGCTTCGGCGCGTTGGCCGGCTTCCTGAAGCTGAGCGGCCAGCGCTTCCGCCCGTCGGCTCATGGCTGCCTCCAGGGCCTGGCGCGCCTCGGCCCTGGCACGCTCCGCTTCGAGCTCCAGCTCGGCCTGCATCTCGTCTCGATAACGGCTCTCCTCGGCCTTGAGTAATGCATACTCCGTGCCGGCGAAACCGGCCAGCGCCAGCGCCGTCGCGCCCGCGCCAGCCAGCAAGGCCGCCGGGCCGGTTGGTGCCGTGGCACTGGCAGTGGCTGCACCGGTCCCCACCGAACGTGCCGCATGGCCGCCCAGACGCACCACGATGCGACCCGCCAGCATCCGCGAGCCCTGCATGGCTGCACCGGCCGCCAGACGCTGCGCGAACGCCCTTCCCGCGGCAAAGCCAACCACGCCAGCGGCTCCGGCCGTACCCCAGCGCGCCTCGTCCCAGCGGCCTCGAAGTGCTTGCTCGAGTACCAGGTCGAGATCCAACATCGGTGGCTCGGTAGCGGAGTCAGCCACTTGGCGGTCGGCGTAGCGCGCATGGAGCGTATGGCTGATCTCCTCCACGTAACGCTGCTGGACATGCTGTATGCGCTGGTCGAAATCGGTCTGCAGGTCATCCAGTGCCGTCAAAACACCACTCCGTTCCACCAGGCGTTCGTGCAGCTGCGCCTCGGTCCATGTCTCGAGATCGCCACCAAGCGCCATCGCCAGGCGCAGGTAGCTCCCACGCAGCGAAAAATACCAGTCGAGATAATCGGGAATCGCCGTCTCGAGCGGCGCGAATGCCGTTTGAAGGCGGGCATCCAGCCATGGCTGCATCTCGTCACGCAGGCGCAGGTCCAACCTGCCCGCAAGCACCTCCAACTCCTGGCCCAGGGCGGCGTGAGTCTCGCCTTCCAGCGTCAGCGTCTCGCCATTCACGACGACACGCAGCAATGGCGCATCACTGTGTTCCTGCAGCAGGCGATAGCCCTGCCCCAGCGCGACGACCAGCAACGTCATCAACAGCACTGCCAGGCCCCATGAGGCTATCGGCAGGCGTCGCAGGGGGGTGTCATGAAGCATCATCCCATTTCCTTCCGATCCGGGTCCCGTGGTTGCACCACCATGCTGCGCAGGGTGTCGGCACCGATCATCAGCCGCACGAACGCCCAGGCAATCGCACTCTGGGTAAACAACAGCAGGCACCAGCCGAACAAGGCCAGGCCGTAACCGAAGCGGCCCTGTGCCAGGGCGTTCTGCATGGCCCAGTACTGCGTCAGCTCGAGCGCTTGAGCGAGGCGCTCGAGCAGGCCCAACAGGCTATCACCCGCTGCAGTCGACGTATGCCGCAACAACGCCTCTTCCCAGCCCAGACCGACCAGGTAGGGCTGGGTCAGCCACAGCGCCGCGATGACCAGCAAAAGCGCAAGGACGAAACCGGCAGGCCATACCAGCAGCCGCCGCGCGAGAGCCGCGACATAGGGCGCGACGACATGGCGCTCCAGGCGCCGCCGAATCGCCTCTTGCAGCAAGACCAATGCCAATGTCGCCGCTAGCAGTACAGGCCAGTGAGCGAGCGTCAGCAACCGGAGCTTCACCAGTAGCAACAGCGCCAGCAAGAGGGCGAGCAGTTGATGCCGAATCACCATCAGCACGCCGCCACGCAGCCAGCGATGCCAGGGCGAGGTGACGAGCAGGTACTGTCCCAGCCAGGCGCGTCGCCGCAGCCGTGCCGCTTCCAGGCTACCGAGAAAGATCAGCTGCGCCGTCACGAACCACAAGGGCAGCAATGCCTTGGCGGCCATCCCCGGGCCCAGCGCAGCCCATACCGCCATGAGCCCTGCCGCAAGCCAGACGTGACCATGCCGGTACAGGGCCTGGCGCGAGGTATCGAGGAGCCGCTTGGCCATGATGCTGCCTCGCTGCGGTTGCGGCTCAGCTCGCTTGCACCATCTCGCCGACCTTCTCAAGGATGTGCCGGCCGATGGGCAGCGCCGAGGTGGCAGCCGGCGACGGGGCGTTGCAGACGTTGATGGTGCGGCGGGTATTGACGAACAGGAAGTCGTCGATCAGCCGGCCGTCGCGGGAGACGGCCTGGGCACGCACGCCGGCGGGCCACGGCTCGAGATCGTCCAGCGTCAGGCTGGGGCAGTACTTGCGGACCTCTTCCAGGTAGCCGCGGCGCCACAGCGAATTTCGCATCTCGTGTAGCCCGGGCTTCAGGTTGCGGCCCAGTACCTTGAGAATCCCCGGGTTGGCGAACATGCGCGCCATGTCGACGAGCGAGACGTCGTTCTTGCGATAGCCTTCGCGCTTGAAGGCCAGCACCGCGTTGGGGCCCACGGTCACCGAGCCATCGATCATGCGAGTCAGATGGACGCCCAAAAACGGCATGGAAGGATCGGGAATGGGATAGATGAGATGGTTGACAATCTGGCTGAGCCGGTCGGGCAGCCGGTAGTATTCGCCGCGGAACGGGCATATGGAGAAGCCGGGGTTGCGCCCCAGCAGGCGCACGATGCGGTCGGCCATCAGCCCCGAGCAGGTCACCAGGTAGCGGCCGGCGAATTCACCCCGCGAGGTGGTGGCCACGACTTCCCCAAAGCGCTCCTCGATTCCGGTGACCGCATGATCGTAGCGGATCTGGCCGCCTCTACGCTGAAACTCGTCGGCCATCGCCTCAGCCACCCGGGCATAACTGACGATGCCGCTGGAGGGAACGAAGATGGCGCCGAGTCCGACGATGTTGGGCTCGCGCTCCCTGAGCGCGTCGCCCGAAAGCCATTCGCGCTCCAGCCCATTGGCAGCCGTGCGTTCCCATAGCGCTTCCATGCGCTGCATCTCCTGGGGGTTGGTCGCCACCAGCAGCTTGCCGCAGACCTCGAAGGGAATGCCGCGGCGTTCGCAGAATTCCTTGGTGGCGCGGTTGCCCTCGAGGCAGAAACGCGCCTTCAGGCTGCCCGGCGTATAGTAGACGCCGGCATGGATCACGCCGCTGTTGTGGCCGGTCTGGTGCCGCGCGGGGCCGCTCTCCTTCTCCAGCAACAGCATTTTCTTGTCGGGATAGCGCTCGATGAGCTGCATCGCAGTGGAGAGGCCGAGAATGCCGCCACCGATAATGATGAAATCGTACACGCAGGCCTCGCATCGCCAATGGAAGACGGAAGGTTCACTACCACGATACTCGCCGGCCGCTACGCTGGCCACCCGGCGGGCCGCTGCGCTTGCTCATGCCAAAGGTGAGGATGCCGGCGTTTTCCAGCGCTTTGCTATATCGGTATACTATCGCCCATTGTGTGCGTCATGGCGCCCGGCCGTCGCGAGCCGTCATCGCCAGAAGATTATTACAGGACCGTCGAGAGGTGGTGAGAGTGAAATCCAGCAAACTGATCTTGGGGTGTCTGGCCACCATCGGCCTGACTGCGGGTGCCATGTCCGCTCAGGCTGAAGTGGACCGCGATGCCATCGCCGAACGCTTGAAGCCGGTTGGCGAACTCTGCCTGAAGGATGAGGACTGTGGCACCGCAGCGGCTGCCGAGAGTGACGACGGCGGCGGCGAAGGCACCGACGGCGAAGGCATCTACGGCCAGGTGTGCAGCGCATGCCACGACAGCGGCGCCGCCGGTGCGCCGGTCCGCGGCGAGGAAGACAACTGGGCCGACCGCGCCGACAAGGGCTGGGACACGCTGCTGGATCATGCCATCAACGGCTTCAATGCCATGCCGGCTCGCGGTGGCAACGCGAGCCTCTCCGACGAGGAAGTCGCCGCTGCCACCGCGCACCTGCTCGAGCCGGTCATGGACGTGCCGGAAGTGGGCGGCGAAGAAGAAGCTGCCGGCGACGATGAAGCCGCCTCCGACGAGGCTGGCGCCGATGACGAAGCGACCGAAGAGGAAGCCGTGAGCGAAGAGGGCCCGGTTGACGAGGACGCCGAGGCCGCTGCCGTAGCGACCGAAGATGCCTCGGGGGATGAAGAGGCCGAGGACACCGCTTCCGACGAAGAAGCCGCCAGTGACGAAGAAGCGTCTGGCGACTCCGGCATCGACGGCGAAGCGATCTATAACCAGGCCTGCATGGCCTGCCACATGACCGGTGCCGCCGGCGCTCCGCGCCGTGGCGAAGCCGGCGAGTGGGAAGGCCGCATCGATCAGGACATCGAGACGCTGTACGACCACGCCATCAACGGCATCGGGGCCATGCCGCCCAAGGGTGGGCACACCAACCTGTCCGATGACGAGGTCCGTGCGGCCGTGGATTTCCTGGTCAAGCCCGTCAAGTAACCCAAGCGGAGCTCAGCCTGTGCGGGGCGCCTTCGGGCGCCCCGCTGCATTGAGGTGTCACCCCAACAGGGAGCGCAGCCCGGCGATGGCATCCTGTCCGCGGGCCTGCTTCTTCTCCGGGTCCTCCTTGTCGGCGCGACCCTCCCATTCGAGGTCGTCCGGCGGCAGCTCGTCGAGGAAGCGGCTGGGCGTGCAGTCCATCAGCTCGCCAAAGGCCTTGCGCTGACGCGCCAGCGTCAGGGTCAGGGTCCGGCGCGCCCGGGTGATGCCGACATACGCCAGGCGCCGCTCTTCCTCCACCGTGCCGGCCTCGATGGCGTTGCGGTGGGGCAGCAGTTCCTCCTCCAGGCCCATCAGATAGACATGCGGAAACTCCAGTCCCTTGGAGGCGTGCATGGTCAGGAGCTGCACCCGGTCGGTGTCGTCCTCCTCGGCCTGCTGCTCGAGAATGTCGCGCAGCACCAGCCGCGAGATGGCGGCCTCGACGTCATCGGTTTCAGCACTGTCTTCCGCTTCGATCTCCTCGGGATCGCGTCTCATCGACTTCTCGAGCTGGTCGATCAGTGTCCACACGTTAGCCATGCGCCGTTCGGCGACGGTGGGCGCGCTGGCGTTCTGGTAGAGCCACGCCTCGTAGTCCATTTCATGCATCATGCCGCGTATCGCCGCCACGGAGTCGCCCCCGTCCATGCGTCGGCGCACGCCGTCGATAAAATGGGTGAAGCGCGAGAGCCGCTCCACCGCCCGCGCAGGCAGCTGCTGCTCCAGGCCTAGCTCGTGGCAGGCGTCGAACAGGGAAACGCCACGTTCGGTGGCGTAGTTGGCAAGCTTCTCCAGCGTGCCCGGGCCAATCTCGCGGCGCGGCACGTTGACGATGCGCAGAAAGGCGTTGTCGTCGGCCGGATTGATCAGCAGGCGCAGGTAGGCCATGGCGTCCTTGATCTCGTTGCGCGAGAAAAATGACGTGCCGCCGGAGAGCTTGTAGGGAATCTGGTAGTGCTGCAGCTTGAGCTCGAGCAGGCGGGCCTGGAAGTTGCCGCGGTAGAGCACGGCGAAGTCACGCCAGGCGGCTGACTCCTTGATACGCCGGGTGAGAATCTCGCTGGCCACCCGCTCGGCCTCGGCCTCCTCGTGGCGGTTGACCACCACGCGTATCGGCGCGCCCTGGCCCATCTCCGACCACAGCGTCTTCTCGTAGACGTGAGGGTTGTTGGCGATGAGCGTGTTGGCCGCGCGCAGGATAGTGCCGGTGGAGCGGTAGTTCTGCTCCAGCTTGATCACGTTGAGGCGCGGGAAGTCCTCGCCCAGGGTGACCAGGTTCTCGGGTCGCGCGCCGCGCCAGGCATAGATCGACTGGTCATCGTCGCCCACCACGGTGAAGGTCTTGCGCTCGGCCATCAACAGCTTGACCAGCAGGTACTGCGAAACGTTGGTGTCCTGATACTCGTCCACTAGCATGTAGTGTATCTTGCGCCGCCAGCGCGCCAGCACGTCGGGGTTGTCCTTCAGTAGCACCACCGGCAGCAGGATCAGGTCGTCGAAGTCCACCGCGTTGTAGGCCTTGAGATGGCGCACGTAGGCCTCGTAAACGCGCGCGGCGTACTGTTGGTCCTCATCGACGGCATGAGACAGCGCCTGTCCCGGCAGCACCAGGTCGTTCTTCCATTCCGAGATCTGGTGTTGCACGGCATTGATCTGTTCGGCATCGACCTGGGCGTCCTTGTTCATCAGGTCGCGCAGCAGCGCCTTGGCGTCCTCGGGGTCGAATAGCGAGAAGCCGGGTTTGTAGCCCAGCGCCTTGAGCTCGCCGCGAATGATGTTGAGCCCCAGGGTGTGGAAGGTCGAGACGGTCAAACCGTGACCCTCCTTGCCCTTGAGCATCTGCCCCACGCGCTCCTTCATCTCGCGAGCCGCCTTGTTGGTGAAGGTCACCGCGGCGATGCGTCGCGCGCTCATGCCGCACTCCTGCACCAGGTAGGCGATCTTGGTGGTGATCACGCTGGTCTTGCCCGAGCCGGCACCGGCCAGCACCAGGCATGGGCCGTCGATGTAGCGCACGGCCTCCTGCTGACGCGGGTTGAGCTTGGCGAGGCGTTGCTGGATGCTCATGGGCGTGTCTCGGAGCGCTTGTTCAAGGGGCTTTCTCAAGGTGCTTTCTGGAGGCTCACGGCACCGGCGAAGCCCAACTGGCGCCAGGCCTCGTACACCAGGATGGCGCAGGCGTTGGAGAGGTTGAGGCTGCGGCTGTCCGGCAGCATGGGAATCCGCAGACGTTGCTCGGGTGGCAGGGCATCGAGCATCGCCTGGGGCAGGCCGCGGGTCTCGGGGCCGAACAGCAGGGTATCGCCGGGGCGATAGCTAGGCTCATGGTAGCCGGTGCGACCGCGGGTCGATACGGCGAAGACCCGCTCGGGCGCCACCGCCTCGACGAAGGCCGGCCAGTCGCGATGCACGCGGACGGCCGCCCATTCGTGGTAGTCGAGCCCCGCTCGGCGCAAACGCTTGTCGTCGAGCACGAAGCCCAGCGGCTCGATCAGGTGCAAGCGAAAGCCGCTATTGGCACAGAGTCGAATCAGGTTGCCGGTATTGGGCGGGATCTCGGGTTCGAAGAGTACGACGTCGAGCATGGCGGCCTGCCTGAAAGCGCAGGCGGACCCCACCGGAGGCCCGCCGGTACAGCGAGGTCAGAAGTTCAGGCGAACCCCGACCTGAGCGCCACGATCCAGGGTGCGGCTGCCGTGGCGATTGTCAAAGTCGGCCGCCGACTGACGCAGGCCAACGTAGCCGTCGACGTTGGGCGTGAAGGCATAGCGCGCACGCACGCCCACTTCGTAACCGTCGTCGAGGTCGCCCCCGGTCACGACGCCAGGCGTGTAGAAGCCGTAGCCACCCAGCGAAACGGCCGGTGCCTGCGGCAGGTAGACATAGCCGTAACCGCCCAGGCCCAGGCCACCGCCGTTGCCGTAGTCGGTGTCGAACTGGGTCCAGCGCGCACCGATGCCTACGTCACGTTCGCGGTTGCGCTGCACGCCGAGCAGCTGGGCATGGTAGAGGGTGGCGTCTTCGCGATACTCGCTGTTGATGACACCGCCCCCCAGAACCACGCCCTGGGTGATCTCGCCGGCGGCTTCGAACTGCACGGCATCGGCACCGAGGTTGAGGTCCAGGCCGCCCGCCGCATGAGCGCCGGCGGCGGTGAACAGCATTCCCACGGCCAGGGCGGCCCTGGCGAACTGATCTAGGCTTTTCATCGATGTCTCCTCAGATGCGCAACTCGGATTTCCCGACTCATTGGGCGGTAACGCCATAGCGCGCGCGGTAATCGCGAATGGCGGCCGCATGTCCCTGCCATTCGGCACTCGCCTGCTGCTCGAGATAGGCCAGCACCATGTCGAGGGTGACGATGCTGACCACCGGCATGCCGTAGCGCGACTCGACCTCCTGGATGGCGCTCTGGCGCTGCATTTCCGCCCCCGCCTGTCCGCACTCCTGGCGATCCAGGGCGATCACCACGCCGGCGGCCTTGGCGCCGGCATCTTCGATCAATGTCATCACTTCGCGCACCGCGGTGCCTGCGGTGATCACGTCGTCGATGATCAGGATGCGCCCGGCAAGCTCGGCGCCGACGATGTTACCGCCCTCGCCGTGGTCCTTCGCCTCCTTGCGGTTGAAGGCGAACGGCAGGTCGCGGCCGTGATGATCGGCCAGCGCCACCGCCGTGGTGGCCGCCAGCGGGATGCCCTTATAGGCCGGGCCGAACAGCACGTCGAAGGGCACGCCGCTGGCCTCGATGGCATTGGCATAGAAACGCCCCAGTCGCGCCAGGGCGCCGCCGCTGCGAAACAGGCCGGCATTGAAGAAGTAAGGGCTGACACGGCCCGACTTGAGGGTGAACTCGCCGAACTTGAGCACGCCCTGTTCGATGGCGAACTCGATGAACTCACGCTGATAGGCTTGCATGCTGGCCGACACGGCGCTCCCCCTGCTATTCATTGGCTTCATGGAAACGGAATTCTGCCGCCTACCACGAATATCCATGCGGGCCATTTACCCAAACGTCGAAACGTCGGGTATCATACACGCGCGACGTCAAAGGGACCATGTATGAAAATTGCCACCATCAATGTCAACGGAATCCGCGAGGCCGTCGGACGAGGCTTCCTCGACTGGCTGGCCGAACAGGACGCCGATGTCATCTGCGTCCAGAACCTCAAGGCCAAGAGCTTCGAGCTGGACGACAGCATTCTGTATCCGGAGGGCTACGAAGGCTACTTCCTCGACGCCGAAGAAGACGGTTTCTCGGGCGTGGGGCTGTATTGCCGCAAGATCCCCAAGGCGATCATGTACGGTCTCGGCTTTCCCCAGTGCGACCACGAGGCACGCTTCCTGCAGGCCGACTACGACCGCTTCAGCATCGCCAGCTTCCTGATGCCCGACGGCAGCGACTACGCCGCCAAACAGGCCTTCATGGCCCAATATCAGGAATACCTGAACAAGATGGCACGCAAGCGTCGCGAGTACATCATCTGCGGTACCTGGCACATCGCCCACAAGACCGTCGACCTTGAAAACTGGGCCGATAACCAGACCACGCCGGGCTTCAAGCCGGAAGAGCGTGCCTGGATGGACCAGGTCTTCGGCCCCACCGGCTTCATCGACACCTTCCGCGAGATCAACCGTGACGCCGGCGAATACACCTGGTGGCCCAAGCTCGACCAGGAAGTGCCGCGCTCGCGCCAGGAAGGATGGCGCATCGACTACCAGATCGTCGGCCCCAACTTCCGCCGCCACGTGGTCGATGCCTGGGTCGACTACGACGCCACCTTCAGCGAGTTCGCCCCGCTGTTCGTCGAGTACGACCTGACGCTGTAAGCACGCCCTCTTCGTCGCGCCCGGGCCTTTCCCGGAACGCATAGCGCCGGCATTCGTGCCGGCGCTATGCGTTAGGGAGATACTGGTTTACTGCTGCGCTCGGGCCCTTGATAAAGACAGCTGGCCGCCGGCGATGCCGAAGCGTCGGACCGTCGCTCTCCTCATGTAGCAAGCTACATTCCGGGAGCTACGCTCCGGCGGCAACCAGCCTCTCATCGCTCGCGACATAAATCAGCCTCCCCCTTTCCATTGGGATAATCTCAACGGCGAATACCCAGTGCCTCACGCTGATGCTCGAAAAGTTCGGCGCCGGCGTTTTCGGCCAGCTCCAGCATGGCGTTGAGCTGCTCACGCGTGAACACGCCCGCCTCGGCGGTGCCCTGCACCTCGATCAGCCCGCCCGATTCCGCCATCACCACGTTCATGTCGGTGTCGGCGGCGCTGTCCTCGGGGTAGTCGAGATCCACCACCGGCACGCCCTTGTAGAGCCCCACCGAGACCGAGCTGATCAGTTGCAGGAAGGGGTCGCCCTTGACCAGCTTCTTGCGCTGCAGGTAACGAATGGCATCCATCAGCGCCACGCAGCCGCCGGTGATCGAGGCGGTGCGAGTGCCGCCGTCGGCCTGGATCACGTCGCAATCCACGGTGAGGGTGAATTCGCCCAGCTTCTTCAGGTTCACCGAGGCCCGCAGCGAGCGGCCGATCAACCGCTGGATCTCCAATGTGCGGCCGCCCTGCTTGCCGCGGGCCGCCTCGCGACCGCCACGCGTGTGGGTGGCGCGCGGCAGCATACCGTACTCGGCGGTGACCCAGCCCTGTCCCTTGCCGCGCAACCAGCGCGGCACCCCGGCCTCGACGCTGGCGTTGCACAGTACCTTGGTGTCGCCGAATTCCACCAGCACGGAACCTTCGGCATGGCGCGTGTAGTCGCGGGTCAGACGAATCTCGCGGGGCTGGTCGGGGCGACGCCCGCTCGGGCGTGTGAATTGGGAAGCCATGGTACCTCTCGAAAGACGGACGAACGGTCGGGACGGCCTCGCTTGGACAGCGGGGCATCGAATGGCTGGCCATTCTACACGGTCGGACCGGGAGATCGGTTACACTCCTTGTCCGAAATGTCGCCGAGCCGGTTCCGGCAGCGGCGCAACCGAACGAGGAGTCGCCATGGTCGAGCACTGCAAAGTTCACAGCATGACAGCCTTCGCCCGCCAGAGTCGGGAAGACGACTGGGGCAGCCTGCAACTGGAGCTGCGTTCGGTGAACCAGCGCTACCTGGAGCCCTTCTTCCGGCTTCCCGAGGCCTTGCGCGACCTCGAGCCTGGCTTCCGCGAGGCGCTGCGCACGCGACTGGCACGCGGCAAGGTGGAGTGCCACCTGCGTTTCGAGCCGACCGACATCAGCGAAACCCTGGCCGTCAACCACACCCGGCTGATCGCCCTGGCCGACGCGCTGGGCGAAGTTCGCGAGGCGCTGCCCCAGGTCGCCATGCCCGACGCCCTCTCGCTGCTCGACCACCCCGGCGTGCTCGAGTCCCAGGGCGTCGACCTGGACGTGGTGAAGGCGGAGGCCACGGCGCTGTTCAATGCCGCTCTCGACGAGCTGATCGAGGCGCGCGCCCGCGAAGGCGAGAAGCTCGCCACACTGATCCGCGACCGGCTCAGTGGCGTCCGCGAGCAGGTCGTCGAGGTGCGCCGGTTGATGCCCGAGATCCTCGAGCGCCAGCGCGCCCTGTTGCTGGAGCGGCTCGAGGCAGTCAAGGCGGAGCTGGACCCCCAGCGGCTGGAAGCCGAACTGGTCCTGCTGGCGCAGAAGGCCGATGTCGATGAGGAACTCGACCGACTCGAGGCCCACGTCAGCGAGGTGGAACGCCAGCTCGATCAGAAGGGACCCAAGGGGCGCCGCCTCGACTTCCTGATGCAGGAACTCAACCGCGAGGCCAACACCCTCTCCTCCAAGTCGGCAGTGGCCAGTACCACCCGCTGCGCGGTGGAGCTCAAGGTGCTGATCGAGCAAATGAGGGAGCAGATCCAGAATATCGAGTAGCGTCTCGGTGTGTATAATGACGGCCCGTCACGTTCGCGTCAGGCAGGCTGTACCGCGTTCACCGCAGCCGCTCAATACGGATGCTTTATCATGGCCCAAGGTACGCTTTTCATCGTTTCCGCGCCCTCCGGCGCCGGCAAGACCACCCTGGTGCGCGAGCTGATCGAGAGCCTCGACGGCATCCAGGTCTCGGTGTCGCATACCACCCGGGCTCGACGCCGCGGCGAGGTGGATGGCGTCAACTACCACTTCGTGGATGGCACCGAGTTCGAGGCGATGATCGCCCGGGGTGAGTTCTTCGAGCACGCCCGCGTCTTCGACAACTTGTACGGCACCTCGCGGCCGGCGGTAGAGGCGCTGCTCGAAGCCGGCCAGGACGTGATCCTCGAGATCGACTGGCAGGGGGCGCGACAGGTTCGCGAGCAGATGCCCCACGCGGTGTCGATCTTCATTCTGCCGCCCTCCCGCGATGAACTGGAGCGGCGCCTGGCCAGCCGCGGCACCGACGAGCACGCCACCATTGCACGGCGCATGCGCGACGCGGTAAGCGAGATGTCGCATTACGACGAATACGACTATCTGGTGATCAACGACGATTTCACTACCGCCCTGCGCGAGCTGCAGTCGCTGGTGATCAGCCGGCGCCTGAGCCTGGCGCGGGTGCAGGAGAGCCACGGCCCGCTGCTGGCGGCGCTATTGTCCTGACAGGACAGGCGCTCGTCATCGCCCCAGCCGCGGGCGCTTGCCCTGAACCCCGGCCTCAAGCGCTTGTCACAGCAACCGAGGGTCGAGTAATCTAGTCTGTCCTGTTCCATTTCGGTGCTCCGGCCACGGCCGGTGCCTCACAGTTTCGGGAAGTACCCAATATGGCGCGTGTCACCGTCGAAGATTGCCTGGAAAACGTCGAAAACCGCTTCAAGCTGGTGATGATCTCCACCCAGCGCGCACGTCAGCTGTCGCGCGGCTCGCGCGATGCCCAGCTGCCGTGGGAAAACGACAAGCCCACCGTGATGGCCCTGCGCGAGATCGCTGCCGGCCTGGTGGACCACAGCGTACTGGACGAGCCGATCGAGGCACCGGTCAGGATTCGCCGCGAAGGCGAGCCGGGCATCGCTCTCGAGGAGTAAGGCTGTCACCCAAGGCGCGCTAATGTTCACCATCGACGACCTGGCCGACAGACTCGGCGGCTACCTTCCTCCCGACGAGATCCAGCAGGTCAAGCGCGCCTTCTACTACGCCGAGCAGGCCCACGACGGCCAACGCCGTCGCTCCGGCGAGCCCTACGTCACCCACCCGCTGGCGGTAGCCAACATCCTCGCCAACATGCACATGGACCATCAGAGCCTGATGTCGGCCATGCTGCATGACGTGATCGAGGATACCGGCGTCTCCAAGGAAGCGCTGGCCGAGCAGTTCGGCAAGCCGGTGGCGGAGCTGGTCGACGGCGTATCGAAGCTGACCCAGATCACCTTCGAGGACAAGGCGGTCGCCCAGGCCGAAAATTTCCAGAAGATGGTGCTGGCGATGTCCAAGGACATCCGCGTCATCATCGTCAAGCTCGCCGACCGCCTGCACAACATGCGTACCCTGGGGGCCTTGCGGCCGGAGAAAAAGCGTCGCATCGCCCGTGAGACGCTGGAAATCTACGCCCGCATCGCCAGTCGCCTGGGCATCAACACCATCCGCGTGGAACTGGAGGATCTCTCGTTCCAGGCCTTGCACCCGATGCGCTCCGAGCGTATCAAGCGCGCCGTCTCCAGCGCCCGCGGCCATCGCCGCTCGGCGATTCGCCAGGTCCAGACCACCCTGCAGAAGAGCCTCGACGACGAGGGCCTGCCCGGCACCGTCGTGGGTCGCCAGAAGCACCTGCTGTCGATCTACAAGAAGATGCGCGACCAGCGCAAGCCGTTCGCGGAGATCATGGATGTGTTCGGTTTTCGCATCATCACCGAGGACGTCGACAGCTGCTACCGTATCCTCGGCGTGGTGCACAATCTCTACAAGCCGGTGCCGGGGCGCTTCAAGGATTACATCGCCATCCCCAAGGCCAACGGCTACCAGAGCCTGCATACCACGCTGTTCGGCAGCGGCGGCATGCCCATCGAGGTGCAGATCCGGACCCGCGAGATGGAAGCCATGGCCAATAACGGCATCGCCGCCCATTGGCTCTACAAGGCCGGCCAGACCGACCATCCGATTGCCGAGGGCAGCCACGCCCGCGCTCGGGAGTGGGTCAAGGGGCTGCTCGAGATGCAGCGCCATGCCGGTGACTCGCTGGAGTTCATCGAGCACGTCAAGAACGACCTGTTCCCCGACGACATCTATGTGTTCACCCCCCGTGGTGACATCATGGAGCTGCCCCAGGGCGCCACGGTGATCGATTTCGCCTACGCCGTGCACACCGACATCGGCAACAGCTGCATCGCCTGCCGCATCGACCGCCATCTGGCCCCGCTCTCCACCCGGCTCGAGAGCGGGCAGACGCTGGAGATCATCACCGCTCCCGGGGCGCGGCCCAACCTGGCCTGGCTCAACTTCGTGGTGACCGCCAAGGCGCGTTCGGCGATTCGCCATGCCCTCAAGCATCAGCAACATACCGAGGCGGTGCAGCTCGGCCGACGCCTGCTCAACAAGTCGCTGGCCGACTTCGAGACCAGCCTGGAAGAGCTGCCGGACAACGTCCTGCCGGAATTGCTGGAAGAGCTAACGGTCAAGAGCGAAGAGAGCCTGTTGGAGTCGATTGGCCTGGGGTCCCGGGTCGCCCATGTGGTGGCGCGGCGCCTGGTCGATCTGCTGCATGGGGACATGATCGAGGCCGGCGAGCGCACGCTCCCGCCCCAGGGACCGATCGTGATCAGCGGCGCCGAAGGCATGGTGATCAAGTTTGCCCGCTGCTGTCATCCGCTGCCGGGCGACCCGGTGATCGGCCACCTGTCGGTGGGCAAGGGCATCGTGGTTCACCGTACCGAATGCCGGAACCTCGAAGAACTCAAGAGCGATCCCGACAAGCTGTTCGCTCTCGAATGGTCCGCCGAGATCACCGAGGACTTCCCCGTGGCCCTGCGCATCGAGATCGAGAGCCGGCGCGGGCTGGTGGCGGAGCTGGCCAGCCTGGTCACCGATGCCGACGCCAATATCGAGCGCATCGGTATCGAGGAGCGCGACGCCCGTCTCTCCATCGTGCACCTCACCCTGGCGGTACGCGACCGCGTACACCTGGCACGCATCATCAAGCGCATCCGCAACCTGTCGCACGTCGGCAAGATCACCCGCGTCGGCAATTGAACCCGTTACCGGCCCGTTCGTCGCCCGGCGCGGCGAACGGGTTTTTCGTTAGTGCATCGCCTCGAGAATCACAAGGAGAACATCATGAGCAACAAGGCCGTGATCAATACCGAAAAGGCGCCCGCCGCCATCGGGCCCTACTCCCAGGCCATCAAGGCCGGTAATACCGTCTATCTCTCCGGCCAGATCCCGCTGGACCCGGCCACCATGGCGCTCGTGTCCGACGACTTCGAGACCCAGGCACGCCAGGTCTTCACCAATCTCAAGGCCGTGTGCGAGGAAGCCGCCGGCTCGCTGGGCGAGATCGTCAAGATCAACCTCTATCTGGTCGACCTGGACAACTTTGCCATCGTCAATCGAGTGATGGAGGAATACTTCGAATCCCCCTACCCGGCCCGTGCCGCAGTCGGCGTGAAGGCGCTGCCGAAGGGGGCGCAGGTGGAGGCGGAAGCGGTCATGGTAATAGGGGATTGAGCGGGACGTGAGACTCTTCCTCGCCTTGGTGCCGCCGGCCGAACTGCGCCAACGGCTCGGCGAGCTGGCGGACATCGCCCACGCCCACTGCGGCGGGCGGCGCATGCCAGATGAGACTCTGCATGTGACGCTCGCCTTCCTCGGCGAGGTAGAGGAGGCGAAAGCGGCCGACCTGATCGAGTGGGTACAGGGACTGGCCATCGCGCCCGGCGAGTGGCGTCTCGACCGCTGGGGCAGCTTTCGCCGCCCCGGCATCGTCTGGGTGGGCGGTCACCAGCACGATCCTGCCCTTGAGCGGCTGCATCGCCGTGTATGGGCCTCCCTTGAACCGCTCGGGTTCGGCGCACGACCCGCTCGGTACACGCCGCATGTCACGCTCTTGCGACGCGCTGTCACACTTCGGCTGGAAGGCCTTCCCTCCGTTGACCAAACGTGGCCCTATAATCGGCTCGAGCTGATTCAATCGATCCTCGATGAGCGGGGCGCTCGCTATCGGACCCTGGCCGTCTCGCAGGGGTGAGTTTCAAGGACGAAGCGCACCATCGATTGGCTAGCTGATCGTTGATGCACAAAAAGGAGACAAGCCGTGCTTCGCATGAAGAACCTGATGATCGGCCTCGGCGTCGGTCTGGCCATGGCGAGTAGCCAGCCCATCTTGGCCGATCTCTATATCGCAGGCGGCATCACCAGCGAATCGACCGCCGCCGCCCGTATCGAACTCGACACCCTGATTGGCCTCGAGCGCCTGCATCCGCAGCTCGACCTTCGCCTGGCCACCGGCCTGCTGTTGCTTGAAGGGGATGAGAGCAAGGAGAACGCTGCCTGGCTATTCACCCCCATGCTGCGCTATACGTTCGCGGGAACGCGGAACGTCTTTGTCGAAGGCGGTATCGGCGCCGCGGTGTTTCTCGATGCACGGCTTGGCTCGCGGGATCTCTCCACCGCGTTTCAATTCCAGGACCGCATCGCCCTGGGCGGTTCCGTGGGGCCCGGCGAGCTTTCGTTGAGCCTCACCCATTACTCCAATGCAGGCATCAAGGAACCCAACGATGGTATCGAGGTGCTGGCCCTGGGCTATCGGCTACCGCTGTGAGCGCCGGCCGGGCAGGTACCGGGGCGACGGGCAATGGTGGCGTTTCCGCCCTGCCCGTCGCGTCGGGTCCGCCTCAGACCGGCTCGGCCAGGTAGCCCCCCTCCTTCATGACCTGGGCATAGCCTTCACGATAGCTGGGATAGCGGAAGGCATAGCCCGTCTCGAGCAGGCGTGAATTGTTGCAACGCTTGCTGGCACGCTTGCGCAGCGGTGCCTGGATCACTTCGGTGGGCTCCGCCCTGAGCTGGCCGGCAAGCCAGGCCATGACCTCGTGGAGCGGCTCCGGTGCGCAATCGCTGGCCAGGTAGAGCTCGTCGACGGGTTGGCCAGCGCTATCCAGGCCGATCAGATGAGCCAGCACGCCGGCACAGTCGTCGCGGTGAATGCGGTTGGAGTACATGGGCGGGCTCTTCGGCGCGATGCGCCCTTCGAGCACCTGACGAATCAGGCGGTCTCGCCCCGGCCCGTAGATACCCGAGAAGCGCACCGCCGTACCGGGCAACGGGCTTTCGCGCAGCGCCTGCTCGGCTTCGCGCATCAGCATGCCGGCGAAGCCTGCCGACTCGGCCGGCGTCTCTTCGTCGACCTGCTCCCCCTCCTGCTGTCCATAGACGCTGGTAGAGGAGACGAAGAACAGCCGCTTCGGTGCCCTATCGCGACCCTCGTAGGTGCGCAGCACGGCCTTCAGGCCATCGGGATAGGCGGCCCGATAGGCCGCTTCATCGAAGCGATCGGCGCTCAGGATGTAAACCACGTAGTCGACGTCGGGCAATGCGGCCAAGGCCGCTTCGTCACAGAGGTCGAGCGGCAGCGGCTCGATGCCGCTGCCCTCCAGCGCCTGGGCGCTGCGGCGGGCCCCGATCACGTGATGCCCGGCCTCCAGCAGCTCCCTGCCCAGCACCATTCCGATGTCACCGCAGCCCAGAATCAGTGTCGTTTTCTTCACCTTTCTCTCGCCCCCTGATAAAAAGTCCCTATTGAAAGTCATCTATCGTCCGAGAGGATGCCCGCGGGGCACCAGACATGACTCTAACAGAACTCCGATACATCGTAACCTTGGCGCAGGAGCGCCACTTCGGCCGGGCAGCGGAGCGCTGCTTCGTTTCCCAGCCCACACTGTCGGTCGCCGTCAAGAAACTCGAGGAGGAACTTGGCGTGGCGCTCTTCGAGCGCTCCAAGTCGACGGTGCAGGTCACCCCGCTGGGCGAGAAGATCGTCGAGCAGGCCCAGCGGGTGCTGGAGCAGAGCAGCGTAATCAAGGAGCTGGCCAATGCCGGCAAGGACCAGCTGGCCAGCCCCCTGCGCATCGGTGCCATCTATACCATCGGGCCGTACCTGTTTCCCTACCTGGTCCCCGCGCTGACACGTAGCGCCCCGCAGATGCCGCTCTACATCGAGGAGGGCTTCACCGCCAACCTCAGGCGCAAGCTGCGCAGCGGTGAGCTCGACGCCATCATCGTTGCGCTGCCGTTCAACGAGACCGACGTGGTCACCAAGCCGCTCTATGAGGAGCAGTTCGAAGTCTTGATGCCGGCCGACCACGCCTGGGCCAGGCGAGATGTCATTGATAAGGAGGACCTGCTCAAGGAGCGCCTGCTGTTGCTGGGCGAGGGCCACTGCTTCCGCGACCAGATCCTCGAAGCCTGCCCCGCCATCAGCCAGCAACTCAACAGCCCCAGCAACACCCTGACCGCCGAGGGCGGTTCGCTCGAGACGATCCGCCATATGGTCGCCTCCAAGCTGGGCATCACCGTGCTGCCCCGTTCGGCCATCGGCACCGGGCATTACGAGAGCGGGCTGCTCACCAGCCGGCCGTTCAAGGCGCCGGCCCCGTCACGCACCGTGGCCATCGCCTGGCGTGCCAGCTTCCCGCGTCCCAAGGCGATCGACGCGGTGACCGATGCCATTCAGCAGTTTCACGAGGCGCTTCCCGAATCGGCATGAGCGACCTCGACGCGCCAATTACCTCGCTGAAGGGCGTCGGGGAAGCGCTGGCCATGAAACTGGCACGCCTGCGGGTGGAATCCGTTGCCGACCTGCTGTTTCACTTGCCGCTGCGCTACCAGGACCGCACCCGGATCACGCCGATCGGCACCCTGCGGGCCGGCCACGAAGCGGTGGTGGAAGGCGAGGTATCGGCTAGCGACGTGGTCAAGGGGCGCCGCCGCAGCCTGCTGGTCAGGCTGCGCGACGGCTCGGGTATCATCAGCCTGCGCTTCTTCCATTTTTCCCCCGCCCAACAGCAGCAGTTCCGCCCCGGCACTCGGGTGCGCTGCTTCGGCGAGGCCCGCGCCGGCGCCACCGGGCTGGAGATATACCATCCCGAGTATCGCCTGCTGTCCAACGATGCGGCGCCGGTCGAGGATCATCTGACGCCGATTTACCCCACCACCGAAGGGCTGCACCAGGCGCGGCTGCGGGCCCTCATCGAGCAGGCCTTGGTCCGTCTCGAGGCGGCGCCCGACGCGCTGCCCGACTGGATCGGCGAAGAATTACGGGCACGCTTCGGCCTACCGGAGCTGCACCACTGTCTGCAGGTGCTTCATCAGCCCCCGCCCGATGCCGATCCCGAGGGACTGGCCAGCGGCAAACATCCCGCGACTCGCCGCCTGGCCCTGGAGGAACTGCTCGCGCATCGCCTGAGCCTGCAGCTGGTACGCCAGCAGATCCAACGGGACGGTGCCCCGGCCCTGCCTAGCGGGCGCGGCCTGCAGGCCCGCTTTCTCACCCAGCTGCCGTTCTCGCTGACCGGCGCCCAGCGCCGTGTCCTCGACGAGATCGGCGCCGACCTCGCCCGCGAAGTGCCCATGCTGCGCCTGGTGCAGGGCGACGTGGGCTCGGGCAAGACCGTGGTGGCCGCCATGGCGGCGCTTGCCGCTATCGCCGGCGACTGCCAGGCGGCCATGATGGCGCCTACCGAAATACTTGCCGAACAGCACTACCGGACGCTCAAGGCATGGTTCGAGCCACTCGGCATCGAGGTGGCGTGGCTTGCCGGCAAGCTCAAGGGCAAGGCGCGTCTCGACGCCAAGGCGGCCATCCTCGACGGTCGCGCACGGATGGTGGTGGGCACCCACGCGCTCTTTCAGGGCGATGTGCACTTCCAGCGCCTGGGGCTCGCCATCGTCGACGAACAGCACCGTTTCGGCGTACACCAGCGACTGGCACTGCGCGAGAAGGGCGAGGCCGGGGGCCTCACGCCGCACCAGTTGGTCATGACCGCCACACCGATTCCACGCACCCTGGCGATGAGCGCCTATGCCGACCTCGACGTCTCGGTCATCGACGAGCTGCCGCCGGGACGTACGCCGGTGAAGACGGTGGTCGTACCCGATGAGCGCCGCCCCGAGGTGGTGGCACGCATTCGGCACGCCTGCGCCGAGGGGCGCCAGGCCTACTGGGTCTGCACCTTGATCGAGGAATCCGACGCGCTGCAGTGCCAGGCCGCCGAAGCGACCCGTGACGAGCTCACCGAGGCGCTGCCGGAACTTGCCATCGGCCTGGTCCACGGACGCATGAAGGCCGCCGAGAAGGCGGCGGTGATGGAGGCCTTCAAGAGCGGGGAACTCGACCTGCTGGTGGCCACTACCGTGATCGAGGTGGGGGTCGACGTGCCCAATGCCAGCCTGATGATCATCGAGAATCCCGAGCGCCTGGGCCTCTCGCAGCTGCATCAGCTCCGCGGCCGGGTGGGGCGTGGCACCAGCGAGAGCTTTTGCGTGCTGCTCTACCACGGGCCGCTGTCGGCCCATTCCCGCGAGCGTTTGGCGGTCATGCGCGAGACCACGGACGGTTTTCGTATCGCCGAGAAGGATCTCGAGCTGCGCGGGCCCGGCGAGGTGCTGGGTACCCGCCAGACGGGGCTGGCGCAGATGAAGATCGCCGACCTGGAGCGCGATGCCGACCTGCTCGAGCGGGTGGCGCCCTTGGCCGATGCGCTGCTGGCCCGCCACCCCCAGGCGAGCCAGCCCTTGATCCGCCGCTGGCTGGGCGAGGAAGCGGGGCGTTACGGCCAGGTCTAGGTGCGCATCAGCGCGCCGCCACCGTACCGGGATGGGCCGGCCTCCGAGCCCCGGCTGCCACGAGCCGGTTGGCGGCCTCGGCCAGTGGCATCAGCTGGCGGGCAATGAGCTGCAGCTGGGTCTGCAGCGGCCGATAGCTGGCTTCCTCTTCGGAGCCGTCAGACTCGGGCTCGAACTCGGCCAGCAGCGCCGCCTGCCGCGCATCTTCCAAGACCATCGGCACTCGTCGCACCAGGCAGTCCGCCAACTCCCCGAGCACATCGGCGATTCGCCGTGCGGCAGGCAGCAGCCTGGCATCTTCCGCTTCGTCCTTGAGCCGATGGCGGTGGGCTCCCAGCGCCGAGAGGTAGCCCAGCAGCGTGTGGGAGAGCACCAGGAAGCGAAACCCGTCATCGGCATCCTGGCGTCGATAGTGCTCGGGTTCCTGCAGCATATCGGCGAGCAGGGTGGAGAGCGCCGCATCGGCATTATGGGCGTCGCGGCGTGCCAGCCGGTAGGCGAGGTCATCCTGCTTGCCGCTCGCGTACTGGTGAAGAATCTCGTCCAGATAACAGCGGTTGGCAGTGATGGCATTGGCCGCCTCGCGATGCAGGCGTCGCCCCTGCCAGTCGGGCAGGATGAAGAACACCGCTGCGCCGGCGATCAGCGCACCGAGCAGGGTGTCGAACAGGCGCGGCCAGATCAGGTCGAAACCGTCACCGATCTGGTTGAAGCTGCACAGTACCAGCAGGGTGATCGCACCGGTGGCAACGACATAGTGCTTCTCACGCGTGGCAAAGAACGCCACCCCAGCGATCACGGCGATCAGCGTCTGTAGCCAGGCGCTGGGAAACAGCGTGATCGATGCCCAGCCGAACACCAGCCCGAACACGGTGCCGGCAATGCGCTGGACCAGGAAACGCCGGGTAGCGGCGAAGTTGGGACGGCAAACGAACAGCGTGGTGAGCAGAATCCAGAAGCCCTGTTCGGGATGGATCAGGTACAGCAGCCCATAGCCCGCCAACAGGGCGATGGGCAGCCGAATCGCATGGCGAAAGGTGGGCGAACCCACCGTCAGGTTGAGGCGGATGCGCTCCCAGGCGTCCCTCAGGCTGCCGGGGGAGCGGTCGTAAAGCGTTGCATCGTTGGGCCAGCCACCGGCATCGGGGTTGTGCGCCGTGGCCAGTTGCCCTTCGAGAGTGGCGAGGTTGTCGGCCAGCGCGCCGAGCGGGTGCATCAGCTCGCGCCATGCCGGGTTGCGCATGGCCTTGAGATGCGCGATGGAGGCACGCAGATCCTCCAGCGCCCGTTCGCTCTGGTCATGCTCGAAGGGCCGGTTGAGCAGCAGTGCCTTGCCCAGCCGCTTGCACGCCTGGCCCTGCTGGTCCAACAGGCGCTGACAGCGAAACAGCACATCGTGATGGAAGAAGGCCTCGGTCAACTGGGCATAGGGGTAGTGCGACGAGCTGGCCCGCTCGTGAATGTCCTGGGCAATGAAGTAGATGCGCAGGTAGCGGTTCAGCTTGCTCTCGCCGCGCTGCCCCTGGAGCCGGCGAAAGATCATCTCCTTCGCCCGATTCAGCGACTCGACGACACGGCCGTTCTGCCGGGCCACCGCCAGGCGCCTCGCTTCGACGTCGATGCCGCGCAGCGGCTCGAACAGCGTCGCCTTGAGGATCAGGTACTTGCCAAGCTCACGATAGAGCAGGGCCATGCTCTGCTTGACCGGCTGGCGCGAGAAGAGCGCGCACCAAATCACGGAAATCGCACCGTACCAGGCGGCCCCTGCCAGGATCAGCAGCGTCTGGCCCCAGTCTCCCTCCTGCGGTACGCCGCCGTGATGCTCGATGTTGATCATGATGTAGATGGAGAGGATCAGCGTGCCGGAGGCGATGGTGGCATAACGCTGGCCCACGGCGCCCAGCATGATCACCACGAAGGTCGCGATACCCAGCCCCGGGGCGAACAACAGCGGCCATGGGTAAAGCCAGCGGACGACGAATGCCGCCGTGGCGAAGCAGAGCAGGGTGACCAGGAGCGCCTGCAGGCGACCCCGCCAGCTGTCGTCGGTTTCCGACAGGGCGCTGGCGATAATGCCCAGGAAGAGCGGAATCAGCAGGGCGATGTCACCCAGCGACCAGCTCAGCAGCAGTGCCCCGCTGAAGGCGATGAAGACCCGCAGGCTGTAGGCGAACTTGTCCAGTGTCCACAGGCGCCGCAGCGCAAGCGTTACGGAAGTCGGCATGTTATCGGTACGCCTGTCATGGCGGCAGACAACTCATCATTACACTCTACTTTAGTATAAGGCAGGCGTAAATACGGGGCTCACGTCTCAAGCTGCGTGAGCCAGGTCTCGGCCTCGGCGCGAAGCGCTCTGCCCGACTGCCTCAATGCTTCGCGGTCCTCGCGCCCATCCAGCCCCTGCAGGTTGTCTTCGAGCCCCGCCAGCACGGCAAGAAGCGCGGCATGGAGCAACCGTGCCCCGGCCCGGGTATCGCTGTGGAATCGCTCGGCCGTCAGGGGGAGCGCCTCGGCGGACAAGGCCAAGGCGTCGCGACAGGCCCGGGCGATTTCCAAGGGCACGCGGCAGGCGGATTCGACAGCCCGCTCCATCTCGTCCTCTTGCTTCCCGGCCCGCTCAGCTGCGTTAGGCGCTCGCTTCGCCGCCGCCAGAAATTGCCCGAAGACGGCGATATCGTCGTCCGCGAGGCGCGCCAGCGCCTCGCACAGCGCATCGCCGCGTGAGATGAGCGCGCTTCGGTCGTCACTGAGGCGCAATCCCTTGAGTACGAGCGCCATGCCCAATGCCGCACTGACCGCTGCCGCCGCCCCGCAACCGGGCATGCCGCGAGTCTCGATGGCATCGCGAAAGTCGGTGAGTGACCATTGCCAGACCGAATCGCTCATCACGCCTCCTTCACGACCAGATCGGCAAAGGCTTCCAGCAGCCCCGACGTCTCGGGCGTGTCGCGCACTCCCTCGTGCAACGTCTCGGAGTTCTGCCCGAGCCGGCGCAGACGTGCCGCTTGACGCGTCACGTAGCGCAACATGAGGCGAGTACCGAACTCGGGGTGGAATGACACACCCCATTGACGGTCGCCGTAGCGAGCCAGGCGATGCCGAAACCCGTCCTCGAAGTCGCCGCGTGCGGCGATGACGTCGGGAAAACTGCCGCCGGTCTTGAGAACAAGCAAGCGAGGCATGGCGCTCATCCGGAGAGAAAACGCCATGATAGCGTGGCGAGAGACATTAACCGAGAGGGGGAAACGGCCAGAATCCGCTTCTTCGTCACAAGTGACGCAGCAGCTTCTGCAGTTTCTTCAGGTCACTCGAATCGCCGACCAGGCGCACCTTGCCTGCCATCATACCGTCGAGGAAAGCTTGCTGAGTCGGCTTGCGCAACACGCGAACGGCCGTGGCCTCATCCGCAAAGCGCAGCTCCAGGTCAAGATCCACGGGCAGCCCCATGCCGACCAGAATGCCCTGCGGCGACATGCGGTAATGGCGCGCGGTGGAAAGGTCTTCGGTGGCGATGCCCCAGTCGAAGTGACGCATCTCGGAAAGCGTCTGGCGAAAGGCTGGCTTGCGCCGCAAGGCCCGTTTGAGCATCCACCCAAGCAGCCACAGGATCAGTCGCAGCTTCATGTCGAATCCGATTCGAGCGGTGGGGTTGGGCATCGCGGCCTGACGGAGCAGGCCGCGTGACGAGTATATCCGACGGCCGGATCAGCCCTTGCCGACGGCATCCTTTAGGCCCTTGCCCGGCTTGAAGGCAACCGTCTTGCTGGCCGGAATGGCCAACGGCTGGCCGGTCTGCGGGTTCTTGCCGGTACGCGCGGCGCGCTCGCGCACGGTGAAGGTACCGAAGCCGATCAGGGAGACGTCCTGACCCTGGGAAACGCTGCCGGTGATCTCGTCGAGAATGACGTTGAGCACCTGGCTGGCTTTGTCCTTGGACAGTTCCGCACGCTCGGCAATTGCCGCGGCAAGTTCTGGCTTACGCATACAGCCCTCCTGGTATTGGCTATGACCCGGCAAAAGCGCCGGTATTGTTATGCACGATCGGTTTTTGAAGACGCCTGTCTTCCCCGGGAGAGCCCGTCCCCTTGTCTGGGTTCTTCCCCTGCTCTATGAGGCGTCGTACGATCATCGGCTAACCGTACTTAAAGCCGGCCGAGACGATGACGTCACTAGCCTAGCAATGGCGGTGTAGCCCGCGCCAGCTCAACTTTCCGCCTGACGCAGCTTCCTGTCAACGCAAAGCCAATCAAACGTTCGTCTTTGTCTTCGGCGAGGGCCGTCAGGTCCCGTCCTTCTCCCTCGATTCGCCAGCGCACCGGTGCCTTCAGCGGCGGTAGCGCCACCACCGGCAGCAGCGGTGTCTTCACCAGCACCGGCCAAGCGCCATAACCCACCCTGGTGGGCGTGCCGGCAAGCGTGCGCGCCAGCGCCTTCGCACTGGCCTGCAACGGTTGGACATACATGGCGTTGACGCCGGCCACGCAGGCCACGTCACCCAGGGCATGCACGCCAGGCGCCGAAGCCGCCAGGTAGCGGTCAACCTGGATACCGGCCGCCGTTACCGCCAGGCCGGCCTCCCGGGCCAGCTCACTGCGTGGACGCAGGCCGGTGGCGACCAGCACCAGATCGGCCTCGATCCGCTCGCCGTCGTCGAGCGTCAGGCCGATATCGCCGCCCGTCTCCTCCAGCCGCTCCAGGCCGCGCCCCAGGTACAGCACCATCCCCGCCTCGCTGAAGGCTTCGCCCAGCGCGCGGCCCAGCGGCTCCGGCAGCAGGCGCGGCAAGGGGGTGGCCTCGGGGGCGACCAGGCTCACCGCGTGACCCCCTGCCGCCAGGTCGTTGGCGAACTCGCAGCCCACCAGGCCGGCGCCGATGATGGCCGTACGCGCGGGCCGCCCCAGCGCTTCTAGGGCAGCGTGGAACCGGCGGTAGTCATCGAGGTCGTTGACACTGAACACACGACCGGCAAGGCGCTCGGGTATGGCGAAGGGACGGGTGGGTGCGGCACCGGTGGCCAGCACCAGCTCGCTCCATGCCAGGCGCTCTTCGCCAATGCGCAGGGAGCGACCGGCCAGATCGATAGCATCGACCCGGGTATGGGTCCGCACCACCGCGCTTAACTGGTCGGCCAGTTCCAGCGCCGTGCGGGCGGCCAGCCGTTCGGGCGGAAGGCGCTTGGCAAAGCCGGTCGATAGCAGCGGCTTGGCGTAGTCATCGCCACTGTCGGCCGTGATCAACGTGACGGGGCGCTCGGCATCCAGCATGCGTAGCTGCTTTAGCAGGCCAATGCCCGCCATGCCGGTGCCAACGATGGTCAGGGGCGCGGTCATAGGGCTCCTTGGGTGTGCGGGTCCGCCGCGGGGGCGGTCCGTCAAGAATCGTCCAGGTCGCATGTTACACTACGCGCTCCCCATCGACCCGGAGAGCGCAGGTGGCCCGGAACCGCGCGGCGTCTCATGACCCGCTCCCTTTAACCCTCGGCTGGCGCCCCCTGCCCGCCGGGCGTGCCGAGATGAGTCCCGCCTGGTGGGCCTGGGTGGCCAGCCGGGATTCGCTGACCGCGCGGCTGATCGAGGCCGGCGCCGGCCGAACCTTCCAGGTACGCCTGCTCGCGCAGCGCCTGGGGCGGCCGCGTCCTGATGAGGCCCGGGCCCTGGGCCTGCCTTACGACCGTCTTGCCTGGCTGCGGGAAGTGGCGCTGAGCCTGGAAGAGCGGCCCTGGGTGCTGGCGCGCTCGGTGGCACCCTTGGCGCAGCTGCGCGGACAGCGCCTCGAGCGGCTGGGCGAGCGTTCACTGGGCAGCTGGCTGTTTCGCCAGCCCGGCCTGGCACGAAGCCCCATCGAGGTGACCACCGCCCCGGCCCCCTTCCATCCGCTGCCCGGCCCCTGGGGGCGTCGTTCGGTGTTCCGCCACGGCCGTTTCGCGGTATTGGTACAAGAGTTCTTTCTCGATGCGATGGCGGATGAACTGGGTCTGCCAACGCGCTAGGATGACCGCCATCGAATGAGGAGGTATCGATGGATCGCTCCCTGATGCGCCCCAAGGGGCTGGCCCGCCTGCCCGATTTCCTGCACCTGATGCGGCTGGATCGCCCCATCGGTACCTGGCTCTTGATGTGGCCCACCCTGTGGGCGCTGTGGGTGGCCGCCGCCGGCGTTCCCGAGCGGCACCTGCTGTTGATCTTCGTCGCCGGTGTCTACCTGATGCGGGCCGCAGGCTGCGTGATCAACGACTATGCCGACCGTCACTTCGACGGCCACGTCAAGCGCACCAAGAACCGTCCCCTGGCCACCGGGCGTATCAGCGAGCGCGAGGCCAAGGTTCTGTTCGTGGGCCTGGTCGCGGCGGCTTTCGTGCTGGTGTGGTTCACCAACCTCTTCACCGTCATGCTCTCGCTGGTGGGGGTAGGGCTGGCCTTCATTTACCCTTTCATGAAGCGCTATACCCATCTGCCCCAGCTGTTTCTCGGCGCCGCCTTCTCCTGGGCGATACCCATGGCCTTCGGTGCCGTGCTCGGCCATATCCCGCTGGAGGCCTGGCTGCTGTTCGCCGCCAACGTGGCCTGGACGGTGGCCTACGATACCGAGTACGCCATGGTCGACCGCGACGATGACCTGAGGATCGGCATCAAGTCTACTGCCGTGCTGTTCGGCCGCGCTGATCGCACCATGATCGGCCTGCTGCAGCTGGCCACGCTGGGCCTGCTGGGCTGGGTCGGCTGGCGCATCGAGCTCGGCGTTTTCTTCTGGCTAGGCCTGGCAGGCATGGCCGCCGCCTTCGTTCATCAGCAGTTCCTGATCCGATCCCGGGAGCGCGATCGTTGCTTCCAAGCCTTTCTCAACAATCATTGGTCGGGGCTGCTGGCATTCGCCGGTATCGCCCTCAGCCTATGGCCGGCAGTGGGTGTCTAGCCCGACTATGGCAGCGCTGTCATCCAAGTGTCATGATGACGTGGTGAGATCGTCACCGACCCGTCACTGACCGCGAGGCTTCGGGATGACCGCCAAGACCGTTCTGATCGTCGACGACGAAGCGCCAATCCGCGAGATGATCGCGGTGGCGCTGGAGATGGCAGACTATCGCGTGCTGGAGGCCGCCAACGCCCAGAGCGCCCACAGCATGATCGTCGACAACCAGCCCGACCTGTTGCTGCTCGACTGGATGATGCCCGGCACCAGCGGCATCGAGCTGGCTCGCCGGCTCAAGCGCGAGGAAGCTACCCGCGAACTGCCGATCATCATGCTCACCGCCAAGAGCGAAGAGGACAACAAGATCCAGGGCCTCGAGGCCGGTGCCGACGACTACATCACCAAGCCCTTCTCCCCCCGCGAGCTGGTGGCCCGCCTCAAGGCGGTGTTGCGGCGCACCACGCCCAAGGGCATCGAGGAGCCCGTGGAGGTGGACGGCCTGGTGCTCGATCCGGTCAGTCATCGCGTCAGCGCCGATGGCCACGCGCTTGAGATGGGCCCCACGGAGTACCGCCTGCTGCAGTTCTTCATGACGCACCAGGAACGTGCCTACACCCGCAGCCAGCTGCTCGACCAGGTATGGGGCGGCAACGTCTATGTCGAGGAGCGAACCGTGGACGTGCATATCCGCCGGCTGCGCAAGGCGCTGGGCGATGCCCACCAGCATCTGATCCAGACCGTGCGCGGCACCGGCTACCGCTTCTCCAACAAGGGCTGACGTGGGCCCCTGGCGTCATGAACTCTGGCACCTCGGCCTGCTAGCCGTTGCCGGCAGCCTGGTCGGCTGGCTGCTGGGAGCCCCCGGACTCGGGCTTGCCGCGGGGCTTATCGTGCGCCTGGTCTACCACCTGCGCCAGCTCCATGCCCTGCGCCGCTGGCTGACCCGCCATCCCCACAGTGAGCCTCCCGCGGCCACCGGCCTGTGGGGCGAACTGTTCGACCGGCTCTACCGCTACCAGAAGGGCCAGCGCCATACGCAGCATCGCCTGCAGGCGACCCTCAAGCGTATCCAGGAGTCTTCCGAGGCAATGCGCGACAGCGTGGTCATGCTCGACCAGCGCGGCGACCTGGAGTGGTGGAACAGCGCCGCCGAGCGCATGCTGGGGCTCAAGGCGGTCCACGACCGCGGCCAGCACATCACCAACCTGGTGCGCGACCCCCGCTTCGTCGCCTACTTCAATGCTTGCGACTATCGCGAACCGTTGACGCTGCCCTCGCCGGTGGAAGAACGTCAGGTGCTGCAGTTCCAGATCACACTCTATGGCGACGACGAGCGCCTGGTGATGGCGCGCGACATCACCCGCCTGCACCGCCTGGAGGAGATGCGCCGCGACTTCGTCGCCAACGTCTCCCACGAGCTGAGAACGCCGTTGACCGTACTGGCGGGCTACCTCGAGACCTACGCCACCTATGCCGATCAACTCCCGTCGCGGCTCGCTCAAGGGCTGACCCGTATGCAAGAGCAAACCATCCGCATGCAGAATCTGGTCAACGACCTGCTGTTGCTGTCGCGGCTGGAGATCGATCGCGGCGGCGAGGATCATCTGCCGCTGCCCATGGGCACGCTACTCGAGGAGGTACGCCGCGACGCCGAGGCGCTGTCGGCAGGCCGCCAGCAGATCCGCATAGAGGTCGTGGATAACCGTCGCCTGCTCGGCAGCGACAGCGAGATTCACAGTGCACTGTCCAATCTGGCATCCAACGCGGTGCGTTACACGCCGGAGGGCAGCCACATCGTGCTGCGCTGGAAAACGCATCCCAAGGGTGCCTGCCTGGAGGTCGAGGACGACGGCGACGGCATCGATCCGGTGCATATTCCGCGGCTCACCGAACGCTTCTACCGGGTCGACAAGGGGCGCAGCAGCGAAACCGGCGGTACCGGGCTGGGGCTGGCTATCGTCAAGCACGTATTGCTGCGCCACGACGCGTACCTGGAAATCGAATCCCATCCCGAACGCGGCGCCCTCTTCCGCTGCGTCTTCCCTGCCTCGCGTCTGGTGATCGATGCAAGGGCCGTTGGCCCAACCGCGGGCCAGACGGCTCTCAACCGACCGGCCGAGTAAGGAAGCGACGACTCAGGTCGGTGCGATGTCACGCTGTCCACGATAGTGGCGGTCCCACATCAGTACGGCACCGGCCACGGCGCCAGGTAGCAGGAACAGGTTAGCCAGCGGGATCCAGGTGATCAGCGTTACCCAGCCGCCGAAGGTGAGCGTCTGCCATTGGCGCGAGGCGAGCCGACGGCGCATGTCGGCGAAACTCACCTTGTTGTTGTCCATGGGATAGTCGAGATAGGTGATCGCCATGATCCAGGCCGAGAACAGGGCCCAAAGCAACGGTGCGACGACATTGAGCGTGGGTATCCAGCTGACGACCAGCAATGCCAGCGCCCGCGGCAGGATGTAGCCGAGCTTGACCAGCTCGCGCCCCAGGGCGTCCACTGCCGTACGCGCCAGGCCTCGATCGTCGAGGGGCGGCCGGCCGGTGGCCTGGATTTCCACCTTGGCCGCCAGGAAACCGTAGAAAGGCGCGGCGATCAGGTGTGATACCAGGGTGAAAGTGAAGAATACGATCAGTATCAGGCTGATGACGAACAACGGCCAGATCAGCCATTCCAACCAGCCGAGCCAGGCCGGCACCATGGCCATCCAGCTCGCCAGCCATCCGCCGAAGTGACTGACCACGTAATAGAGCATGACCGAATATACCGCCAGGTTGACGGCGATCGGGGCGTAAACATAGCGACGCAGGCCGCGACCGTAGACCAGTCGCGTCCCGCGGTTCAATGCCGTTAAGGCGTCCAACATCCCAGTCCTCTTTTGCTACTCCTTGCGTGTCAAGGCGTCCTCGTCGATCTGATCCGGGTGCATGTGGCGGATGTCGAGCCCCTTGACCAGGTAGATGACGTATTCGGCGAGGTTGTCGGCATGATCGCCGACCCGCTCCAGCGCACGCAAGATCCACATCACGTTGAGCACCGGGCCGATGGCACGGCTGTCCTCCATCATGAAGGTCATCAGTGAACGCATGGCGCTGCCGTACTCGTCGTCCACCGAGTCGTCCTCGTGCACCACTTGCAGGGCCAGCTCGGTGTCGAAGCGGGCGAAGGCGGTCAGGGCGTCACGCAGCATGCGCCGCACGTGCTCGCTGATATGGCGCACCTCGATCAAACCGCGCACGCTGCTGCCGCCATCGATGAGGGTCAGGGCATTTCGCGCGATCTTGCTCGCTTCGTCACCGATCCGCTCGAGGTCGGCGGTGGCACGAATTACCGCCAGCACCAGGCGCAGGTCGGAGGCCGCCGGCTGGCGCCGGGCCAGGATCCGAGTGCACTCGTCGTCGATGTTCAGCTGCATGGCGTTGACGTCGCGGTCGCGGTCGCGCACTTTTTCGGCCAGGCGGCTGTCGCTCTCGAGCAGCGCCTGTATGGCTTCCTGCACCTGTTGCTCGACCAGCCCACCCATGGTCATCAGGTGGGTCTTGAGAGCCTCCAGCTCCTGGTTGAACTGGCGCGAAATGTGCTGGCTATGGGTATCGCTGGTGATGTCCATCGTTCTCTCCTCGAGGCCGCCCGACCTCGTTTCGTTCAAGTCATGCGCCCGGTAATGTAGTTCTCGGTACTGCGCAGGCTGGGGTTGGTGAACAGGGTATCGGTGGGGGCGTACTCCACCAGTTCCCCGCCCTGCAGGAAGGCGGTGTAGTCGGAAACCCGCGCCGCCTGTTGCATGTTGTGGGTGACCAGGATGAGGGTCAGCTGCGACTTGAGGCCGCGAATCAACTCCTCGATCTTGAGCGTCGAGATCGGGTCCAGCGCCGAGGCCGGTTCGTCGAGCAGCAGCACTTCGGGGCGCACCGCCAAAGAGCGGGCAATCACCAGACGCTGCTGCTGTCCACCGGAGAGCGACCAGGCCGAGGCGCGCAGGCGATCCTTCACCTCGTCCCACAGGGCCGCGGCATCCAGTGCCCACTCGACGATGTCGTCCATGCGTCGGCGCGTCAGCCCGCCCTGCAGGCGCAGGCCGAACGCCACGTTTTCGTAGATCGACATGGGAAAAGGGTTGGGTACCTGGAACACCATGCCAACGCGGCGACGCAGTTCATCCACGGCAACGTCGGGCGCGTGAATGTCCTGTCCCTCCAGCAGCACCCGCCCCTCATGACTTGCCTCCTCGTTCAGGTCGTGCAGGCGATTGAGCACGCGCAGCAGCGTGGACTTGCCGCAGCCCGAAGGCCCGATGAACGCCGTGACTCGGTGTCGAGGTACGCGCAGCGAAATGTCCCGCAGCGCGGTCTTGCCCGCATAGGCCAGGCTCAGCCCCTCGATCTGAAAGCAGCTGGCTTCGGGAGCGAAATCGATGATCGAGCCCGAGGCGGACGGCTGGAATCGGGGCGGCATGGTCATCGGGGTGCGTACCCTCCTCATGGACGCGGCTGCACGCCGTGACGCGCGCGGAAATAATGACGCACCAATATGGCAGTCAGGTTAAGCGCCAGGACCACCAGGACCAACAACAGCGCCGTCGCATAGACCAGCGGCAGCGCTGCCTGGACATCATTGCCGTGAAAGGCCGTGTCGTAGATGTGATAGCCCAGATGCATGAACTTGCGATCAAGATGCAGGAAAGGAAACTCGGCGTCCACCGGCACCTGGGGGGCCAACTTGGCCACGCCGACCAGCATCAACGGCGCCACTTCACCGGCGGCGCGAGCGACGGCCAGGATCACCCCGGTGAGCATGGCCGGTATTGCCATCGGCAGTACTACCCGGGTCAGGGTCTCCAGCCGCGTGGCACCCAGCGCCAGGGCGCCCTCGCGCTGCTGCACCGGAATGCGTGCCAGGCCCTCTTCGGTGGCCACGATCACCACCGGCAGGGTCAGCAGCGCCAGCGTCAGCGAGGCCCAGAGCAACCCCCCGGTACCGAAGGTGGGGGATGGCAGCGAGTCGCTGAAGAACCACTCATCCAGCGACCCCCCGATGCCGTAGACGAAAACCCCGAGGCCGAATACGCCATAGACGATCGAGGGCACGCCGGCCAGGTTGCGTACCGCGATACGCACCAGGTTCGTCAGCCGTCCCTGATGAGCCACCTCGCTGAGGTAGACGGCGGCCAGTACGCCGAAGGGTGTCACCAGCACGGACATCAGCAGCACCATGAGCACGGTGCCGAAGATGGCCGGCCACACGCCACCGGCGGTATTGCCGTCGCGGGGGCCCTCGGCGAGGAAGCGCCAGACCCCACGCGCCCAGGCCGTGAGTTTGTCGAACGGTGACATGGCGTTGGGCCGCCAGGCGCGCAGCACCTCGTCGAGCGGCTGGACCAGCCGCCGCCCGTCGACACTTTCGAGAACCGCCACCTGGCTACGCATGGCACCCTGGAGGTCACGCACCCGGGCGTTGGCCTCGGCCAAGGCCTGCCGGGCCTCGGCATCATCGGGGTCGGCATCCAGTTGACGGATCAAGGGTCGCAGCCGCTCGCGCCGCAGCCGTTCGCGCTCGTCGCGTAATTGCTCCAGCGCAACCAGCCGCGCCTGCAGGCGGGCCCAGGCGGTTTCCGGCGAGTTCGTAGACGGCGACTGGGCCTCGCCCACCGCGACCAGGCGACCGATGAATTCGCCCTGACGCTGCCGCTCCAGTACCACCAGGTCCCGCGGGCGCTCGCTCGACACGATGGCGTCCACCGGCAGCCAGTGCCAGACCTGGCCGTCGAGATCGCGATTGCCGGTAAAATAGAGCCGTTCGCGCCCACCTTCCTCCAGCGGCAGTTCTCGCACCGCCCGGCCGGCGAACAGGCGACCGTCCTCCCATTCGATCAATGCCACCGACGCGGGCCAGAAGTGTCCCAGCCCGCGCACGGCAATGATGAACAGCAACCCACCCAGCAGCAGCAGAGATATCGCTACGCTACCGGCAGCCAGCCAGGCCCAGGCGCCCTCTGAGCGCGGCAGGTGCCGGCGCGAGAAAGGCTTCCAGGCACTGACCTGCGGCCCCCCGCTCATGCTGCCCCACCCAGCCAGCGATAGCGCCGCTTCAAGCGGCTTCTCACCACCTCCGCCAGGGTATTGACCAGAAAGGTGAACACGAACAGCAGCAGTGCGGCCAACATCAGCAACAGGTAATCCTCGCTGCCGGGGACGGCCTCGGGAAGCCCGACGGCGATGCCCGCCGCCATGGTGCGCATGCCCTCGAAGGGGTTCAGGCTCATCAACGCAGTATTGCCGCTGGCCATCAGTACGATCATGGTTTCGCCGACCGCACGCCCGGTACCGATCATCACGGCGGCAAAGATGCCGGGCGAGGCTGCCGGCAGGACGACCCGCCACAGGGTTTGCCAACGCGTTGCCCCCAGCGCGTGCGCGCCCTCGCCGAGGCGGCCCGGTACACCGGACAAGGCATCTTCGGCCAGGGCAAAGACGCTGGGCATCACGGCAAACCCCATGGCCAGGCCAACCAGGATGGCATTGCGCGAGGCATAGTCGAGGCCCAGCTCGCGGTCCAGCCAGGTTCGCAGGTCGCCATCGAACAGCAACGCTTCGAATCCGGGCGACAGCGAGAAGGTCGCCAGCGACACCAGCAGCAGCCAGGGGACGAGCCACAGCCCGGCGCGTGCCAGAGAGAGATGCCGGCGCCAGCCGGAACGAAGCCGGCGCCAGATGCCGGCCGCGAGTAGCACCGCCAGGGGCAGCACGAGAAGAAGCATCAGGAAACCTGTCAGGTGGCGATCCACCCAGGGAGCCAGCACCAGGCCGGCAAAAAAGCCGACCACCACGCCCGGCATTGCCTCCATCATCTCCAGGGTGGGCTTCATGCGGCCACGCAGGCGCTGCGACATGAACATCGCGGAGTGGATGGCGGCTCCCAGCGCCAGGGGAACGGCAAAGACCATGCCCCAAACAGCCGCTTTCAGCGTGCCCCAGGCCATCGGGCTAAGCGATGCGTGAATCCGTTCCCACGCCAGCACGCCCTCGAACAGCGCCGGCATCACCTCCACGGCGAGAAAGGCGCCGATGGCCATGACGGCCAGGATCACGCCGATACCGCCAGCTGCAATCAATCCCGTGGCCAGCCGATCGAGCCGTCGGCGCCAGGGAGATCGAAAGGGAGAGGAGAGGCGGGAGGGTTCTATCATGAACGACAGCCTATAACGGCGTGATGACAGTTGCGTGACAGCGTCACGGCATAATGGAGTCGAGACCCAGGCGCTGACGCTGAGCCGACAGGGTCGATTTCGACAACGCCACGAAGCCGAATTCGGTCACCGTCCTTTGGCCCAGGGGCGAGAGGATCAGGTCGAGCAGTGCCCGCTCCGGTCCGACGAGCGACTCGCCCGGGGGCAGGTTGAGGTAAAGATACAGCGAACGGCTCAGTGGGTAGACACCGCGACGAACCTGCTCGGCTTGCGGATGGCGCAGCCGGCTGTCGGCGTCCTCGATCGGCAGTGGCTTCACCCCGGCCGTCAGATGGTTGAGGCCGGCGTAGCCGATCGCCTCGCGGCTCTCCGTTACCGCCGCCACGACGGCAGCCGAGCCGGGGTGTTCGTTGAGCCGCGGACGGTAATCCCCACCGCACAGGGCCAATTGACGAAACAGGCCATAGCTGCCGGAGGCGGGATTGCGTCCGTGCAGCTCGATACGCCCCGCGCGGCCAGGAACGCCCAGTTGCTCCCAGCGCGTGATCTCCTCCGCACCACCACAGCGACGCGTGGACGAGAAGATGGCATCGACCTCCTCCAGACTCAGCGACTCCAGCGCATTGTGGCGATGCACGACGACCGTCAGGGCATCCCTTGCCACTTCCACTTCTACCGGGGCATAGCCGTGGCGCCGGGCGAAGGCTCGACGCTCTGCTTCGTTCATGGGACGCGACATGGGTCCGAGCCGGGTGGTACCGGCCGACAGCGCCGGCGGTGCGCTGGCCGAACCGCTGGCCTGCAGCTGCAGGCGAATACCGGGATGCTGCTCGCCAAGCTGCTCGCCCCAGCGCAGCATCATCCCGGCCATGGTGTCGGAGCCCACGATCCCCAGGGTACCGACCGGCTCCTCACCCTGGGCTGTCGCCACCGCAAGCGCCAGCAGCACACCCAGGCATCCTTGCCGTAGCCTGCACCAGCCAAACGCGTGAGCAAAGGGGATCATGCCGGCTCCTCGTGTACGAGTGTGAAAAACGCGAATGACAGCTTGTCGCAGCGCTGGTGAGGGTAAGCCTGGGCGTATAAGATGGCCGCCTGCAATCGCTGCGACGCAATATTACCGCCCACAACAACAAGCCGAGCTTACGACATCCCATGACCGACCTCGACGATGTTCCCGCCCCTCAAGGGCAACTTACCCTCAAACTGCTGGCCAACCGACAGGATACCAACCTCTACGGCGATATACCCGGAGGCTGGCTGGTGCGCCACATGGATCAGGCCGCCGAGCTGGCGGCGGGCCGCGAGGCGCACGGTCGAACCGCCACGGTGGCCATCGAGACCATGGACTTCCTGTGTCCGGTTCGCGTCGGTTCGATGGTCAACATCTTCACCGTCGTGCGCGAGATCGGCCACAGCTCGATCAAGATCGACGTGGAAGTGTGGATTCGCCAGCCTCACGAACGCGAGACCAGCGAGCTGCATAAGGTGACCGAAGCCCGCTTCGTGATGGTGGCGCTCGACGACAAGGGCCGCATTCGCGCCGTTCGCCAGCCAAGCTGACACGTTGCCGCGCCCGCCTGAACCGAACGAGGGCGCATTCTGGCGCCCTCGTCGTTGTGGTGCAGTCGTCGATCAGGCGCCGACGTTCTCGCGGGTCTTGAGGTAGTCGAACTCGCCGGTATCGGTGGCGGGTCGTACCAGCCGCTGGAAGGTCTGGTAGGATTCGTAGACCTTGGCCGAATCGGGGTCGCTCTCGACCTGCTCGCGGATGACCTCCTGCGAGGCTTCGAAGAGCGCCTCCATGACATCCTGGGGGAAGCGACGCAGCTGTACGCCGTGCTCCTCGACCAGCGTCTCGAGTGCCTGACCGTTGCGGTAGGCGAATTCACTGATCATCGCCAGGTTCGAGGCGCGTGCCGCCTCGGTCACCACCGCTTTCAGGTCGTCGGGCAGTTCGTTCCAGGCATCCAGGTTGACGGTACCCTCGAGTACCGCCGACGGCTCGTTCCAGGCGGAGGTATAGTAGAAGTCCGCTACCTGGTGAAGGCCGAAGGCCAGGTCGTTATAGGGGCTGACCCAGTCGGCGGCATCCAGAACGCCGGTCTGCATGGAAGTGAAGATCTCGCCGCCCGGCATGTTCACCGTGGTCACGCCGATGCGGTTCATCGCCTCACCGGCCAGGCCTGGCAGGCGCAGCTTGATCCCCTGCAGATCGGCAAGCGAATTGATCTCCTTCTTGAACCAGCCGCCGGGCTGAGTCCCGGTGTTGCCGACGGGGAAGGGCTTGAGGTTATGCTTGGCGTAAACCTCGTCCCACAGTTCCTGGCCACCGCCATGGTAGAGCCAGGCGTTGGTTTCGGTCGTGGTCATGCCGAACGGTACGGCGGTAAAAAACTGCGAGGCGGCCACCTTGCCGCGCCAGTAGTAGGAGGCGGAATGGCCCATCTGGGCCGTGCCGGCGGCAACCGCGTCGAAGACCTCCAGCGGCGGTACCAGTTCGCCTGCACCGTGTACGCGAACGCGCATGCGGCCATTGGAGAGCTGCTCGATACGCTTGGCGAAGTCGTTGGCACCGGTACCCAGGGCCGGGAAGTTGGTCGGCCAGGAGGTGACCATATCCCAGGTGATGGTTTCCTGCGCCTTGGCAGTGGAAACGAAAGGTGCGGCGGCGACACCGGCGGCACCGAGGCCGACGGACTTGAGGAATTTACGGCGTTGCATGGCGGGCATGACTCCGGGTGGTTGTTCTGAGTCGCGTCTAATCAAGCGCGATGTGTCCGCTTGTGAGTATGCTTAATGGTAATTTAAGCGGCAAGCCTACCTTTCGACGTAAACCTCAACGTACCCCCTCCCCTTCGCTACAAAGGAGTGAGCTTGGCAAACCCTAAGACCAGCCATTTGTCGCCCTCGCCTTCGAAGCTGACCTGAACCCGGGCACGTGCGCCCTCCCCTTCGGCGTTGAGAATCACCCCTTCGCCGAAAACGGGGTGATGCACCCGCTGGCCCAGGCTCAGGCTGGGCAAGTCGCCGCCGGGGTCGACCGACGTTTGGCGCGACAGTCCCACCGCCGGGCGCGCAGCGGTCACCGGACGCGAGATCTGGCCACGCAGGCGAACTTCCTCCAGGTACTCGGACGGAATCTCACGCAGGAAGCGCGACGGCCGCTGGAAGGTTTCCTTGCCATGCAGGCGGCGGATTTCGGCATGGGTGAGGTAGAGCTTGCGCATGGCCCGGGTCAGGCCGACATAGCACAGGCGACGCTCCTCCTCGAGGCGGCCCGGCTCCTCCAGCGACATCTTGTGCGGAAAGAGGCCCTCTTCCACGCCGGCGATGAACACGACCGGGAACTCCAGCCCCTTGGCCGAATGCAGGGTCATCAGCTGAACGCTGTCCTCGAATTCATCGGCCTCATGCTCGCCGGCGTTGAGCGCCGCCTCGGCGAGAAAGGCCTCCAGTGCCACCGCGCCTTCGCCGACCTCGGGCGGGTCGAAGGATTCGCCCTGGGTGAAGGCGCGGGCAGCATTGATCAGCTCCTCCAGGTTCTCCACCCGGGCCTGGCCCTTCTCGCCCTTTTCGCTGCGGTGATGTTCGATCAGGCCGGAAACCTCGTTCACATGGGCGATGATTTCATGCAGCGACATACCGGAGGTATCGTTGTCGAGCCGCTCGACCAAGTCGGCGAAGCCCTGGACGGCGCTGCCGGCGCGGCCCTTGAGCGAGCCGTCGGCGATACCGTCGTGCAGCGCCTGCCACAGCGATACCCCGGCCCCACGCGCACGCTCACGCAGTTGCTCCACCGTGCGCGTACCGATCCCGCGTGGCGGCACGTTGATGATGCGCTCGAGCGAAGCGTCGTCGTCGCGATTGAGCAGCAGCCTCAGATAGGCCAGGGCGTTCTTGATCTCGAGCCGCTCGTAGAAGCGCTGGCCGCCGTAGATGCGGTAGGGCATGCCCTGTCGGATCAGGGTCTCCTCAAGTACCCGCGACTGGGCGTTGGAGCGGTAAAGGATGGCCACGTCGCGGCGCCGGTAGCCCTCGTCGACCTTCTCCTTGATGGAGTCGACGATGAAACGCGCCTCGTCGAGGTCGTTGAACCCGGCATAGACCGAGATCGGTTCACCCCGGGCACCGGCCGTCCACAACTCCTTGCCCATACGCTCGGCATTGTGGCTGATGAGGGCATTGGCGGCGTCGAGAATCGCGCTGGTGGAGCGGTAGTTCTGCTCCAGGCGCACGGTATGGGTGGCCGGGAATTCCTGCTCGAAGCGGCGGATGTTCTCGATTCGCGCCCCGCGCCAGCCGTAGATCGACTGGTCGTCGTCCCCTACCACGGTCATCGGCGTCGTCATGCCGGTGAGCAGCTTGAGCCAGGCGTACTGCAGCGTATTGGTATCCTGGAATTCGTCGACCAGCACGTGGGCGAAGCGTTCCTGATAGTGGGCCAGCAACGCCGGTGTGTCTCGCAGAAGCTCCAGGCTTCTGAGCAGCAGTTCGCCGAAGTCGACCAGGCCGCCGCGCTCGCAGGTGAGCTGGTAGCGCTCGTAGAGCTCGACCATCTGAGCCATGTAGGCGTCGCCGTGAACGTCGACCTGGTGCGGGCGCAGCCCCTCCTCCTTGCAGCCTGAAATGAAATACTGTACCTGGCGCGGCGGGTAGCGCTCGTCGTCGACCTGGTGATCCTTGAGCAGGCGCTTGATCAGGCGCAACTGATCGTCGGAGTCGATGATCTGGAAATGCTGCGGCAGCCGCGCATCCTGCCAATGGGTACGCAACAGGCGGTGAGCGATGGAGTGAAAGGTCCCGACCCAGACGTTGCGCAGCGACAGGCCGAGCAGCGCCTCGAGGCGGGTGCGCATCTCGCGCGCGGCCTTATTGGTGAAGGTCACCGCCAGCACGGCGTAGGGCGACAGGCCCTCGGCCTGCATCAGCCAGGCGATGCGATGCACCAGTACCCGGGTCTTGCCCGAGCCGGCACCGGCCAGCACCAGCATGTTGCCCTGGGGGGCGCTCACCGCCTCGCGCTGGGCCGGGTTCAACTGATCGAGAATCGCCGTGACGTCATCCATGGGAAGGGAACTGCCGCTCGAAAATGAACGCCCAGCTTAGCATATCGACGCCATCAAGAGGCTCGTCTCGCAGGCGGCAGGCGGGGCCAGGCCTCCTGTTAGCCTAGGGAAGCGCTGAGTCATCAGCCTTTCCTCAAGGTTTGCCTTCCTGCTCCGGAAACCGCAACGGCGTCAGGCTTTTCTTTACTGCCTTGAGCTGCTCGGCGAGCTTCGGTCCGCGGGTCTTGGCCACGCCCACGGCGAGTACGTCGACCAGTACCAGGTGGGCAATACGCGAGCTCATCGGGGTGTAGATCTCGGTATCCTCGTGCACATCGATGTAGAGCGGCAGGGACACTTCCTCGGCCAGCGGCGAGCCGCTGGGGCACAGGCCGATCACCGTGGCTCCGGCCTCGCGAGCCAGGCGCACGCTGGCCACCAGCGCGCGGGTGCGGCCGGTCTGGGAGATCGCCACCACCACGTCGCCCTCCTTGAGCGTTACCGCCGACATGTTCTGCATGTGCGGGTCGGCATAGGCGGCGGTGGAAATCTGCAGGCGGAAGAACTTGTGCTGGGCGTCGAAGGCCACCGCGCCGGAAGCGCCGAAGCCGTAGAATTCGACCCGGTTGGCCATGGCCAGTGCCTGGATCGCCCGGCTCAAGGCATCGTTGTCGAGCCGGTCGCGCACCGACAGCAGCGTGCCCACGGTGGAGTCGAAGATGCTCTGGGAGAACTCCGCGACCGAGTCATCGTCGTTCATCGAGAACTGGGCGAACTGGCTGCCCGACGCCAGCATCTGCGCCAGCTTGAGCTTGAAGTCCTGGAAACCGTTACAGCCCAGTGCCCGGCAGAAGCGCACCACGGTCGGCTCGCTGACCTTGGCCTCGGTGGCCAGGTCGACGATGCGCATGTGGATCACTTCATCGGGATTACGCAGCACGAAACGCGCCACTTTCTGCTCGGAGCGGCGAAAGTGCTCCATGCGGCGTCTCATTTCATCGAACAGGGCGCGGCTCACGCTGGACTCCTTGGTTGAAGAACGCAGTGGTTCAGTATGCCTGATACCGCCGTGCATGGGGAATTTCACCCCAAAGCGTGGAAGGACTGCTTCGTCATGTTTTTGTCAAGTAGGGTATAGTAAAAATGCTGTGAATGAATCTTGCTGTGTGGAAAGACAGGCACAGAAGAAGAAGGAGTCGATCATGCGAAAGGTCGAACGGATCACTTCCGTCAAGAACGAACTTCTCGATATCTTCATGAGCATCAACGTCGACGAGCACGAGAAGCGTTCCCGCAGCGCCGCTCAACGCAATCTGCGCGCCCGCCGCGGCATAGAACTTCATAACGAATTCAAGCAGCTGGAAAGAAACATCGCCGATCTGAACGACGACGAAACACATTGACCGCCCGCTCGAGCAGCAGGTCGCCCGGCAACGGCAAGCCCCGCCGAGCGGGGCTTGCCGATGTGCTTATCCCAGCAGACTGTTGAGAAAGACCAGCAGTACGCCCAGTGGTGCCACGTAGCGCGCCACCACATGCCACAGCTGCTCGCTGCCTCCCGTCACGTTCAGCTCGGTCGCGACGCTGCGGCGCTCCAGGCACCAGCCCGCGAAGACGATTGCCCCCAGCCCGGTCAACGGCAGCAGGATCTTGCTGGTGAAGGTATCCAGCAGGTCGAACACGTTGAGCCCCATCATCACCGGCTCCGGCCATACGTTGAACGACATCAGCGCGGCGATGCCCAGCAGCCAGACCGCTATGCCGCCAACCAGGGTCGCAACCACGCGCGACAGCGGCGTCCGCTCCTCGACGAACTCGACCACCGGCTCCAGCAGGGAAATGGCCGAGGTCAGCGCAGCGAAGGTCAACAGCAAAAAGAACATCAGGCCCAGCAGCATGCCGCCCGTCATGTTACCGAACGCCAGCGGTAGCGTGACAAAGATCAACCCCGGCCCTTCACCGGCGCTCAGGTCATTGGCAAAGACGATGGGGAAGATGGCCAGGCCAGCCAACAGGGCGATGACGGTATCGAGGATAATTACCGTGCGGGCGGTGCCCAGCAGGTTGACGTCCTCGCCCAGGTAGGAGCCGTAAGCCATCATGATGCCCATGCCCAGCGACAGCGTGAAGAAGGCCTGGCCCATGGCGGCCAGTACCACTCCTCCCGTGAGGGCGCTCCAGTCGGGTCGGAACATGAAGGCTAGGGCCTCGCCGAAATGCCCTGTCGTCATGCCATAGCCCACCAGCACCAGCATGAGTACCACCAAGGCCGGCATCATGGTACGCGCTGCGCCTTCCAGCCCCTTGGTCACGCCACGTGCCACGATCCACACCACCAGAACCATGAACGCCGTATGCCACATCAGCAGCAGGACGGGACTGCCCAGCAACCCTTCGAAGATGGCGCCCACCCCGTCGGCATCCTGACCGGTGAACGCCCCGGTGACCGAGCCAAGGGTGTAGGAGAGCGACCAGCCACCGATCACGCTATAGAAGGAGAGGATGAGGAAGGCGGCCAAGACCCCGCTGACCCCCACCAGCGCCCAGGCCTTGGGCTGGCCATTCTTGACGGCAAGGTCCGCCATGGAATTGATGGGGTTCTTCTGCCCGCGCCGACCGATGAGCCACTCGGCGACGAGCACGGGAAGGCCGACCACCGCCACACAGGCGAGATAAACGAGTACGAAGGCAGCGCCACCGTTGTCTCCCACCATGTAGGAAAAGCGCCAGATGTTGCCAAGCCCCACGGCCGAGCCAGCGGCGGCGAGCACGAAGGTCATCTTCGATGACCACTGTGCATGGACGAGTTTAGACATGGTCCACCTATTGTTGTGTATCCGGTTGTTGGTCTGTCTCAAGCGCAAAACCACAGAAGATTGGAGGGTTTTTGGCTCGAATGTCGGCAAATCTATCCGATCATACGCTTGAAGGCCAGCAGGACGGTCATCGGGAAGGGTTGCGTTCGGCGTCGCGGCTCAGAAGAGCTGGGTTTGTCGCTCTCCGGCGAAATCGCCGAGCGAAGGCAATCCCGCCTCGTCGGCCAGCGCTTGATAGAGCCGCCTGGCCAGCTGCGGGGCCTGGCGATTGTTGGCGGTATGCACAAAGAAAAAAGGGGTTTTCCCCTGTTTTATCCACAGCTTGAGCTGCCCAATCCAAGGCTGGAAATAGCGTCGGTTGATCGACTCGTCAAGATGGCCGATAAAGCGAACCATCGGCTTGTCGCCCGTGGAAAGCACGTGTAATGGGCATCTTGGCTTTTCGCTCTGTGCGTGAGCTAGTGCCGGGCTCCCCTCTGCCGTGGTCGAAAAAAGAGGACGGACATCGAGCATGATGCGATTAGCACAATGAGTTATCAACAGGCGGTTCAGGGCGGTTTCGGCCGTTCCCTTGTGGAAAAACTCGGGGTGACGCACTTCAACGGCACAGGATAACCCCCTCGGCCAGCGCATCAGCAGCGCTTCGAGCCGAGGCAGTTCATCAGGAGAGAAATCGCGCGGCAGCTGGACCAGCATCGGGCCCAGGCGATCATGAAGAGGGGCCAGCGCCTCGAGGAAGGTATCGAAGTCCTCCTCGATGCCCTGTAGCCGACGCTCGTGGGTCAGCGTTCTCGGCAGCTTGAAGCAGAAGCGGAAAGGCTCGGGGGCCAGGCGCGACCAGCCTGCCACCGTCTCCGGCCTGGGCGCACCGCTATAGAAGGTCGTGTTGCCTTCCACGGCGGTGAAGACACGAGCATAGTCGGCCAGCCACGTCTCCTGCCCCCCATAGGGCGGGTAGAGGGAGCCACACCATTCGGCATTGGCCCACATGGGCAAACCCAGATAACACTTGGGTGTCACGGGAGGCAGGGCAGAAGGGCCACCAACCGCATCGCGCATGACGACCTTCTATTCGACAGTGACCGACTTGGCCAGGTTACGCGGCTGGTCGACGTCGGTTCCCTTGAGGACCGCCACGTGATAGCTCAGCAGCTGCAGCGGCACGGTATAGAGGATCGGCGCCAGGGCATCGTGCACATGGGGTAGCTGCAGTACACAGACACCCGCCTGCTCCTCGATGCCCACTCGTTCGCCGGCGAAGACATAAAGTTCACCGCCCCTCGCCCTGACTTCCTGCAAGTTGGATTTCAGCTTGTCGAGCAGTTCGTCGTTGGGAGCCACGGAGATGACCGGCATTTCACTGTCGACCAGCGCCAACGGGCCGTGCTTCAGCTCACCGGCAGGGTAGGCCTCGGCGTGGATATAGGAAATTTCCTTGAGCTTGAGCGCCCCCTCCAGCGCAATGGGGAAATGTGCGCCACGGCCCAGGAACAGGGCATGCTGCTTCTCGGCGAATGCCGCCGACAACGCTTCGATAGCCTCGTCCAGTTCGAGCACCCGACTCATCAGCTGCGGCAGGGCACGCAGGCCACCGACCACGTCGGCCTGGGTCTCGACGGCAAGCCCCTTGACGCGTCCCAGGGCCAGTGTCAGCAGCATCAGCGCGGTGAGCTGGGTGGTGAAGGCCTTGGTAGAGGCGACACCGATCTCGGGGCCGGCCCGGGTCATCAGGGTCAGGTCGGATTCACGAACCAGCGAACTTCCCGGCACGTTGCAGATCGCCAGGCTGGCGAGATAACTCTGCTCGCGGGCGAAGCGCAGTGCCGCTAGGGTGTCGGCGGTCTCGCCGGACTGCGACAGGGTGACAAACAGGGTGTCGTCGGGTACCACCACGGTGCGATAACGATACTCGGAGGCCACTTCCACCTGTACGGGAATGCCGGCATAGCGCTCCAGCCAGTAGCGCGCCACCAGGCCGGCGTGATAGCTGGTGCCGCAGGCGACGATATGCACCTGCTTGACGCGCCGGAACAATGCCTCGGCGTCGGGGCCGAAGCACTCGGCAGGCACCGAACGCTCTCCCAAGCGCCCCTCGAGGGTCGTGGCGATCACTGCGGGCTGCTCGAAGATCTCCTTGAGCATGTAGTGCCGGTATTCGCCCTTGCTCGCGGCGCCGTCGCCGTGCTCGAAGGTCTGTGCCGGGCGCTGTACGGTACGCCCCTGGGCATCGAATATCTCGATGCGGCCCCCGGCGGCGAGCCGCACCACGTCGCCCTCCTCAAGATAGATGAAGCGATCGGTAACCTGGAGCAACGCCAGCGGATCGGAGCCCAGGAAGGCTTCGTCGATACCCACCCCCACTACCAGCGGGCTGCCCTTGCGTGCGCCGACGACGACGTCGGGCTCGTCGGCGTGCACCACGGCCAGCGCATAGGCACCCTCGAGGCGCGCCAGGCCGCGCTGTACGGCGGCCAACAAGCCGTCGCCGCGGCGATACTCACGCTCGAGCAAGTGAGCCACTACCTCGGTATCGGTCTGCGAGGTAAAGGCGTAGCCATCCTTCTGGAGCTCACCACGCAGCGGTTCGTGGTTCTCGATGATGCCGTTGTGGACCAGCGCCAACCGCTCGCCCGACTGGTGAGGATGGGCATTCTCTTCGCTGGGTTTGCCATGGGTGGCCCAGCGGGTATGGGCGATACCGCAGCGGCCCGGCAAGGCCGCTTCCTCGAGTGTGGCTTCGAGAGCGGCGACCTTGCCCAGCGCCCGGCGGCGCTGAAGCCCTTCGGAAGCCGAGAGCACGGCCATGCCGGCCGAGTCGTAGCCGCGGTATTCCAACCGCCGGAGCCCTTCGAGCAGTATGCCTTCCACGTTGCGTTCGGCAACGGCACCCACGATTCCACACATGACGAATCCTCGCGCTGGTTGTCAGTCTCGGGTCTTCTTGGTCGGTCGCACCCAGTCGGCCTTGGCGATCTGCTTTCCCCGCGAGACGGCTAGCGCATTGTCGGGCACGTCCTTGCTGATGGTCGAGCCGGCGCCAACGGTGGCGCCGCGGCCGATGCTGACCGGTGCTACCAGGGCGGTGTTGGAGCCAATGAATGCCGCATCGCCGATGTCGGTGCGGTGCTTGTTGGCGCCGTCGTAATTGCAGGTGATGGTGCCGGCCCCGACGTTAACGTCGCGTCCCAGACGGGCATCGCCCACGTAGCTCAGGTGGTTGATCTTGCTGCCCTCGCCCACCTCGGCATTCTTGGTCTCGACGAAGTTGCCCACCTTGGCGCCCACCGCCAGGCGAGTCCCGGGACGCAGCCGGGCAAATGGCCCGATACGATTGTGCCCCGCCGCCACGGTGCCGTCGATCACGCTATGACTCTCAATGACGGTTTCGGCCCCGATATGGCAGTCTCGGATCAGGCAGTAGGGCCCGATACGCACGCCTTCGCCAAGCTCCACATCGCCCTCGAAGACGCAGCCGACGTCGATCTCCACATCGTGCCCGCAGCTCAGGCGACCACGCACGTCGAGGCGCGACGGATCGAGCAGCGCCACGCCATGAGTCATGAGTTCGGTGGCGGTGCGTGCCTGGTAGGCGCGCTCAAGACGGGCCATCTGCTGCCGATTGTTGACGCCCTCCACTTCCACCGCATCAGTGGGCTGGGTGGTGGCGATGGCGACACCCTCGGCGGCCGCCATGGCGATGACATCGGTCAAGTAGTACTCGCCCTGGGCATTGTCGGCAGAGAGTCGCGGTAACCAGCGCCTGAGCTGAGCCGCCGTCATGGCCATGATGCCGGTATTGCATTCGCGTATGGCCAGTTCGCTCTCGGCGGCATCCTTCTGTTCGACGATGGCTACCGCTTCGCCCGCTGCGTTGCGCACGATACGACCGTAGCCGGTCGGGTCGTCCAGTTGCACGGTCAGCAGCGCCATGCGTGATTCACTGACTTCGGCGAGCAGGGTGGTCAAGGTTTCGCGCCGTATCAGCGGTACGTCACCATACAGCACCAGGACCTTTCCCTCTCCCAGACCCTCCAGCGCCTGGCCCACCGCATGGCCGGTGCCCTTCTGCTCGGCCTGCAGCACGAAGCGCACGGGATAGTCCCCCAGCGCCTCGCGTACCCGTTCGGCACCGTGGCCGACCACCACGTGCAAACGATCCGCTTCGAGCTTCTGCGCGGTATCGAGCACGTGGCGAACCATCGGCTTGCCAGCCAGGCGATGCAGGACCTTGGGCAGGGTTGAACGCATCCGCGTGCCCTGCCCGGCCGCTAGAATCACTACGTCCAGGGTCATCGAAGACTCCTCGTCAAATCGATTGGCTCCAGTTCGTCGGGGTCCTGCGTCTTGCCCGACCTCTTATCATGCGTCCTGCCCGCGCCGTTCTCAACGTAGCACTCAGCGCACCTGCAGGCCCATCTCATCGCCCAGCTCTCCACCCAGGAAATCGGCAAAGGCGGGGCTCGCCACGCTGCTCCAGCCTTCGTCCTCGCGAACCAGCATCAGCACTTTCAGGTTCTGCTCCCTGGCCAGCGCCAACCCCTCCTCACCCAGTACCATCATCGCCGTGGCCCAGGCATCGGCCCAGGCGTTGGAGGGGTGAGCTACCGTCACCGAAGCCACACGGTGTTCGATGGGCCGGCCGCTGCGCGGGTCGATGGTATGCGAGAAGCGCTTGCCATCTTCTTCAAAGTAGTTGCGATAGTCGCCGGAAGTGGCCACTGAGATATCGTGCAGCGGAACAACATGGGTGGCCTCCTGGCGATCGTCCAGCGGGGCCTCGATACCGATCCGCCAGGGCTCGCTCTCGGTATCGCGATAGCCACGCACGATCAGGTCACCGCCCAGGTTGACCAGGTAATGTTCGATGTCCTCGGCATCCAGATAGGCGGCGACCCGGTCGGTGGCGTGCCCCTTGGCCACGCCACCGAGGTTGACGAACACATCGCGCACGCGCCGGGCCTGCATGGCGTTCTCGTCGACTTCGATACTGTCGGGGCCGACCTGCTCCAGCCGCGCCTGCAAGTCGTCTTCATCGGGCACCTCTCGCGGGCGGGCTTCTGAGCCAAAACTCCAGAGGTTGATCAGCCCACCGAGGGTAACGTCGAAGGCACCGTTACTCGCCTCGGCGACCGACTGGCTGATCGCGAGCACCTCGATGAGTTCGTTGGATAGCGGTTGCCATTCGCCGACCGGCGTCTGATTGAAGGCCATCAGTTCCGAGTCATCGCGATAGACCGACATGGCTGCATCCACTTGTTCGAGCACCTCGAGCAGACCTTTCTCGAGTTCACGCGCCTGTCCCTGGGTCAGGCTGTCGGCAACGGTAACCTGGTAATAGCTACCGAATATGTCGCCCTCGAGACGAACCGGAGATTCCAGCGGGCGGTCGCTCTCCGAGCAACCGGCCAACAGCACCCCCAGGCATAGTGCGATCGCCCACGCAGGACGCAGGAAAGAGTTCATGGTAACAGGACTCCTCGATAGAGTGTTGCAAGGCTACCCGAAGATCCACAGCAGCCATATGCCGAGCACGATGCGATAGACAACGAAGGGCTGCATGCCGATCTTCTTGATGAAGGCAATGAAATAGTGAATGCACAGATAGGCACTCAACCCCGACAGGACGACCCCCGCGGCCATCGCCAACCAATCGATATCCTTTGGTGCCTCTACCAGACCGACGATCTCCAGACCCGACGCCAGGGCGGTGACCGGAATCGACAGCAGGAACGAGAAACGTGCTGCGCCCTCGCGGCTCATGCCCAACAGCAGCGCCGCGGTAATGGTGATGCCGGAACGTGACGTCCCGGGAATCAGCGCCAGCGCCTGGGCCAGGCCGATCCACATGGCATCGCGAAAGGTGAGTTGATATTCACTTCGCCCCGCACGCTTGCCCCAGTCGGCATAACTCAATAGCAGGCCGAAGCCGATCAGGGAGACGCCGATCAGAATCGGCGAGCGCATGCTCACCTCGATGACGTCATGCAGGGCGAAACCGATCGCACATACCGGGATGGTGGCCAGCAGCACCCACCAGGCCAGCCGGGCATCCGGATCGTCGCTGCCCTCGCGCAGCTTGCCGGCTCGCAGGGACACGAACCAGCTCGCTGCCATGCGCTTCAGGTCATGACGGAAATAGAACACGACCGCCAGCAAGCTGCCCAGGTGCATTGCCACGTCGAAGACCAATCCCTGGTCGTTCCAGTCAGTCAGCACGGGTACCAGGATGAGGTGAGCCGAACTCGAGATAGGAAGAAACTCGGTCAGACCCTGAATCACTGACAGCACGACGACCTGAAGCCAATCCATCTGGCGATCTCCTCAATGCAGGGACGCGCGAAGCCTGGGCAACGCGCGTCAGGACGCGAAGAGGATACACGCCCACTCGCCGCTTGTCCGCCGTGTCCGGTTGGCGACACCGCTGCCTGGCTTGGCCACGCCGCCGAGGGCCGCCTGGCGAGCCCCTTCAACTGGGTCGGTGTCGGTGCGAAAATGAAGGGGTACCGTTTGCTTGCCTCCGACGAGAGGCGTACCGGGAACCCATCGCGCAGCGGGCAACGGAGCCATGGCAGCATGATCTCGACGACCGATATGGCCGTGCACAGTCGCGATGCCAAGCGCGCCACCTACGTGGCCGCCTGGCTGGACGGTGTACTGGGTTGTGCCAAGGTTGCCGTGGGCACGCTGGTCGGCTCGGCCGCCCTGGTGGCCGACGGCATTCACTCCTTCTCCGACCTGGTCACGGACGGTTTCGTGCTGGCGGCCACCCACTACGGTCGCCAGGGACCGGATCAGGACCATCAATACGGCCACGGCCGCATCGAAACGCTGGCCACCCTGCTGCTGGGCAGCGTGTTGATCTTCATTGCCGGCGCCATTGCCTGGTCGAGTCTGCAGCGCCTGGTCGCGGGTGTTCCGATGGCGGCGCCGGGCATCGGGGCCATGCTGCTGGCATTGCTCGCCCTGCTGATCAAGGAGGCACTGTTCCACTACACCATGCGCGTCGCCAAGCGGGTGAAATCCAAGCTGCTCGAGGCCAACGCCTGGCACTCCCGCTCCGACGTCTTCTCCACCGCGGTCGTGCTTGTTGCCCTGGTGGGCGCCCAGTTCGGCATCGACTGGTTCGACGCGGTGGCTGCGGTGATCGTCGGCCTGCTGGTGGGCAAGGTGGGCTGGGATCTGCTGTGGGATTCGGCGCGCGAGCTGGTCGATACCGCCCTGCCTGCCGATGCCCAGCAGCGCATGCACGCAGTCGCCTGCGGCGTGCCGGGCGTGGAAAGCGTCCACGACCTGCGCACGCGTCAGTCGGCCGGCTGGGTCATGGTGGACCTTCACATCGTGGTGGGTCCCACGGTGAGCGTCTCGGAGGCCCACGAGATCGGCAACGAAGTGAGCCGGCGGCTGCGCCATACGTTCCCCGCCCTCACCGATGTCACCTTTCACGTCGATCCCGAGGACGATGAGGGCGAAGGCGACCCCAGCCGTTTCCCCGGGCTCCCCCTGAGGCCTGAAGTCGTCGCCGCCCTCGATGCGCGCTGGCACTACCATCCGGTATGGCGCAACCTGGCCGACCTGCAGCTGCACTACCTGGACGGCAAGGTATCCGTCTCGCTGATTATCGCCGACCGGATCGACCAGCCGCTCCAGTGCCTGGCCAGCGAGCTGAAAGCCCAGGCCAGCGACATCGCATGGCTGGGCCATGTCGAGGTGCTGTTCGTGACCCGGGCCGCCAGCACAATGCGTTAGAGGCCAGCCAACACCGCCGTGGCGATGGAGAAATAGATCAGCACGCCACAGGCGTCGATGACCGTGGTCACCAGAGGTGCCGAGGCAGTCGCCGGGTCCCAGCCGATTCGGTTGAGGACGAACGGCAGGCACATTCCCAAGAGGCTGCCGAACAGCACGATCGTGACCATACTGGTAGCCACGACCATGGCCACCGCCTCCCCGCCGCGCATCACGCCGATGGGCGCCACCGCCAACGCCATGGTCAGCCCCAGGGCGCCGGCCACCAGCAGCTCACGGCCCAGCAGCTTGCCCCAGTCCTTGACGCCGACGTCGCCGGTCGCCATGCCGCGCACCGTGAGCGTGGCGGCCTGGGCGCCGGCGTTGCCGCCACTGCCGATCAGCAGTGGCAGGAAGAATACCAGCGCCACCTGGGCGGCAATCGTGTCCTCGAAATAGGCGATACCGGCCCCGGAGAAGAGATTGGCGAACACGAGCAGCACCAGCCAGGTGACTCGCTTGCGATAGAGGCTCCAGAGCGGCACCCGGCTGACACCATCCTCCAGCTGGCCGATGGACATCCCCTTGTGGAAATCCTCGGTGGCCTCCTCCTCGGCGACGTCCATGGCATCGTCGTGGGTAACGATACCCACCAGACGCTCGTCGTGATCGATGACCGGCACGGCCAGCATGTCGTAGCGAGCGACCAGGCGCGCGACCTCCTCCTGCGCCTCGTCCACCGGTACGCTGATCACGTCCTTGATCATCAGGTCATCGACCTGGGCCCCAGGGCGCGCCACCATGAGTTGGCGCAGCGAGAGGGTCCCGGCCAGCTTGCCTTCCGGGTCGATGATATAGAGTTGATAGACGGTTTCGGCATCGGGAGCGGTCTGGCGTACCCGCATCATCGCCTGGGATACCGTCATGCCGCTGGGGATGGCGACGTAGTCCGACGTCATGATCGACCCGGCGGTGCCTTCCTCGTAGCTCGCCAGGCGCTTGAGATCCTCGCGCTCCTGGCGCGCCATGCGTCTGAGCAGCGTCTCTTGCCGATCCTGGCCAAGCAGGTTGAACAGGTCGGCACGCTCATCCGAGCCCATCTCCTCGAGTACCGAGAGCAGCGACTCGTCCGGCATGGCTTCGGCGACGTCGATCTGGACCTCGCCAGTGAGATAGCCAAGCACGTTGGCCCGGCGTTCCAGCGGCAGGCTGTCGAGCACCTTGAGTACGGTGGGGAGGTCCCCATCCTCCTCGGCCATCTCTTCCAAGATCTCGGAAAGGTCCGCTGCACGCAGCTCGGGCAGCCATTGGTCGAGGCGTTCGCGATCCTCCTGCTCGACGGCGAGGATCAAGGTTTCCTTGTGTTCCTGCAGCTGTTCGCTCAACGACATGGCGCTCTCCTGGAACCGCGCATGGGGCTATCTGGCCACCGCGTGGCGGCGTGAGTAGGGGCTCGGACATGGCCGATGCCAGTGCACCCATGATAACAGAGACGAAAACGCCCCCCGAACACTGTTCGGGGGGCGTTTTTTAAAGCAAGGGCGGAAGGTTCAGCCCTTGCCGCCCTTCTTGCGCAACTGCTGGATGGTACGCAGCTGGGCCACGGCTTCCGCGAGTTCGGCAGCGGCACGCGTGTAGTCCATCTCCGCCGATTTCTCGTTGAAGTTCCGCAGCGCCTGCTGACGAGCCTCCTCGGCAGCGGCCTCGTCGAGATCGCTCGCCCGCGCAGCCGAATCGGCCAGCACGGTCACTACATCCGGCTGCACTTCGAGGAAGCCGCCTGACACGTAGTAGTTCTCTTCCTGCCCGCCATCGTGAATGACACGAATGGGGCCCGGCTGCAGCTCGGTCAGCAGCGGGGCGTGCCCGGGCATGATGCCCAGGTCGCCCATGATGCCCGAAGCCACGATCTGCTCGACTTCACCGGAGAAGATCGAGGCCTCGGCGCTGACGATGTTGCATGTGAAGCTTTTCGCCATAGCGAAGTCCCCCAGTGGACGGGATTACTTCTTCTGGTTGGCTTTCTCGACGGCTTCGTCGATGCTGCCCACCATGTAGAAGGCCTGCTCGGGCAGGTTGTCGTACTCGCCGTCGAGGATACCCTGGAAACCGCGAATGGTTTCCTTCAGCGGCACGTACTTGCCCGGCGCGCCGGTGAAGACTTCGGCAACGAAGAACGGCTGCGACAGGAAGCGCTGGATCTTACGCGCACGGGCCACGGTCTGCTTGTCCTCGTCGGACAGCTCGTCCATGCCCAGAATCGCGATGATATCCTTGAGTTCCTTGTAACGCTGCAACACGTTCTGCACACCACGGGCGGTGTTGTAGTGCTCCTCGCCGACGACCAGCGGATCGAGCTGGCGTGAGGTGGAGTCCAGCGGATCGATGGCCGGATAGATACCCAGCTCGGCGATCGAACGCGCCAGTACCACGGTGGCGTCCAGGTGGGCGAAGGTGGTGGCCGGCGACGGGTCGGTCAGGTCGTCCGCGGGCACGTAGACCGCCTGCACGGAAGTGATCGAGCCCACCTTGGTGGAGGTGATGCGCTCCTGCAGCACGCCCATCTCCTCGGCCAGGGTCGGCTGGTAACCCACCGCGGAGGGCATACGGCCCAGCAGGGCGGATACTTCGGTACCGGCCAGGGTGTAGCGGTAGATGTTGTCGACGAACAGCAGCACGTCGCGGCCTTCATCGCGGAACTTTTCGGCGATGGTCAGGCCGGTCAGGGCCACGCGCAGACGGTTGCCCGGCGGCTCGTTCATCTGACCGTAAACCAGCGATACCTTGTCGATAACGTTCGACTCGGTCATCTCATGGTAGAAGTCGTTACCTTCACGGGTGCGCTCGCCCACGCCGGCGAACACGGAGTAACCGCTGTGCTCGGTGGCGATGTTGCGAATCAGTTCCATCATGTTGACGGTCTTGCCCACGCCGGCGCCGCCGAACAGGCCGACCTTGCCGCCCTTGGCGAACGGGCAGACCAGATCGATCACCTTGATGCCGGTCTCGAGCAGCTCGTTGGAAGCCGCCTGATCGGCATAGGTCGGGGGCTTGCGGTGGATCGGCATGCGCTCCTGCTCACCGATGTCGCCGGCTTCGTCGATCGGCCGACCCAGCACGTCCATGATGCGACCCAGCGTCTCCTTGCCCACCGGCACGGAGATGGCGGCATCGGTGTTGATAACCTCCATTCCACGCTTGAGGCCCTCTGTGGAGCCCATGGCGATGGTGCGCACCACGCCGTCACCCAGCTGCTGCTGGGTTTCTAGCACGGTCTCGGAGTTGGCGACGTTGAGCGCGTCGTAGACCTTGGGAACCGAGTCCCGCGGGAACTCGACGTCAATCACCGCGCCGATGATTTGTACGATACGTCCGCTCATCTTGCGATCCTCTCAAATACCTGCAAATGAAACCTGTACCGGGAGTGTACAGCGGCTCTCCCCGGGCGCTATACGGCGGCGGCACCGCCGACGATCTCGGAAATCTCCTGGGTGATGGCGGCCTGACGGGCCTTGTTGTAGACCATCTCCAGATCGTCGATCAGCCCACCGGCGTTGTCGGTGGCGTTCTTCATGGCAATCATGCGGGCCGCCTGTTCGCAGGCCCCGTTCTCGACCACCGCCTGATAGACCTGGGATTCGATGAAACGAACCAGCAGGCTATCCAACAGCGCCTTGGCATCCGGCTCATACAGGTAGTCCCAGCTACCGGGACGCTTGTTGTCCTCGTCGTCCGCATCGGCTCCCATGTTCGGGTCGAGCGGTAACAGCTGGCGAACCACCGGCCTTTGCGTCATGGTGTTGACGAACTCGTTGTACACCACATAGAGGCGATCTAGATGCCCCTCGTCGTAGGCATCGAGCATCACCTTGACGCTACCGATCAGGTCCTCCATTTCCGGCTTCTCGCCCAGGCCGCTCTTGGCCGCGACCAGGTTGCCGCCGTAGTTGCGGAAAAATCCGCTGGCCTTGCTGCCCAGGGCGCAGAAGTCGAGCTCCGCTCCCTCCCGTCGCCATGCCGCGGCGCTCTTGATCACGGCCTTGAACATGTTGACGTTCAAGCCGCCACACAGGCCGCGATCGGTAGAGACCACGACGTAACCGACCCGCTTCACCTCGTCGCGCTCGACCAGATAGTCGTGCTTGTACTCAGGGTTGGCGTTGGCAATGTGGCTGGTTACGTTGCGGATCTGGCGGGCATAAGGCTGGCTGGCCTTCATCAGATCTTGCGCTTTACGCATCTTCGACGCAGCGACCATTTCCATGGCGCTGGTGATCTTCTGCGTATTCTTGATGCTCCCGATCTGGGTGCGTATCTCTTTTGCAGCTGCCATAGCGATCTACCTCGTTCGTGGCCCTCAGATGATGTCCATGGCCCGCCCGGTGGGGCGGGCCGGCGGCATTACCAGCTCTGAGTGGCCTTGAACTGCTCGAGACCCTGCTTCAACCCTTGCTGGATCTCGTCGCTGTAGTCGCCGGTCTGGTTGATCTTGTCGAGCAGGTCGCCGTGCTCGGACTTCATGTAGTCGTGCAGGGCACGCTCGAAGTCCAACACCTTGTTCACCTCGACATCATCCAGGAACCCTTCGTTGGCCGCATAGAGCGAGAGGCTCATTTCGGCCACGGAGAGCGGCGAGTACTGCTTCTGCTTCATCAGCTCGGTGACGCGCTGACCGTGCTCCAGCTGCTTGCGGGTGGCTTCGTCCAGGTCGGAAGCGAACTGGGAGAAGGCCGCCAGCTCGCGATACTGGGCGAGTGCCAGGCGCACGCCACCGCCGAGCTTCTTGATGATCTTGGTCTGAGCCGAGCCACCCACACGGGATACCGACAGACCGGCGTTGATGGCCGGACGGATACCCGCGTTGAACTGGTCGGTCTCGAGGAAGATCTGGCCGTCGGTGATCGAGATGACGTTGGTCGGAACGAACGCCGAGACGTCGCCGCCCTGGGTCTCGATCAGCGGCAGCGCGGTCAGTGAGCCGGTCTTGCCCGTGACCTCGCCGTTGGTGAATTTCTCGACGTAGTCGGCATTGACACGAGCGGCACGCTCGAGCAGGCGAGAGTGGAGATAGAAGACGTCGCCCGGGTAGGCTTCACGTCCCGGCGGACGACGCAGCAGCAGGGATACCTGACGGTAGGCCCAGGCCTGCTTGGTCAAATCGTCGTAGACGATCAAGGCGTCCTGACCGCGGTCGCGGAAGTACTCACCCATGGTGCAGCCGGCATAGGGTGCCAGGAACTGCATGGGAGCCGGGTCGGCAGCGCCGGAAGCCACGACGATGGTGTGGTCCATCGCGCCGTGCTCCTCGAGCTTGCGCACCACGTTGGCAATGGTCGATTGTTTCTGACCGATCGCCACGTAGATACAGGTGACGCCCTTGCCCTTCTGGTTGATGATCGCGTCGATGGCGATCGCCGACTTACCGATCTGGCGGTCGCCGATGATCAGTTCGCGCTGGCCACGGCCGATCGGCACCATGGCGTCGATCGCCTTGAGGCCGGTCTGGATCGGCTGGTCCACCGACTGGCGGGTGATGACGCCCGGGGCGACTTTCTCCACGGCGTCGGTCAGCTTGGCGCCGACCTCGCCCTTGCCATCGATGGGATTGCCCAGCGGATCGACCACGCGGCCGATCAGCTCGGGACCCACCGGCACCTCGAGGATGCGGCCGGTACAGCTGGCGGTCATGCCTTCTTCCAGCTGCAGGTAGTCGCCCAGCACCACGGCGCCCACGGAGTCGCGCTCGAGGTTGAGCACCATGCCGAAGATGCTGCCGGGGAATTCGATCATTTCACCGAACATCGCGTCTTCGAGGCCGTGAATACGCACGATGCCGTCGGAGACACTGACGATGGTGCCCTGGTTACGGGCTTCGGATGCGACATCAAGCTTTTCGATACGCTGCTTGATGATGTCGCTGATCTCGGAAGGATTCAGTTGCTGCATGCCATGTCCCTCAGACTCAGGCGGAAAGGGCTTCGGAGAGGCGGTTCAATCGACCGCGCACCGACCCGTCGATGACGGTATCGCCGGCGCGCAGGATGACGCCCCCGATCAGCTTCGGTTCTACCTGAGTGGTAATGGAGATTTCGCGATTCAGCCGCTTCTTGAGCGCGCCGGCGAGCTTGTTCTGCTGCGTGTCATCGAGCTCGTAAGCCGAGACCACGGTCACCTCGATGCGCTGATCGTGTTCGGCGCGCAGATACGCGAACCGCTCGGCGATCGCAGGAAGCGCCGTCAGCCGGCCCCTCTCGCCCAACATATCGAGGAAAGCCTTGGCCGAGTCGTCGAGCTTGAGCTCGGTCAGCTCGATGAGCATGGCCACCTTGCGCTCGGGTGAGAAACGCGGGCTCGACAGAAGCTTCTGCACGTCACGTACGGCAACGGCCTGACCCAGCTTGTCGAGCCATTCCGACCAGCTGTCCAGGGCCTGGTGATCGCGTGCGTACTCGAACGCCGCTCTGGCGTAGGGTCGCGCGACGGTAGACAGTTCCGCCATGGATCACCTCCTCACAGTTCGGCAGTCAGCTTGTCGAGCAGCTTGCGATGCGCCTTCTCGTCGACGGAGGCTTCCAGAACGCGTTCGGCACCGAGCACGGCAAGACTGGACACCTGGGCTCGCAGTTCATCCTTGGCACGCTGGATTTCCTGGTCGATCTCGGCACGCGCGCTGGCGACCATGCGCTCGCCCTCTGCGCGCGCCTGCTCGCGGGCTTCCTCGATCATCTGCGCCGAACGCTTGTTGGCCTGCTCGAGAATCTGCGAAGCCTGCTCCTTGCTCTCGCGCAGCGTCTGGGACGCCTGCTCCTGGGCGAGTTCGAGGTCACGTGACGCCCGGCTGGCCGCATCGAGCCCTTCGGCAATTCTCTTCTGGCGCTCGTGAAGCGCATTGCTGAGCGGCGGCCACACATACTTGATACAGAACCAGACAAAAATCGCGAAGGCGATCGTTTGTCCGATAAGCGTCATGTTGATATTCACGGGTATGTACCTCTGACAGGTTCGTGGCGACCGGAAACGAGCAAACCGAGCGCTCCAGCGCTCGGTCGCGTCATTAACCGGCGACGACGAAGATCAGGTACATCGCGATACCTACGCCGATCATCGGTACGGCGTCGAGCAGGCCGGCCATGATGAAGGTCTTGGTCTGCAGCTGATCACCCAGCTCGGGCTGACGGGCGGTGGATTCGAGCAGCTTACCGCCCAGGATGGCGAAGCCGATACCGGTGGCCAGAGCGCCCAGACCGATGATGATGGCAGCTGAAAGATAGACCATTTCCATGATGTTACTCCTGGTATTGAGTTGAGGTTACAACGGGTTAGCGAAAGAGCGCTTCAAATGTTGCTCGGTTCAGTGATGCTCGTGTGCGGCGCTGAGATAGACCACGGTGAGCATCGTGAAGATAAAGGCCTGGAGCGTGATGACCAGGATGTGAAAGATGGCCCACGGCACGTCGAGCAGCCAGATGGCCCAGAACGGCAGCAGGGCGATCAGGATGAAGATGACTTCACCGGCGAACATGTTGCCGAACAGTCGCATCGCGAGGCTGAAGGGCTTGACGACCAGCCCCACCACTTCAAGGATCAGGTTGAACGGAATCAGCAGCCAGAAGTTGAACGGCGTCAGCGAGAGTTCGCGGGCGAAGCCGCTGACGCCCTTGACCTTGACGCTGTAGTAAAGGATCAACATGAACACGCCCAGCGCCATGCCCAGGGTGGCGTTGACGTCGGTGGTGGGGACGATCTTCATGTATTCGACGCCGAGGCGGGCGAAGAACTCGGGGAAGTAGTCGATCGGAATGATCTTCAACGTGTTCATCAGCAGGATCCAGACGAACAGCGTCAACGCCAGCGGTGCGATGAGGGGGTTCTTGCCATGGAAGGCGGAGCGCACCAGGCCCTCGATGAACTCGATGACCATCTCGACGGCGTTCTGCAGCCCGCCCGGCACCCCGGTGGTGGCGATCTTGCCGGCCTTGCGGAACAGCCAGATGAACAACAGGCCCATGGCGATGGACCATCCCATGGTGTCGAGATGGATGGCCCAGAAGCCCATTTCGCGGGCCTCCTCGGCGGAGTGGGCGATCGACCAGCCGTTCTCGGGATGGCGGCCGAACGTCAGGTTCTGGAGGTGGTGCTGAATGTAGGACGTTGCCGTAACTTCGTTACCTGCTGCCATGCTGTCGTTACCTCGATTCAGAAGCCGGCCTTTCACGCTTGCGCCAGGGCACGAGCCAATGCGTGAACAGAACCGCCACGTATGCGACGAAGAAGAAAATCGGGTTTGAGGGGGGCGCTGCCACGAACACCAGAGCCAGCAGTGCAACCGTCAAACCGAACTTTCCCGCCTCGGCCCGGTACAGCGTCGAGACAAAAGCGCCTGCCCACTTGCCTCCACGAACCGAGCCGATACGCCAGGCGAAATAGAAGGAGGGTATCAGACCGGTCAGCCCTCCCAGCAGAGCCGACAGAGCGCCGCTGCCTCCCGATACCAGTGCGCCGATCCCCGTCAGGGCCGGCACCATCACTGCCTGCAGGCGAAGCAACCTGGCGACCTCGAGGCGGCCATGCCTCCTCGCAGCTTGTCTCTGCATCTGTCGACATTCCTGCCCTGCCAGGCAGGGACTGAGCGCCGTTAGGTCCGAGCGTCGCGCTCAGGCAAACAACGGCGGATTATAGGGAACCGCCCTGGCCGGTTCAACCAGACTAGGCGCTTTTGACCACGAATGACGTGGCTTTGCGACCAAAGGCGCAGACAATTGTCGACAGGACGGCCTACTAGCGAATGTGTTCGAGAATACCGTCGAGCTCATCAAGGCTCGAGTAGCGTATGGTCAACCGCCCCTTGCCGCCGCGGCCGTGCTGAATCTTGACGGGGGCACCCAATAGCTCGCCGAGGCGGGTTTCGAGCCGTGCCACGTCCGGGCTAGGGGAGCCGACGGCGCTCTTTTTCGGTTCGCCCTGGGCAAGGCGTTTCACCAGGGCCTCGGTGTCACGCACGGTGAGGTCCTTGTTGACCACTTCGTGGGCCGCGCGGCGCTGCTTGGCCCCCGAAAGGGCGAGCAAGGCGCGGGCATGTCCCATGTCCAGGTCGCCACGCTCGAGCAGGGTCTGCACCTCGGGGTCGAGTGCGAGCAGGCGCAGCAGGTTGGCCACCTGAGCCCGTGACTTGCCCACGGCATCGGCGACCTGTTGCTGAGTGAGTTCGAACTCGTCGAGCAGGCGCTTGAGCGCCATCGCCTCCTCCACCGGATTGAGGTTCTCGCGCTGGATGTTCTCGATCAGCGCCAGCGCCAGCGCCACTTCGTCGCTGACTTCGCGGATCACCGCCGGGATGGTGTCGAGTTCCGCCAGCTGGGCGGCGCGCCAGCGGCGCTCACCGGCAATGATCTCGTAGCGGGACTCGCCGATGGGCCGTACCACGATGGGCTGCATCACACCCTGGGCGCGGATCGAGTCGGCAAGCTCTTCCAGCGCTTCGGGCTGGATGTCGCGGCGGGGCTGGTACTTGCCGCGTGAGAGCTGACCCAGCGGCAGACGCTCGAGCCGCTCTTCGAAAGCGGCAGGGGCTGCTTCGCTGGGCTCGCTGCCGTCGGCGGCGGGGACCTCCACTTCGGGCAGCTCGAGCGTCTCGCGGCGACGGGCGCCGGCACCGATCAGGGCATCCAGGCCACGGCCCAGGGCGCGTTTTCGCGTCATCAGCTTCTACCTCATCACAACGAGCGGGTCACGACAGGCCGGTTCACCGACCGCACTACAGCGACAGGCGACGAATCAGTTCCTTGGCCAGCACCCGATGGGCCTGGCTGCCGCGCGAGAAGCGCGCGTACTTGGTCACCGGAAGACCGTGGCTCGGCGCCTCGGCCACCCGCACGTTGCGCGGGATGGTGGTCTTGAGCAGCGCTTCGCCGAAGTAGTCGCGCAGCTGCTTGGATACGTCTCGCGTCAGGCTGTTGCGGCCGTCGAACATGGTACGCAGGATGCCATAGATCGCCAGGTCCGGGTTCACGCTGTCCTTGATCTGTTCCACGGTATCGAGCAGTGCCGAGAGCCCTTCGAGGGCGTAGAACTCGCACTGCAGCGGGATCAGAACGCCGTTGGCGGCGGTCAGCGCATTGACGGTCAGCATGTTGAGCGAGGGCGGGCAGTCGATGAGCACCACATCGTACTCTTCGGCAACGCTGGCCAGCGCCTCGGTCAGGCTGCGCTCGCGTCCTTCCGCCCGGTCGAGGAGCTCGACCTCGGCGGCCGTCAAGTCGCCGTTGCCCGGCAGCAGCGAGTAACCGGCAGTGGGACAGTCGAGCATCACTTCGGGAGCACTCTTCTCGCCCAGCAGCAGGTCGAGCACGCTGCCCTCGAGCGAATGTTTATCGATACCGCTGCCCATGGTGGCATGGCCTTGGGGATCGAGATCGACCAGCAATACGCGGCGATCCAGCGCCGCCAGACTGGCGGCCAGATTGACGGCGGTGGTGGTCTTGCCCACGCCGCCCTTCTGATTGGTCAAGGCGATGATTTGGGTCACGGGCGAGTTCCTTGCGTCTAAGGCACGCTCAATGGCGGCCTGGGTTGGAATCAATTCGCTCGACGATCAACAACTGGCGCTCCCCCTCGGTAAACGGCACAGCGAGCAGGTGGCGTTCGCATACGGTCAACCCCGGAGTCATCGCAGCCAACTCCTCGTCGGCGGCCGGCCCCTTCATGGCCAGCCAGCGGCCCTGCTGCGCCACCAGATGCTCGGTCAGGCGCAGGAAATCCGACAGGCTGGCGAAAGCCCGCGATATCACCTGGGCGTAGCCGCCCGGCGGCGGGGCAAAGGCCTCGACCCGGGCCTGAACGGGTGTGACATTGTCGAGGCCAAGCTCCATCACCGCCTGACGCTGGAAACGAACCTTCTTGCCGTTGCTGTCGAGCAGCGTGACCGCAAGCCTCGGTTCGAGAATTGCCAGAACCAGCCCCGGCAGGCCGGGGCCCGCGCCGACATCAAGCAGCGGAGCCTGACCCACGAAGGGCAGCACGGCCGCGCTGTCGAGCAAGTGCCTGGCCACCATTTCATCCGGCGAGCGTATCGCGGTGAGGTTATAGGCGCGATTCCACTTGTGCAACAGCCCGACCAGGCGCAGCAGTCGCTCGCGCTGTCTCCCGTCGGCCTCGATCCCCAGCGTGGCGAGCCCTTCGTCCAGCCGCGCTTGCACCTGGGGCAAGACGGCATCGCTCATCCGCTGGCCACCCGGTTGTCGTCGAGCAGGCGCCGTTTCTTCAAGTGAATCAGCAATATCGAAACCGCCGCCGGCGTCACGCCGGATATCCGCGATGCCTGGGCCAGCGTCTGCGGACGCGCCTCGGCAAGCTTTTGGCGAATCTCGTGGGAAAGCCCCTCGACCTTGGCGTAGTCGAGATCCGACGGCAGAGGTGTGGCCTCATGACGCTTCAGCTTGTCGATCTCGTCCTGCTGACGGTCAATGTAGCCCTGGTACTTGGCCTGGATCTGCACCTGTTCGGCCACTGCCTCGTCGTCGACCGGCTCGCCGGCGAGAGGGGCGACGTCGGCGTAGCCGAGCTCGGGCCGCTTGAGCAGATCGAGGAGGCTGTACTCGCGTACGAGCGTCTTGCCGGTCCTGGCCTCGATGGCTTCGGCGGCAGCGCTGCCGGGCTGGATCCAGCTGGCCTTCAGTCGTGCGCTTTCACGCTCGATCGCCTCGCGCTTCGTGCTGAACACGGCCCAGCGCCGGTCATCGACAAGGCCGAGTTCGCGGCCGGCTTCGGTCAGACGCAGATCGGCATTGTCCTCGCGCAGCAGCAGGCGGTACTCGGCGCGCGAGGTAAACATGCGGTAGGGCTCCTTCGTGCCCAGCGTGATCAGATCGTCGACCAGCACCCCGAGGTACGCCTCGTCGCGCCGCGGCCACCACGCCTCGAGCCCCTTGGCGCGACGTGCGGCGTTGAGCCCGGCGAGCAACCCCTGGGCACCGGCTTCCTCGTAGCCGGTGGTGCCGTTGATCTGCCCGGCGAAAAACAGGTTGTGGATAAATTTCGTTTCGAGCGAGTGCTTCAGGTCGCGCGGATCGAAGAAATCATACTCGATGGCATAGCCGGGCCGGGTGATGTGGGCGTTTTCCAGACCCTGGATCGAACGTACCACCTGCAGTTGCACGTCGAAGGGCAGCGAGGTGGAAATGCCGTTGGGATAGAGCTCGTGGGTCTCCAGCCCCTCGGGTTCGATGAAGACCTGATGGCTCGATTTGTCAGCGAAGCGGTGCACCTTGTCTTCGATCGACGGACAGTAGCGCGGCCCGACGCCTTCGATAACGCCGGAATACATCGGTGAGCGGTCGAGATTGGCAAAGATGATCTCGTGGGTACGCTCGTTGGTGTGAGCGATATGGCAGCTCACCTGGCGCGGATGCATGTCGCGATGCCCCAGGTAGGACATCACCGGCGTCGGGCAGTCACCCGGCTGCTCCTCGAGCACCGAGAAGTCCACGCTCTTGGCATCCAGCCGCGGCGGCGTGCCGGTCTTGAGCCGGTCGACACGGAATGGCAGTGCACGCAGACGGCTCGCCAGCGCGTTCGAGGGAGGGTCGCCGGCGCGACCGCCGCGGCTCTGGTCGAGGCCGATGTGAATCACCCCACCGAGGAAGGTGCCGGTACACAGCACGACCGTTTCGGCACGGAAGCGAATGCCGGTTTCGGTGACCACGCCACGCACCGTATCACCGTCGACGATCAGGTCGCCGGCGGCCTGCTGGAACAGCGTCAGGTTGGCCTGGTTCTCCAGCATGTCGCGAATGGCGGCCTTGTAGCGTATGCGGTCGGCCTGAGCCCGGGTGGCACGTACTGCCGGCCCCTTGCGTGCATTGAGGACGCGGAACTGGATGCCGCCAAGGTCGGTTGCCAGGCCCATGGCACCGCCCAGCGCATCGATCTCCTTGACCAGATGACTCTTGCCAATGCCGCCAATAGCGGGATTGCAGGACATCTGGCCCAAGGTCTCGATGTTGTGGGTCAGCAGCAGGGTTTGGCAGCCCATCCGGGCAGAAGCCAGAGCGGCTTCGGTTCCCGCATGGCCTCCGCCGATGACGATGACGTCAAACCGGTCTGGATACTCCAAGGTGCACCTCATTGCGCTTGCGCGCAGATATTGCCAGGGACGAAAAACAGCCTGCCAGTATAAACGGCCTGTGGGTAAGCGTCAGGGGTTTTCCACATAGGCCCGTTCGCACAGCGTCTCCTTCATCTCACTTAAACAAAACAGAATGATTAAAAGAGAGAAGTTCTGTTGTGATAGTGACTACTGGTGTGGACAAATTCTGTGGATAACAGTAGCAAGCCCTTTAATACCAAAGCATTGCATTGTTGACTCATCTGCGGAGAAGAAGGTGACTAGCTGAGAGCGGGCGGTGCTGAGCCTGTGGATGAAAAGCGGCCTTTTCCACAACGCGAAAACTACACGCTTTTTCCACCGCTGCCTACCCGGCTTGTCACCGGGACTGTGAACAGCCTCGAGGGATAGGTGCAAAGCTGACAACCAGGCCGCTTCCGAGCGGAAAAGCCGCAAGGGACAATTTTTTATCCACAGGCCAAAAAAAGCCCTGTCGACGACGACAGGGCCTTGAACCGAGAGCGGGAAACGGTGTTTCAGTGCTTCAGAACCCGGGCAAGGAAGTTCTGGGTGCGCTCGTGGCGGGGCGAGTCGAACAGCACATCCGGTGCGGCCTGTTCGACAATCTCACCCTGGTGAATGAACACCACTCGATCGGCGACTTCACGGGCGAAGCCCATCTCGTGGGTGACGATCACCATGGTCATGCCCTCGCGCGCAAGTTCACGCATGGCATCGAGCACTTCGCCGATCATTTCCGGATCGAGCGCCGAGGTCGGTTCGTCGAACAGCATCAGGCGTGGTTCCATGGCCAGAGCGCGGGCCAGGGCGACGCGCTGCTGTTGACCACCCGAGAGCTGGGAGGGGTACTTGTCGGCCTGATCGGCGATACCCACGCGGTCGAGTAGCCGATTGGCGGTCTCGGTGGCATCGGCCCGGCTCCAGCCACGTACCTTCATGGGCGCCAGCGTGACGTTGTCACGCACGCTCAGATGAGGAAAGAGATTGAACTGCTGGAATACCATGCCTACTTCGGTACGAATCTTCTGCAGGGCACGGCTGCTTCTGCCGTTGGGCAGCAGCTCGTTGCCGTCGACCTCGATATGCCCCTGCTGGAACTCCTCCAGGCCATTGATGCAGCGTATCAGGGTGGATTTGCCTGAGCCGCTGGCCCCGATCACCACCACCACCTCGCCCGGTTGAATCGCAAGGTCGATGTCCTTGAGCACGTGGAGGTTGCCGAAGTGCTTGTTGACCTTCTGCATGCGCACGATGGGCGCGGCAGCGGAGGGAGAGTTGTCTCGCATCATGTCGCGCTCCTTCTATTGTCCGACCAGGCCCCTGCGCTCGAGCATGCGCAGCGCAAACGAAAGGCTCAGCGTGATCGCCAGGTAGAGCAGGGCGACCATGAGGTAGACCTCCAGGGCGTTGAAGGTCGTGGCGATATAGACCTGGCCCTGGCGGACCAGCTCGCCTACGCCGATCACCGAGAACAGCGATGTGTCCTTGATACTGATGATGCCCTGGTTGCCGAGGGGCGGGATCATGCGGCGAAGTGCCTGGGGCCAGATGATGTAACGGAACGACTGTACCCGCGACAGACCCAGCGACAGGCTGGCCTCGCGCTGGCCGCGTTCGATCGATTGCACGCCACCGCGCACGATTTCGGAGATGTAGGCCCCGGCGTTCACGGCGATGGCCGCGATACCGGCGACCAGGGCGTTGATCGGTCCGCCGAGAATCTGAGGCAGGCCGTAGAAGATGAACAGCACCTGGACCAGCACCGGGGTGCCGCGGAAAACCTCGATGTAGACGATGGCGGGTACCCGCAGCCAGACGAGGGGGCTGATGCGCAGAAGACCGAAAACGATGCCGATCAGGAAACCGATGGCCAGGCCACCGAAGGAGATCAGCAGGGTGTAGGGGATCCCTTTCAGCAGGAAGGGAATGGAGGCGAAGGCTGCCTCCCAGTCGAATTGGAAGGTGACGTCCACTAGGGCTCTCCCGTCAAGACGCGTCTCAGGGCTCAGGCGTCACAGGTATGTGACAAACAGCGGGGTCGGGTTCGATGACCCGACCCCGCCTCAGGATGTCGCCAGGCTCACTCGTCGCTGGCGCTGCCGAACCACTTTTCGTGAATTTCGTCGTAGGTGCCGTCGTCGCGCATCTCGGCCAGTGCCTCGTTGGCCGGCTCGACCCATTCGCTGCCTTTGACGAAGACGATGCCGTACTGCTGGCCTTCGTAGAGCGGGCCGACGACCTTGGCCCGACCTTCGCCGCGGGTCTGGGCGAAGTAGGCGACGTTGGGGGCATCGTAGAACACGGCGTCGGCGTTGCCGCCGAGCAGAGCCATGTACATGTCGCTGCTGCCGGGGTAGGGAGTGATTTCGGCGCTATCGCCGAGGTTTTCCTGCAAAAAATCGTAGCTGGTGGAGCCGACCTTGGTGGCGATGGTCTTGCCTTCGAGATCCTCGATCTCCTCGATGCCATCCTCATCGGCACGCACCAGGATCTGCAGGCCGCTATCGTAGTAGGGGTCCGAGAAGTCGACGATTTCCGCGCGCTCGTCGGTGATGGTGATGCCGGCGATGGCAATGTCCACATTGCCGGTCTGGACGGCGGGGATGATGCCGTTGAAGTCCATGGTTTCGAGTTCGTAGTCGAACCCGGCCCGCTCGGCGACTTCAGCGATGATGTCCATGTCGAAACCGACCATTTCGCCGGTTTCCTGATCCATCATCTCGAATGGCACGAAGCTGGGATCGGTGACCACGTCGAGCGTTTCATTGGCGACAGCCAAGCTCGACGCTCCCAGGCTGACAGTGATGCCGGTAACCAGGGTGGCCGTTTTCACTTGTTTTTTCATACGTTTCCCCATGGTGATCTGTTGTGAAATACGCCTTTAAACCATGGCGAGTTCACGGGGAAGCGTCAAGTCGAGGGTTATACCATGAAGGAGGCACCGCAGCCGCAGGTGGTCGTGGCGTTGGGGTTCTGTACCAGGAAACGGGCGCCGGCGAGTCCCTCCTCGTAGTCCACGGTGGAACCCACAAGGTACTGGTAGGAGAGTTCGTCGACGACCAGCGCCACCTCGCCGAACTCGATGAGGGTGTCGTCCTCGCCGACGGACTCGGCGAAATCGAAGCCGTACTGGAACCCCGAACAGCCACCTCCCGTCACGTAGACGCGAAGCTTGAGCTCGGGCTTGCCCTCTTCCTTGATGAGCGCGTGCAGCCGCTTCCTTGCGGCGCCGGAGAGCATCATGGGAGTGGGCGTGAAGGATTCTGCGCCGCTCATGGGCTTCCTCCCTTGAGCTGAATGAAGGGTTAACGGGGGATTATCCCTAATCCCCAGTAAAAGGGTCAACTATTACCGGGGATGGGAATCGCTTGCCTCAGGGCATCAGCGCAGGGGCGGCGAGCCCGGCATTCTCGGCGAAGCCGAACATCAGGTTGAGGTTCTGTATGGCTTGACCCGAAGCGCCCTTGACCAGATTGTCGATCACCGACAGCACTACCACGGTGTCGCCGCCCGAGGGGCGATGCACCGCAAGGCGGCAGACGTTGGCGCCCCTGACGCTGCGTGTCTCGGGATGGCTGCCGACGGGCATCACGTCGACGAAAGGCTCATCGGCGAAGCGTTCTTCGAAGCGAGCCTGAAGGTCGCCCGGATCGGCGGTCAGTCGTCCGTACAGCGTGGCATGGATGCCGCGAATCATCGGGGTGAGATGCGGCACGAAGGTCAGGCCTACCGGCCCGTTGGCGGCGTCGCCGAGGCCTTGCCGGATTTCCGGCAAATGGCGGTGGCCGGCGGCGCCATAGGCTTTCATCGATTCACTGGCCTCGGCCAGCAGCGACGGCACCTTGGCGCCGCGTCCGGCGCCGGTCACGCCGGACTTGCAGTCCGCGATGATGTGTCCGGTATCAACCAACCCGGCCTCGAGCAGGGGCAGCAAGCCCAGCTGTACCGCTGTAGGGTAGCAGCCGGGTACGGCGATCAGGCGTGCCTCACGAATACGGCTGCGATGCATCTCGGGCAGGCCGTAGACGGCTTCTTCGAGCAGTTCGGGGGCGCCATGGGGCTGCCCGTACCATTCGGCCCAGACATCGGCATCGCGCAGGCGGAAATCGGCGGAAAGGTCGATCACCCGGGTCCCCTGGGCGAGCAGTTCTCCTGCCAGGGCATGTGCGACCCCGTGCGGGGTGGCGAAGAACACCGCATCGCAGGCGCCCAGCCGGCGCGGGTCGGGCTCGCTGAAGGCAAGCGTGTCGTAGTGACCGCGGAGATTGGGATACATCTCGCACACGCGCATGCCGGCCTCGGAGCGAGAAGTGATCGCCTCGATCTCGACCTCGGGGTGCTGAGCCAGCAGCCTGAGCAGTTCGACGCCGGTATATCCGGTGCCGCCGACGATTCCGACCTTGATCACTACGCGACTCCTTCGAAGTTTGCCTGGCAGGAAGCGACCACCAACGGGACCGCTCTGTTCGGATATGATACACAAGAGAGGGGGCGGCGACCCAACCGCCTTTCGTTCGTTCCCAAAGCCAACCGTTCGCACAGGAAACTGCCGTGCCGCGCCTCTCGCTTCCCACCTTCAGCCTGGAGGGCTTTCGCCGCAAGCTGGCCAGTGTCGACGCCCTGCCTCAGCTCTGCGTGCTGGGTGTCATCTCGGGGCTTCTGACCGGCGCGGTGATGGTGGGGTTCCGGCTATTGCTCGAGCTGGGCGGCTTGGTCTTCATGCCCGCTGGCTATCACGAAGCCTTCGAAGGGCTGCCGCCACTGGTGCGCTCGAGCCTGCCGCTGATGGCCGTCACCCTGATCGGTGTGTTCCTGTGGCGCCAGCCGTCCGCCGCGCGCAAGATGGGCGTGGCCCACGTCATCGAGCGCCTTACCTATCATCAGGGCCGCTTTCCCTTGCGCAACTGGGTCAACCAGTGGTGGGTCGGGGTGGCATCGGTGCTGGGTGGGCTCTCCGCCGGCCGCGAAGGTCCGGCGATCCACCTCGGGGCGGCTGCGGCCAGCGGCCTTGGGCAACATCTGCGACTGCCCCACAACAGCCTTCGGGTCCTGGTGGCCTGCGGTACGGCAGCGGGAATCTCGGCGTCCTTCAACACGCCGATTGCCGGCGTCATCTTCGCCATGGAAGTGGTGATGATGGAGTACACAATCGCCGGCTTCATGCCGGTGATCCTGGCTTCTACCATGGGAGCGCTGATAGCCATCCTGGTATACGGCTCGGAGCCGGCGGTCCAGGTACCCAGCGTCAGCCTCGGTTCGCTGCTGAACTTGCCCTGGATCGTCGTCACGGCACTGTTTATCGGGCTGTTGGCCGGGTTGTTCATCCATGTGTCACGCAGTGAGCGCATCGGTGGCCTGCCGGTCGTGCCGCGCCTGGCACTGGTGGCACTGGGAACGGCCGCGGTGGCGTGGTGGTATCCCGACGTGCAGGGCATCGGCTATGACAGCCTGGATGCCTCGCTGGCGGGCAACTTGGCAGTGGATGTCCTGCTGGCGCTGGTCGTGGCCAAGCTGCTGCTGACGGCGGTCACCGTGGCCAGCGGCATTCCCATCGGTATCATCGGCCCGGTGCTGGTGGTCGGAGCCGCCGCCGGGGCGCTGGCCGATCTGGTGGGCGCCCGGCTATTCCCCCAGCTGGGTGTCGAACCCGGCTTCTATGCCATGCTCGGCATGGCGGCGATGATGGGCGCAGTGCTGCAGGCGCCGCTGGCGGCGCTGATGGCGCTGCTGGAACTGACCCATAACCCCAATATCATCCTGCCCGGTATGCTGGCAGTCGTGGTGTCGGGGCTCACGGCCCGCCAGTTGTGTCGTTGCGATGGCTTCTTCATCAGCGTCACCCGCCATGGCCTGCATCCCCTGCAGCAACCCTTGATGCAGGCGCTTTCGCGCGTGTCGGTGCCGGCGGTGATGGAGCGCAGCTTCGTGACCACGCCGCGCATGGTGACACGCGACCAGGCTCGTGCACTGCTCGATGCCAAGCCGGCCTGGATCTTGATCCTGCGTTCAACCGATGACAAGCCGACCCTGGCGCTCAAGGCCGCCGACCTGGCCCGGGCGCTGATCGATGAAGTCGACAGCGAGGAAGCAGCCACCGAGGAGGGCTTGATCGACCTGCTCGAGGTGCCGGGGCTGCGCCTGGAGATGGCGCCGATCCATTCCCAGGCGACCCTGTCGGAGGCCTTCGAGTGGCTCAATGACCAGGCGGTCGATGCGCTCTTCGTCGAACAGGGCCGGCGACCGAAGCACAAGCGAATTTCCGGTATCATCACCCGCGGTTCCATCGAGCGTTACTATTCGCTGAAGTGAAGAGCCGAATATGTCCAAGTCGTTGTCATTCTCCTGAGGAGACTCCATGTATCTCTGGATCAAGGCCCTTCACATCGTGGCCGTCGTGACCTGGTTCGCGGCGCTGTTCTACCTGCCGCGCCTGTACGTCTACCATGCCATGGCACGCGACAAGGGGGAGCAGCAGGCCATCGATTATTTCGGCGTGATGGAGCGCAAGCTCTACCGCGGCATCATGACCCCTTCGATGATTGCCGTGATAGCCTTGGGGGCCTGGCTGCTCTATCTCATGCCCCAGTGGCTCGGCATGGGCTGGATGCACGCCAAGCTGGCGCTGGTACTGTTACTGGTGGCCTATCACCATGTCTGTCTGGTCTACCTCAAGCAGTTCGCCGCGGGTCGCTGCCGGCGTAGCCATGTCTTCTTCCGCTGGTTCAATGAGTTGCCGGTGGTCGCGTTGCTGGGCATCGTGATCCTGGCTGTTCTCAAGCCTTTTTGACCGTGCCGAGCGCTATGAAGGGACAGCTCCCGATCGTGTTGGTGCTGGCGGGCCATGATCCCACGGGCGGGGCGGGACTCACTGCCGATGGCGAGGCGATCGCCGCCTGTGGCGGCTGGGCCATGTCGGTGCCGACGGCATTGACGGTTCAGGACTGCCAGGACGTGCATCGCGTGGTGCCGGTACCGCTAGATCTGTTTCGCGAAATGGCGGCACGACTGTCGGGTTTTCGCCTGGCGGCGATCAAGGTCGGGTTGCTGGCCAGCCGCGATGCGCTCGATGCCGTGGTTGATATCGTCAAGGCGCATCCGGGCGTGCCGGTCATTGTCGATCCGGTGCTCAAGGCGGGCGGTGGAAGAGAGTTATCCACAACCGCTCTGATCGAGTCTTTCCGCTCCCGTTTGTTGCCGCTTGTGGATATTCTGACCCCCAATCGTCTCGAGCTGGAGCGTCTTGCCGGGGAGGGGGGCGACGATGACGAGGCACGGGCGCAGCGTCTGATCGCGCTGGGCTGTCGTGCCGTGCTGGTGACGGGCAGCGACGACCCCAACGACCATGTTCCCGGGAATGAGGTCGAGCATGTCCTGTACTGGCAGGAAGGCCGGGTTGCCTGGCGCTGGCCTCGCCTGGCGGGGGGATTCCACGGTTCGGGCTGCACCCTGGCTGCCGCGCTGGCGGCGCGTCTCGCTACCGGCGAAACGTTGACCACTGCCTGCGAACAGGCCCAGCGCTTCACCTGGCAGGCCTTGGCCCATGCTTGGCAGCCGGGCAACGCGCAGGCGCTGCCGCGTCGCTTGATGCCTGGCGCTGTTCAGCACGATTTTGCTCAGGGCGTGACCCCAGCCCAGGCAATGAGCGAAAATCACCGTCACTTCACTCATGATTCAAAGGTTATCCAAGAAGTTATCCACAGACCGGGCAGCGTGAGCCTGGCACCTCCCGTGACGGGGACCCACCATTCACGTGACAGCAACGAGGCTTACATGACCACTTCCGCAACGCTCTTCGAACAGGCCTGCCGCCACATTCCCGGTGGTGTCAACTCTCCCGTGCGTGCCTTCAAGGGGCTGCACCGGCCGCCGGTGTTCATGGAGCGAGCCCAAGGTGCCTACCTGTTCGACGTGGAAGGCAAACGTTACGTCGATTACGTCGGCTCCTGGGGGCCGATGATCACCGGACACGCCGACCCCGATGTACTGGGTGCCGTGCGCAGCCGGCTCGATCATGGCCTCTCGTTCGGGACACCGACCGCCATCGAGACCACTATGGCCGACCTGATCTGCGAGATGATCCCGTCGATCGAGCTGGTGCGCATGGTCAATTCAGGCACCGAGGCCACCATGTCGGCGATCCGCTTGGCGCGAGGCTTCACCGGTCGCGACAAGATCGTCAAGTTCGAGGGCAACTACCACGGTCATTCGGACTCGCTGTTGGTCAAGGCAGGCTCCGGCGCCCTGACTCATGGCGAACCCAGCTCGCCGGGGGTACCGGCTTCCCTGGCGGAACACACCATTACCCTGTCCTACAACGACATTGACGAGGTGGAGGCCTGCTTCGAAGAGATCGGTAGCGAGATCGCCTGCCTCATCGTCGAGCCGGTGGCCGGCAACATGAACTGCATACCACCGCAGCCGGATTTCCTTGAAACCCTGCGCCGGGTTTGCACCGAGCACGGCAGTGTGCTGATCTTTGATGAGGTTATGACCGGTTTTCGCGTTGCCATGGGCGGTGCCCAGGCTCACTACGGCGTCGAGCCCGATCTGACCTGTCTGGGCAAGATCGTCGGCGGCGGCATGCCGGTGGGGGCTTTCGGTGGCAAGCGCGAGGTCATGGAGCAGATCTCGCCGCTGGGACCGGTTTACCAGGCGGGTACGCTCTCGGGCAATCCGCTGGCCATGGCGGCAGGTATCGCCCTGCTGACCAAGCTGCGCGAGCCTGGCTTCCACGATGCCTTGGCGCAGCGGGTGGAAACACTCTGTCATGGCCTGCAGGAGCGCGCCGATACGGCCGGCGTCGACATGATCACCCAGCGCGCTGGCGGCATGTTCGGTCTTTTCTTTACCGGGCAGTCGCGGGTCGACAACTTTGCCCAGGCCACGGCCTGCGACGCCGATGCCTTTCGCCGTTTCTTCACGGCGATGCTGGACGAGGGGGTCTACCTGGCACCCTCCGCGTACGAGGCGGGATTCATGTCGAGCGCCCACACGCCGGAAGACATACAACTGACGCTGGACGCCGCCGAGAAGGCGTTTGCCCAGGTACGCCAGCCTTGACGAGGCTAAATTGCTATCAGGAGTGAACATGGACGCCACTTCCGCACAATGCATGACCTCTTCTTCCACCGCCCTTGGCCTGGATGAACTGATCGATTCACTGGTGGCGTCTCATCGCTCCTTCGTCGACGACCTTCCCTACGTGGGTTCCTCGGGCTGCCTGGCGTCGACCCGGGCACTGGTGGAGGACGAAGTGGGCGAGCTCGACGCGCGCCTGACCGGTGAGGAGGATCGGCGTCGCCTGTTTCAGCTACGCGACTGGTTGGAGCAGGAGATGGTGCGACTCGAGCCCTGGTTCGACGAACGCGGCGAGCCCCGTCCGAGCTGGGTGGTGGGTCGCCAGGTCATGCCCCTGTGCGACCGCCAGCGCCTGATCATGTCCAACGCTCTCGATCTCGAGCCCTCCGACCCGCTTGCGGGGCGGCGTCTCGATCCTGGATTCGACCTGGTATCGCTGCTGGTGGGGCTATACGTGCGCGATGAAACGCGGCTTGCCCATTACGCTCTGGATCGTTATCTGCGCCTTTCGGGCGATTACGCCATCACCCGGCTGATATCGGTGTACGCCGTATGCCGCTCGCTCGCCGGCGCCCGGCGAGCGTTGCAGCGCTGGGATTCCGAGCGTGAGCCGGCCTTCCGTTTGGCCGAGAGCATGACGGAGTGCCGTCGCTATCTGGAACTGGCCGAGCAGGTTTCCAACTTTCGCTTTCCGCCGTTGATCATCGGCGTCGGGGTGTCGGGCAGTGGCAAGAGCCGTTTCATGGCCGAGATCGTCGAGCGGCTGGGTGCCGTCAGGCTATGCTCGGATGCCGAGCGGCGACGCCTGTTCGGTATTTCTCCACAGACGGTCGAGCCCGAACCGGATGTGGATATCTTCAGTGCCGAGACGACCGATCGCACCTACCATCGCCTGGCCAGTCTGGCCGGGCTTCTGCTCAACGCAGGCATTCCCACCTGCATCGATGCCACTTGCCTGACGCGTGCGCAACGCCGGCTGTTACGCCAACAGGGCGAGGCGAGAGGCCTGCCAGTCCTCATCGTCAGCTTCGAGGCGGATGACGAAACCCTCCGCGCACGCATCGACAAACGCGCCAGGCGCCAGGGAGTCGAACCGGTCAGGAGCCTCGAGGTGCTGCGACGACAGCAGGCGCGGTTCGAATCCTTCGAGGAGGAGGAGAGTCCCTTCCTGCTGCACCTCGACACGACCGCTGAGAACGCCAGCGATAGATTGGCAGAGCTTGTGGATCAGCGCATATGGCTGACTTTCAGCTGAGGCCAAAGTGATGGTGAGATTTTTATCTTTCGTATTGTTTGCCTGGCTTGGTACGCATGCACTTGCCGGAGAAAATGGCTCCATGGCGAGCGAAAGGGAGGTTGCAGTGAAGGAGAATCCCTCTAACCTGATCGAGATCCTGTTCGATGGCGAGCCAGGCACACGCTTTCAGGCAACGTTGCGAGTCCAGAACAATGGAACGACCGAGAACCATGAGCTGGAGGGGGCCGTGCCCAGCGAACATCGTTACCACGGTGAAGCGCTGGAAGCCAATGTGCGCCAGACGAGCCCTGAGGGTGGCCTGACTGTAGAGGTTCGTAAGGGTGGGAATATCAGTCGATCGCGTTCTCACGGCGAACACAGCCAACTGAGTTTGAAAGTCCGGTAAAGGGTTCTCCTCTTTTTGACTGCCTACAAGAAGGGGCCTGCAAGGCAGGCCCCTTTTGCTATTGGCTCAGTGCTGATGAACGTGAGCCGTGTTGCCGCCACCCGCTTGCGTGGTAACAGCAGAGTTGTTAACGCCCATTTGAATATGGGTGGCACTGTTACTGGCCAGGCTAGCCAGTCCACCGAGGAAGCCCGGCAGCGCCGACTGGCTGATCGATGAATCATGGCCCAGACCTGACTGGGAAGAGTACGCCACATCATTGAAGCCACTCTGCGTCACGTCGGACGTATTGTATCGGCCACTTTGGGTGATGAGGGCGTCGTTGTTGAACTGGCTCTGCTCTACCGTAGCCGTGTTGTATTTCCCGCTCTGTTCGATGTCGGAAGTGTTCTTGGTACCGCTCTGGCTAACCATCGCCTCGTTCAGAGTGCCGTCCTGATCAATCGATGAGCCGTTGAAGCTGCCGCTCTGTTCGACATCGGCGTAGTTGTAGTCCCCCGACTGTGTAATGTCAGAGGAGAGCTTGGTACCCTCCTGATCTACCACCGCGACATTCTTGTCCTCCCACTGTACGACATTGGAGTCGTTGAAGCTGCCACTCTGGTTGACTTCGGCAACGTTTCGCCAGCCATTTTGATACGAAGAGGCGTTGTTCTTCGTTCCTTCCTGTTCTACCTGAAGGGTGTTCCGGCTGCCGAACTGCTGGCTTTCGGAAGAATTGTACGCACCGGCCTGCGCCAAGCTAGCGTTATTCTTTGTGCCGTGCTGCATTGTATCGGCACGATTTCCCGCGCCCTCCTGGGAAATCTCCGATTCGTTATAACCCTGCCAACCTTTTTGGAGTACGGTTGCGTCGTTATAAGCGCCTGCTTGTGTCAGGTCAGACTCATTATTGCCTGCGCCCTGGGTAAGCTGTGTTACGCTTGCGTTATTGCTAATGCCTTCCTGGTCGATATACGACTCGTTTTGGTTCGCCAGAGCTGTGCCAGACATGGCGATAGCTGCTGCAAGGATACTCATCTTCAGTTTCATCGTGGTTCCCCTTTTTTAACCTTGGTAAGGCTTTAGCCGCCAAGGTGGTGAAGGAAACAGCATAACTAGCCGTTTCCGCGTACTACACTGAAAATAATTTTTAATCTGCAGAAAAATTAATACTGATAAACCTGTACCGCGGCCCTTCCACGCGAATATTGCGTGACGCTGATCGGCGTGCTTTGTCCGTTTCCTAGTTGATGAATGCCTGCACTGCCGTAGCCGCCATGCTGGGTGATGGCCGCCTCCTTGCCGTAGCCTGACTGGATGATACTGGCATCGTGGCCATAACCATGCTGCAGTATTGAAGCCTCCAGCTGGGCACCGCTCTGAATCACACGAGCACCATTAGACTTCCCGAGTTGGCTGACCAGAGCGATGTTATTGATCCCATGCTGTGTCACATGGGCGCCGTTGTGGCTACCTCGTTGTAGAATTGTGGCGTCGTTGCCGTACCCTTCTTGATCTATCGTAGCGACTTGCGGAGGCGACCCTTTAACCGGTTCCAAAGCGAATTCAGAACTTTCAATGAGATCTGCCGCGGAGGCACCATGGGCAAGTAGCATCGTACCGAGAGCCAGGATAACAAATCCATTGCACTTCATGACGGAACGCCTATCTTGAGTTACTTTGAATTACAGAATCGCTCTGTAACAAAGAACTTTCCATCATAAATAAATATCAAATTAGCGGTTAAGAAAATAGAAACCATTTTGAGTCAAAGCATTAGTTATCTGGTCCAATAGTATGTCGATTTCCATCCAGAAACAGAAAAGGCGCCGTATCGGCGCCTTTGAATAAGCCTTTTCTATAAGAGTGGAGAGGAAGCTTCCCGATAGGCCGAGAGGACAGGATGATTACTGTCACCTGGGTTGGCCAGGTTCCAAAGATTTCTATCCACGCCCTGCGTAACGAGATGGATGACGGCTGACTCGATAGCCGACATCACCGCCATCTGTACGGGTTCGTTATGCGTATAGCCGGCTTCCGCTTCCAGCAGTCGACGGAAGCTGACGAAGCGGTAGACACCGGCGCGAACTTCGTAGGAGTAGACCGTCTTGCTCGTCGTGACATTGCCCAGTACCTCGCCAGTGGCTATGTCCACCGCGCGCAGATTGATTGTCACCTGATCCACCTGGTACTGACCGGAGGAGCCAATGCCGAAATACTCGGCACCCACGCCACCCGTCTTCATGTTGGAGTCGTAGGCGATGATGCCTCCCTCCATCAGGATTCGGGCAGCATTGAGGGAATCGAGCTCATTCTCGCGTCCGTCTCTTTCCAGATTGGCGCGGATGATACGGCGTTCGGTCAACAGGTTCTGCAGGCCGACACGCTCGAGCGGAATGAACCAGCCGGAATCCGCCAGAGCGGAGCTCAGCATGGCGGCCCCCCCTTGGGTGACGGCCGTAGAGAAGGTGCTGGCAGGCTGGGGGCGGTACTGGCCGGTTTGGTCGCGAAAATCGTAGACGGCGGTGTAAATCGGGGCCGCTGGGCGAGGCAGGCCGGTGAGGTCGGCATAAGTGCCTGAACGGGGAGCAAGCGTTGCCGGTGCGCCTTCCAGTCCCTCCGGCGATGTCACCATGCCGGCACAGCCACCCAGAAACATCAATCCGGTCAAGAGGCCGATTCGCAGTGCTTTCATGCTTTAGCCCTCTCAGTAAGGAGTACCGAAGTCGATCCGGGTGACTTCATTCGTTCTTTTGTCGGTGATGACCATCTCAAAGGTTCCACCGCCCCTATTGACGAACCTGACGTTCAGCGAGGAATTGTCGATGACGCTTTCACTGCCGCCGGGTTTTTCGGGATCAAGGGCATCGTCGATGGCGCGGTTGATCAGATCGGCACGTAGGTCCTGCAGAAAGAAATCCACTTCCGAGAAACCGCCGAAATCGGGAGCATTGGGATCCTTGTGCGTATCCTGCGCTTGCGCCTTGTTGAGCAAATGATTGCCAAGCAGCGGGTCACCCCCAAACGAGGGGTTGACGGGGCGATAGATCAGCTCTCCCGCCTGCACGCCTCCCGCCAGGGCGAGCAAAGCGGCGAATGGTATGGCGAACGAGCGTCTTGGTCGGTTCATGACGTTCTCTTCCTCACTTTGTCTTTTTTGGTCTAGATCTCTTCGTCGGCCAGGTCCGGGTCGTCTTCGAGGGCCTGCTGTATGGAGCGTTGCACCAACAATTGCTCTACCTGCTCGACAGCGGCCTCGGCGTAGCGATCGATGTCGCTCAGGCGTGGGGGCAGGGTGGCCTGGAACAGGATCCGGTTGTTCTCTGCCACCCAGACCTGGCTTCCCCAGCGTGCATCGGGGCGTTCCTGAACGGATAACGTGACGTTGGATAGGAGGGGACTCTCGGCGACGAGCTGGCTGAAGCGACGGTAAAACGCCTTGCCCATCATCGTGATCGTTCGATCGACGATGACGCCCGAAAGGCCCGGTTCGCCCAGGCGAAACTGACGTGACAGTTCCTTTGTCGCGTCCTCCTCCTCAAGGACCTCTTCCTCCTCTATCGAGTCACCGGGAACCGTGCCCTCAGGGGGAGCGGCAGGTTGACTCGGAGCGGGTGCGTGTGTGTCCGCTGTAGCCTGGCCGGCACAGCAAAACAGCAGAACGGCGATAATTGCCAACTCGCATCGAAATAACATTCCCGCTCTCGACTGTGTGCTGTTGAACTATGTGTCAGCGGAGTGTCGCGGTGAGAGGCGACCCCCACTCCTTTTGCTGCGCCTGAGGATGGGATGCGTAGGGCGTACCGAAACCATTAACGGCGTCTCCCCCCGACGCTTCCTGACGTCGTCAATATCGTGTTTCCCGCCGATGGCTCGGCGGTACGCTGAACAGGTTGCGTCGAGCCCAGTTCATTGCTTGCAGACGGTTGTGCACCTTGATCTTGCGGAAAATATTGTAAAGATGGGATTTGACGGTATGTTCACTGACAAAGAGTTTCTCGGCTATTTCCGAGTTGGTTGAGCCTGTGCCAAGCAAACCGATAATCTCGAGCTCGCGCTGAGTCAGTCCGCATGCCGGTCGGTAGGAGTTCATCTGCTGTCGACGCAGCAGCTGGATCATGCGTGTCATTAAAGCACGAGACATCCAAAGGCTGCCGTTCTGAAGGGCCTCTATTCCTTTGCAAATCAGCTCGATACTATCATTGCGATAGAAGATACCCTGCAGGTTGAGTGACGACAGGAGTTCTACGGCATGGTCTTCGTCACGGACATTGAAAGCCGCGAGGCTGACGTCTTCCTTCCCATCCACCTCTGTCTGCCATTTTTGTATAGCCGCTTCGCTCAAATGGTCTAGATCGAGAATGACTAATGTATTCTCATCCTTCGCTAAGCTAGGCATCGCCTCTGTGTCGGTAGAAATCACTTCATGACCCAGTTGACGCTGTAGATGATCGACAAACAGCTTGGACTGTGGATTCACGTTCGTCACAAGAAGAATGCGAGTCTCCATTTTGGTCATGCCCCCCTTCCCTGAATGAATAATACTAAATGTAAAAAATTGTAAAGATAATGCCCTTGGAGTTTCGGACATATTGTAAAAAAAGTGTTAATATCTTTTTTTCATATAGAAAGAATATTTCTATTCCTTTTAATAATAAGCTGACTCTTTTAAGAAAAAAGAAGACCCCTCCAAGGCGCCAGGCATAGCGTATCCACTAACTTGCTCCTTATTTAATCTTTATAAATCAAATGCCTAGAGAGAGTTATTTAACGCATCGCGTATTATGTAACTCCAGGTTAACACTCATTGGCTTCTGTCTCTGCATCAGTCTTTTACGAAGCGAAACAAGAAATTTCATACCGCTGAGCACAAGTTTGTAACCCGCTTCGTTTCCATAGGTTAACACACGCTTAAGCGAAGTGATTTATACAACCTCATATAAATCAACAGCTTATTAATTTGGCACGGCCCTTGCTCTGTTATCCACGAGTCTCAACGAGGGCGCACCATGAACACTCACCCGGCAGACGGAAAACGCATCACAAGACAGCTGAAAACCCCCGGAAGGCTGCGCTTGCTGTTGGGTACCCTGCTGTTCGGCTTGGCCTGGTGTTCCGCTGACGTCGCGCTTGGCGAGGATGGAAGGTTGTCTTTCGAGTCTGGCTTCGACGTTTTCCCGGCCAACGATGGCGAAAGCGCCTGGCAGGAACTGGATGCAGCGCATCTCGAAGGCGTACGTGGACGTTACGTAGCAGCAGCGAAGCTCGAACTGGACGAGCCCTGGGCCGTCATTCTGTGGGATGAAACACAGGGCTCCCGCACAAAAGGGAGAACCGGGAGCCAGCAATCGCAAGGCAACAATCGGCAGCAGCAATCGATTAACACGACGAGGGTCAGGTGAACGTCATGCGTTTCTTAACACGCAATAACGCAACGAGCGAGACCCGAACAGGCACGCTGGAAGCCTGCCGTGCTCCGACCCGTCGAGGGACGCTCTGCCTGGTTGCCGGTCTGCTGGTTTCCCTGCCGCTGTCGGCGCAGCAGGCGAGCCCTGAGCGCGACATACATCGTCAGGTCTTTACCACGACCTACAGCGCCGCTTCTTCCATTTCAGGCAGCGCGCTACGTGGGGTAAGCGGCGCAGTCAACGTCAATCTCGCTTCCGGCGATCACAATCTGCAGAGCAATTCCGGCGCCATCGCCGTAGGGGCGAATGCCCTCGCCAACAATATTGTGGTGCAGCAGGTGAAAGCGAACAACGGCCTCACGCCCGACCAGGCCAGCGTGGAGATCAGGGACAGCGCCCTGAACCATGCGATCGGCTGGATTTCAGTCAACCAGGCGGCGGGGTCAAGGAATGTCCAGAGCAACACCATGAGTGTGGCGCTGGGCGTACGGGGAAGCTCACTGACCAGTGAGAATCTCAGTCAGGTGCTTTCCGGTGGAAGCGGGCAGGAGCGGGACTCGGATGATTCCCGGTCGTCGCGGCGGGATGTCGGGGTGGGATCCTCGACCTTTCGCGGCGCGTCCGGTGTGATCCAGGTCAACCAGTCCGCAGGAAGGGGCAATGCCACCAGCAACAGCTTCAGCTTCAGGATGGGGCGGGACTGACTTGCCGGCATTGCCATTACAAGTAGCAAACCTTTGGTTCATTCAGGAGTAATGTTCATGAAGACGTTCAAGAAAGCACCAATCGCCATTGCTATCTCTGCTCTGCTCGCCTCTGGCGCTGCAATCGCTCAGGAGTACAGCGCCGACAGCAGCATCGATTCGACCGTTACCAACGCCAAGGACGTGTCCATCAGCCAGTCTTCCGGCTTTTCCGGCGAGATCGAGCTCGAAGGCGGCCTGTACCTCTACGACTTCGAGGGCTATGCCGGCGCCACCGTCGACAGCAAGCAGCTGAATGACGGTAACGTTGTCGCCAACGGCAGCACCGACAACAAGGCTAACGTCAGCAGCGGCTCCTTCCAGGGCGCCAGCGGTAACATCGCGGCCAACGTGGCCGGTGGCGACAGCAACCAACAGGCCAACGACGCCGCCCTTGCCGCTTCCGACGAGGCTCAAGTGTTCGCCAATGCCTCCAACTTCGCGTTCCAGTCCTCCTCCGCCACTGCCGTGTCCAATGTCGGCGCCACCAACTCCGGCGGCGTGGCTGGCGGTGCTTTCGAGGGCGCGAGCGGCAACATTGCCGTCAACGCGGCGGCCGGTGCCGGGAATGGCCAGCAGAACGCCTTTACCGCTGCGGTCACCGAGGGCGACTCCGCCGAGGCCACCTCTGCCGGCGTACAGCAGACCTACGGCAACGTGAGCGACAACGGCCTGGCTGAAGTCACCGTCGATGGCCTCTTCGACGACTACACCGTCGGCGGCCCGTCTACCACCAACAAGGCCTACATCAGCAGCGGCGCCTTCCAGGACGCCAGCGGCAACATCGGGGCCAACGTGGCCAGCGGTGCAGGCAACATGCAGCGCAACAGCCTTTCGGTGGCAGGCACTCAGTAAGCGTCACGGTTCAAACCGCAGACGCCACGTTCAACCGACCCGCCACGGCGGGTCGGTTGGCTATCACTGACCCAAGTCTGTCCGAGGGCACGTCGATGCGTACCTTCCCGAGGTTACTGATCGCTACGTTCTTCTACGCCACGGTATGTTCCGTGCAGGCCGCGCCGACTCAGTTCAGCGGTGTCGTGCCCGGCACCACCGTGACCAAGGAAGTGCAGTCGATGCGAGAGAGGCAGTACGAACATCTTGTCGAGCAGGAGACGGACTTCTCCTGCGGGGCGGCGGCGCTCGCCACCATCCTCAAGTACGCCTACGGCTGGGATGAGGTGACGGAAGAGGATGTCCTTGCCGGCCTGATGGAGGTGGCCGATACCGAGCAGGCGCGCACCATGGGCTTTTCCCTGCTCGACCTCAATCACTATGTGCAGAAGCTCGGCCTGCGTGGCCGCGGCTACGAGATCGATGCCGCTTCCCTCGAGGAGGTCTCGATTCCGGTCATCGTGCTGCTCGATCTCGATGGCTACGAGCACTTCGTGGTGATGAAGAAGGCGAGCGGCGATCGCGTCTACATCGGCGATCCGGCGCTGGGCAACCAAGTCATGGACCGGGACGAATTCGAGCAGGCCTGGAACAACGTCATCTTTGCCGTGGTCGGCGACGGCTTCGACAATGCCACGGTGCTGCTCGACCCGGCCCAGCCGCTCACCGCCCGCCGGATGACCGATGTCTTCGCTCCCGTACCCGAACAACAACTGCTGGATTTCGGCTTCAAGCACTCTGAAGTGTTCTAGGCCGAACCCTGTCCGAGGGTAGGAACATGACGAACTGCGATAACCGAAAGCCTTGTATGCTGGCCGTCGTCATGCTGGTGGTGGCCGGCAACGGCATTACGGTACCGGTGGCCGACGCCACGGGGCCGTCCCCTGACCTGGAGGCCACCGCCGAGTCGCGCGACTTCCGCCACCTCGATCCCCGCGAACTCGACGCCATACGCGGGCGCTATGTCGATGGCAACAGCGTGTTGCTATTCGGGATGGAGATGTCGACCGTCTGGAAGACGCCGGGGGGCGACACGCTAGAGACACGTGCCGGCCTGGAGGTCGACCTGGTCGGGGCTGCTCCCTCGGTCAGTTTCACCCCGCATGTCATGGCGACCAACGGCGAGGCCTATGAACAGCTGGTCGCGGCGGATGGCAACCAGGCCGCTGTCGTCGATGCCGGGACCGGCAACGCGACCGGCGTGGTTCAGGTGGTGCAATCCGGCGGCGACTTCAATACGGCCGGCAACGACTTTCAGCTCGATATCAACAATGGCATCACACAGCGGACGGCAGCCGGCAATGGCCGCACCGAGCTGGTCGGCGAGGCCGGTGCGTCGATGTCGATCCAGCATGGTGCCGGCGGCTTGGGCATGCGTATCGCCATGCCCGGTGAGGGCGAGGTGCGCCAGGCCATGCAGCCGGGCAAGGGGTTACATCAATCGGTTCAGTTGACCGGCAGCCGCCACGACGTGCGCAATCTCACCCGCATGCAGATCCAGATGGATCGAGACCTGGGTGGCAAGGTTTCAAGCGGTAACCTGCGCCGTGCGTTGGATTCGACCCGCGGGCTAACCCCCTGAAAACGGATGTAACATTTTTTTTCTTTTTGAATCCTTGTAAGGTGGATTCAGCGCTGGCTCGGGAAGGCGGGGCGGTGGGATGCCGCCCGCCCCCTTCGTATGTGGCCGGCAAAGATGGACAATCCAACAAGGAGTGAGGAATGCCGCATCATCGAAACTACATGCCGGGGGGGCTCGCCTTCACCCTGGGCCTGGCTATGGCGTCCTTCGTTTCGGGCGCCTGGGCGCAAGTTGCGGGAGCGCAGCCGCAGCAGGGGCAGCCCCAGCAGAACGAACCCAGCCGCGAGGCGCAGCCCAGCCAGAGCGTACGCGACGTGCTGCGCGAAGAGCACACCCTGTTTTCTGATCGCCTGACGATCGAACCGGGCGTCACCTACACCTATTCCGATCGCAACCAGCTGGCCCTCAGCGGTTTCCTGGTTCTCGACGCGATCTTTCTCGGCAATATCAGTGTCGATTCGGTGAAGGATCATACCACCACGTTTGATCTCGACTTTCGCTACGGATTGACCGATCGGATGGAGCTGGAGTTGAGCCTGCCCTACGTCTACCGTTCGAGTACCTACGAAACCGTTGGCAAGGGAGGCGCGGGTGACGAATCCATTGATGCCGACGTGAGCGACAGCGGTATCGGGGATGTGCGCGCCTCGCTCTACTATCGTCTGCTGCCCGAGACGGAGCAGCGCCCCGATGTGGTCTGGAACTTCGGCGTGCGAGCGCCTACCGGCAAGCATCCGTACGGCATCGATACACGAACGGTCGAGGACAGTGAGGGGAATTTGGCCGACGTTCCACTGGAACTACCTACCGGCAATGGCGTATGGGGGGTCAGTACAGGCTTTTCGGTATTGAAAACGCTGGATCCCGCCATCGTCTTCGCCAATATGAGCTACATGCACAACTTCGAGGAGAGCTTCGACGACATCTCCAGCGACCCGGGGCAATCTCCTGGCAAGATCGATATCGGTGATTCGATTCGCTTCGGTTTCGGCACGGCTTTCGCCCTCAACCCGCGCTTCAGCCTCTCGCTTTCTTACAGCCATCAGCACGCCTTCGAGTCCACGGTGTCGGAAGAGGGTCAAGGAAAGCGCTCGCTGGTGGGCAGTAGCGCGACCTCCGGCTCGGTCAACCTGGGCGCCACCTATGCGATGAGCGAGCGAACCTCGCTGGTCAGCAATGTTGGCATCGGCCTGACCGACGATGCACCCGATATCACCATCACGTTCAGTCTGCCATTCCAGATGTGAGGAGCATGCCCCGCACCTACGAGCAGGCGGTACGGGGCATGCCTCCGATAGTGCAAGGTGTTGCTGGGCTCAGGCGGAGGAGAGAGAAGCGGACGATTCACCCTTGCGTGCCAGCTGATGCTTTTCCATCAGTCGGTAGAGAGTGACGCGTGAAACGCCAAGTTCGTCGGCTGCCTTCTTTACCTTGTGCTTGTTGCGGCTCAGAGCACAGATTAGGGCTTCCTTTTCGGCGCTGTTACGGGCTTCCTCGAGCGTGATGACGTTGCGGTTCGATGTGCGCCGTTCCAGCCCAAGATCGAGTGGCTTGATCAACCGCTGCTCACACATGACCATGGCACGGCGAACCCGATTGATCAGCTCACGGATATTGCCCGGCCAATGATATTGACGCATCAGGGCGAGCGCTTCCTGGCTGAAGCCGCGCACTTTCATCGATTTCTCTTCGATGAATTTGTCGAAAAAGAACTTTGCCAGTATCTCGATATCGTCCTGTCGCTCTCTGAGCGGGGGAATACTGACCTGCAAGACGTTCAGCCGGTGGTATAAGTCTTCACGGAAGCGCCCCTCCTCGACCGCTTTCTCGAGATCGACGTGTGTCGCCGAGAGAACGCGCACATCGACATGGATCTCGTCCAGCGCGCCGATACGCTGGATGGTTTTTTCTTCCAGAAACCGCAAGAGATTGACCTGAAGCTCCAGGGGAAGATCGCCAATCTCATCCAGGAACAGGGTGCCGCCAGCCGCAGCTTCGATCTGGCCGATCTTCTGCTGGCTGGCCCCGGTAAAGGCGCCTTTCTCGTGGCCGAAAAGCTCCGATTGGATCAAATTGCTGGGCAAGGCGCCGCAATTGACCGCGACGAAAGGCGCTTCGGCGCGCTGTGAGCGCTCGTGAATCGCCCGCGCAGCGAGTTCCTTGCCCGTCCCCGACTCTCCGCTGATGAACACTGGAGCGTCGACGGACGCCACCCGGCGTATGGTATTAAAGACCTTTTGCATGGCGGGTACGGTTCCCACCATCTCGAATGCGCTTCGCTGCTCGCTTTCGCTGGCTTGGTGGCGTAGCGCGGCGGCTTCTTCGGTCCTCAGGCGCTTCATTGCCACGGCGTGCTGCATCAGGCAGTCGACCTGATCGGTATCTACCGGTTCGGGCTGGTAGGCCATGAAGAGGTTGCCCAAGGTATTGCACAGCATCGGGTCGTTAAGCTCCAGCTGAAGCAGCAGCGCCATCCATTCCATGTCCGACCGAATGACCAGCCGTTCGACGCGTTTCAGATCGACAATACTGCTGTCGCTGAGACACATGATGCCTGCTTCGTGCTCGGCTTCGGCCAAATGTGCCTCGGCCTGTGCCAGTGTGCTTGCGGTATCAATGCACCAGCCTTTTTCCAACATCCTGTTGACGAATTCCTTCTGGCTGCTGCCCAGGGAGCCGACCATCAAGAGTCTTGCCTTGTTTTCCATTTTTCGCTCGTCCCTTTCGAATCCTTCGATAATAAAGCAAGCGTTATTTCTCGATTATTAGCCGCTATGGCAGAGCTTACTGCCTGTATGATTTCACGCCGGCCACATCCTATGATGCTGACGATTGTCTCCACCTTCTTAGGGCTTTTGGCTTTGTTATTGTAAGTTCTAATTGAGCTTTAAGCCGTTTCGATCAAGTGGCTTCAGCATCTTAAGCATCAAATTTTAACATTACCTCCCGTGGTCCCGTCTTATCGTGACAGCCTGTAAAGATAGGTTACGATCAGGCTTTCAACAAGGGCCCACTGGCTTATGTGCCGAATCGCTTGCAAGTCTCTCTGTCCCGCCGGTTTCGGCTCTCCTTGCCGGCGACTCCGGAGCAGGATGCAGTCCGATAGCTGCCTCGTGTAATATGGGTTCTTTGAAAAACACTGCCAAAGGAGCCCTCGTGTCCGCTACTGACGAGTTGGTCCTGGCCAGCGGTAACCCTGGCAAAATCAGGGAGTTCGGCCAGCTTTTTGCACCTCTCGGTGTGCGGGTGAGACCCCAGTCCGATTTCGGCGTCATCGACGTCGAGGAAACCGGCCTCACATTCGTCGAGAATGCCTTGCTCAAGGCCCGCGAAGCCAGCCGGATCAGTGGCTTGCCCGCCTTGGCCGATGATTCGGGTCTGGAGGTCGATGCCCTGGCGGGGCAGCCGGGCATCTATTCGGCACGCTATGCCGGTGAGCCCAAGAGCGATGCGCGCAACAATGCCAAGCTGCTGGAGGCCCTGGCCGAGGTACCGGGGGGGGCGCGCAGTGCGCGTTACTCGTGTGCGCTGGTCTATCTGCGCCATGCCGAGGATCCGGTACCGCTCATCGTGCAGCGCAGCTGGGAAGGAGAGATCCTCGAGCAGCCGCGCGGAGAGGGCGGGTTCGGCTATGACCCGCTGTTCTGGCTGCCTTCGCTCGGCTTGAGCGTCGCCGAGCTGGATACCGACGAAAAGAACCGCATCAGCCATCGCGGGCGTGCCCTGGAAGCCATGCTGGCGGTGCTGCGCGAGAAGTCCTGGCGCTAATGGCCGAGTCCACTCGAGACACCGCGGCTCTTCCGCCCCTGTCGCTTTACGTGCACGTGCCCTGGTGCGTGCGCAAGTGCCCTTACTGCGACTTCAATTCTCACGGCGTAGGCAGGGGCGCAGCGCTGCCGGAAGGCGACTACCTGGCCGCCCTGCTCGAAGATCTCGATGCCGATCTGCCGCTGGCAGCGGGCCGGACCCTCGGCAGTATCTTCATCGGCGGGGGAACGCCGAGCCTGATGTCGGCCGGGTTCTATGCGCGCTTCCTCGAAGCGCTGGTGCAGCGCTTGCCGCTTGCCGAGGACATCGAGATTACCTTGGAAGCCAATCCCGGTACGCTGGAGCGAGGAAGATTCCACGGCTACCGCCAGGCGGGGATCAACCGGCTATCGCTTGGCGTGCAGAGCTTCCAGCGGGACCAGCTCGCGGCGCTGGGGCGTATACATAGCGGAGAGGATGCCGTGGCCGCGGTGGAGGAGGCGCGAGCCGCCGGCTTCGACAACCTCAATCTCGACCTGATGCACGGCCTGCCGGGCCAGACGCCGCAACTCGCCCTGGCCGACCTGGAGCGGGCCCTGTCGCTGTCACCCGAGCATCTCTCCTGGTATCAGCTCACGCTCGAGCCCAACACTGAATTCCACTCGCGGCCGCCCGCGCTGCCGGAGGAGGAAACCTTGTGGGACATTCAGGATCTGGGCCATGAGCGCCTGGAGGCAGCGGGCCTGTTACGCTACGAGATTTCCGCCTATGCGAAGCCTGGGCAGCGCTCGCAGCACAACCTCAACTACTGGCGCTTCGGCGATTACCTGGGTATCGGCGCGGGCAGCCACGGTAAATTGAGCGCCATGGGCGAGTCCGGCCGGCTGCAGGTCGAACGCCGCTGGAAGACACGCCAGCCCGAGGCCTATCTGCGGCGCCGCCACGATCTGCGCGGCTTTGTTGCCGGTCGCAGCCAGGTCACGGACGAGGAGCTGCCGCTGGAGTTCGCCATGAACGCGTTGCGCTTGGTCGACGGCGTCTCCCTGGCGGCATGGCAGGTCAACACCGGCCGCCCTGCAGCGATGCTGGATGAACGGCTGGGCGCAGCACGCAAAAAAGGACTTCTCGTGGAAACGGCGCAAAGACTACAGGCTTCACCCCAAGGTCTATTATTCTTGAACGAATTGCTGGCGCTGATCTCGGAAGCGGATGCTGGCAAGGTATGAAACTCAAACACCTGTTCCAGGAGGGATGCATGTCAAAAGCCTTTCGATTCATGGCTCCTTTCATGGCGGCGATTCTTCTCGCCGGCTGTGCTACCCAAGACCCTTATTCCGGCCAGACGCAGCGTAACAAGACCTTGTCGGGGGCCGGTATCGGCGCGGCGGTAGGCGCTGCGGCCGGTGCCCTCTCGGGTGACGGCAGCACCAGCCGGCGCGACCGTGCGGCGATCGGTGCCGTCGTGGGTGCGGCGGCGGGTGCCGGCATCGGCGCCTACATGGATCGCCAGGAGCAGGAGCTGCGCGAGAGCATGCGCGGCACCGGGGTCGACGTCGAGCGGCGCGGCGACGATATCGTGCTCAACATGCCCAGCAGCGTGACCTTCGGCTTCGACTCCAGCGAACTCACCGTGCAGGCGCGCAACGCCCTCAACGACGTGGCCAACGTGCTCACCCAGTACACCGACACGCGGGTCAACATCGCCGGGCATACCGACAGCACCGGCAGCGCAAGCTATAACCAGCGCCTCTCAGAGCGACGTGCCGAGGCGGTGGGCAACTACCTGGCCCAGGCCGGGGTGGCACGCAACCGGCTCAACATGACCGGCCATGGGCCGGACCGGCCGGTTGCGTCAAACAACACCGAAGAGGGCCGTGCCCAGAACCGTCGTGTCGAGATCACGCTGTCGCCCATCGAGTCGCAATTCCAGTAAGCTCGGCGAGGCGATCGCACGCGAGCCCGTCACGCGGTGGCGGGCTCGCCAGGCCGACCCTTAGCCATGACTGACGGTTGATCCTTCCATGCTCTCCTACCAGCATGCCTACCATGCCGGCAACTTCGCCGACGTTCACAAACACCTCACGCTACATGCGGTCATCGACTACCTGCTACGCAAGGCTTCGCCGATCACGTTCGTCGACACCCACGCCGGCCGCGGCTTCTATCCGCTCGACGCCAGCGAGACTCAGCGGCTTGGTGAGTACCGCGGTGGCGTGATGCCGCTATGGGAAGCGCGCCAGGCGCTGGCTGACGAGCCGCTACTGAAAGACTGGCTCGCAGCGATTGCCAGCGTTCAGCGCGACGACCATTGCCTTGAGCGGTACCCCGGCTCGCCCTGGTGGTTCAGCCACCGGCTGCGTCGCAACGATCACTTGCGACTGTTCGAGCTGCATCCGGGGGAGCATGATCACCTGGCTTTTCAGTCTCTACCGTCCCACATAGGGCGCTTCCACGCCGATGGCCTGGTGGGGCTGCTTGCCGGATTGCCCCCTGCCACACCGCGGCTGTGCGTGCTGATCGACCCCAGCTACGAGCGCAAGGTCGAATACGCCGAAGTGGCCGAGAGCGTACTGACCGCCATGCGCAAGGTGCGGCATGCCGTGGTGCTGGTATGGTACCCGCTGCTGCCTGCTGCGCACCATGCGGCATTGCTGGAGCGCCTGCGCGAAGGTGGGCTACGCAAGATCTGGCGCAGCGAGCTGACGCTGCGCGAGCCAGGCGAGCGGCGAGGCATGCACGGCAGCGGCATGCTGGTGATCAATCCGCCTTGGGGGCTGGACCAGACGCTGGCCGCTGCCATGGAGCGGGTCACGCCGCTGCTCGGCGAGGCGTGCCGCTACGAGGCCGAGTGGTGGGTCGAGGAGTAGCCCTTACTTGCCGATGCAGAAGCTCCCGAAGATCTCACCCAGGAGATCGTCGGCGCTGAACTCCCCGGTGATCTCACCCAGCGCCTGCTGGGCGTCGCGCAGGTCTTCGGCCAGCAGCTCACCGGCACCGTAGCCTGACAGCTGCGCCTCGCCGTGAGTGAGCGCTTGCTGGGCACGATCGAGGGCATCCAGGTGACGCCGTCGCGCCGAGAAGCGTCCTTCCGTGGTGGCCGAGAAGCCCATGACCTGCTTGAGGTGCGCTTTCAGGCTCTCTAATCCTTCGCCGGTATGGGCCGAGAGGCGAACCACCGGGGTGGCAGCGGATGTATCGAGCCCGGGCGCTTCGCGACTGGTGTCGATCTTGTTGCGTACCAGTGTCAGGCGAGTCGGATCGGGCAGGCGTTCAACGAATTCAGGCCAGATCGCCATGGGATCCACAGCGGCCGTCGTGGCGGCATCCACCAGTAACAACACGCGGTCGGCCTTCTCGATTTCGGCCCAGGCGCGGGCCACGCCGATCTGTTCCACGGCATCGGGTGTGTCGCGCAGCCCCGCAGTATCGATCACGTGCAACGGCATGCCATCCAAGTGGATATGTTCGCGCAGGACGTCGCGGGTGGTGCCGGCGATATCGGTGACGATGGCGGTTTCCTGCTCGGTCAGGGCGTTGAGCAAACTCGACTTGCCAGCATTGGGGCGACCGGCGATCACCACGCTCATGCCTTCGCGCATCAGCGCCCCCTGGCCGGCGGCGGCGCGCACCGCCGCGAGCTCGGCCTTCACGGTGTCGAGCATCTCAGCCACCTTGCCGTCGGCGAGGAAATCGATTTCTTCTTCCGGAAAATCGATTGCCGCTTCCACATACATGCGCAGCTCGATCAACCGCTGAACCAGGGTGTCGACGCGTTGCGAGAACTCGCCCTGAAGCGAACGCAGGGCATTCTCCGCGGCGGCGCGTGAGCTGGCTTCGATCAGGTCCGAGATGGCTTCGGCCTGCGCCAGATCGAGCTTGTCATTGAGAAAGGCGCGCTCGGAGAATTCCCCCGGCCTTGCCAGTCGGGCGCCGAGTTGTATGCAGCGTTCCAGCAAGAGATCCATGAGGACTGGCCCTCCATGGCCCTGCAGCTCCAGCACGTCCTCGCCGGTAAAGGAGCGGGGCGCGGCGAAGTAGAGCGCGATACCTTCATCGATCACACGGTCAGCACCGCTGAAGGGGCCGTAGTGGGCTTGCCGTGGGGCAGGGCAGTGTCCTACCACGGCGTCGGCGATCGCGGTGCACAGCGGCCCCGATACCCGGATGATGCCGACGCCACCGCGGCCCGGGGGCGTGGCCAACGCGGCGATGGTGTCCTGGTGATAGAGCCTGTCGGGCATGGGCGTGCTCCCGAGGTTGGTCCGCGTCATGCGGGAATGGTCCGTTTCGGAGACCGTAAACGCCAGACCCCCGCCGAGGCGAGGGTCTGGGTTGGCTTCGAGGCTGAGGTTACTTCGCCTTCGCCCCTTTGCCGACGCTGGGGTCGTTCTCGATCCGGCGCGTGATCACGTACTGCTGGGCGATCGAGATGATGTTGTTCACCACCCAGTAGATGACCAGGCCGGCCGGGAACCACAGGAAGAAGAACGTGAAGACGATCGGCAGCATCCGCATGATCTTCGCCTGCATCGGATCCGGCGGCGTGGGGTTGAGCAACTGCTGCACGAACATCGACGCCCCCATCAGAATCGGCAGGATGAAGTATGGATCCTTCATCGACAGATCCTGGATCCAGAACATGAAGGGCGCGTGACGCAGCTCCACCGACTCCAGCAGCATCCAGTACAGGGCGATGAAGACCGGCATCTGTACCAGGATCGGCAGACAGCCACCCAGAGGATTGATCTTCTCCTTCTGGTAGAACTTCATCATCTCCTGGGACATCTTCTGGCGGTCGTCGCCGTACTGCTCCTTGAGGCGCTGCATCTCCGGACCCAGCTTGCGCATGCGGGCCATGGACTTGTAGGCCTTGGCGGAGAGTGGCCACATGGCCAGCTTGACCAGCACCGTCAACAGCACGATGGACCAGCCCCAGTTGCCGATCAGGTTATGAATCTGATCGAGCAGCCAGAACAGCGGGTTGGCGATGAACCACAGCCAACCGAAATCGACGGTCAGGCGCAGGTTAGGTGCCACATCCTCGAGGTAGTCCTGGACCTTGGGGCCCATGTAGAGCGTGGCCCCCAGGCGTGCCTCGCCGTCCGCCGCCACCGTAGTCACCGGGCCGGCAAATGCGGCCACGTTGCGATGGCGGGAGTCTGTCGTGGCGTACTGCAGGTTCTGCTGGTTCTGGGGCGGCGCCCAGGCCGAGACGAAGTAGTGCTGGATGATGGCGATCCAGCCGCCCTGAACGTCCCGATTGGTGAAGTCGCCCTTCTGGATGTCGTCGAACTTGACCTTCTGGTAGCGATCCTCCGGCGAGGAGTAGGCCGCGCCCAGATAGGAGCTCATGCCCATGGCCACGCCGCTCGAGGGGTCGGGGCTGTTGTCACGGGCCAGCTGACCGATGAAGCGGGCGGAAACCGGCTCCTCGGTGTCGTTGGCCAGGTAGTACTGCACATCGACCGCGTAGCTGCCTCGCTCGAAGGAGAAGCGCTTGATCACCCCGACGCCGTTTACCTCGCCTTCCAGGTCGACATCGAGGCGGCTCTCGCCCTCTGTCAGCCGGTAGCTGGTGTTTTCCGGGGAGAAGCTGATGCGCCCTGCATGGCCGTCCAGCTGCAACCCGGAACGGGCCACGTAGCTGCGTGTCTCGTTATCCGAGAGCAGTACGTAGGGGCGTTCGGAATTCAGCGTCATGCGGTGCTGGGGCAACGCAGCGTAGACGATATCCCCACCCTGGGGATCGATGCGGACATCGAGCACGTCGGTCACGACCGCAACGAGGTCGCGAGTTCCGCTCGACCGCTCCGGCTCTGCCGGCATGTCGCCGGTCATCTCTTGCTCCGCCTGGGGTGCGGTGGGAACCGCCAGGTCATCGCCGTCGGATGTCAATTCATCGTCGGAGGCCGGTGCGGTAATGGCGGGAGCTTCAGGCTCAGGAGCAACCTGGCCGTAATCCTGATTCCACTGCACGACCAGCAAATAGGTGAGCACGGCCAGTGGAATCAGCAATAGGAGTCGTTTTACGTCCATGAGGGTTCTGCCCGGTGGGTAGTGAACATGCCGCTGGAACGAAATCCGCTGCCATGTGAAATAGGGCGATGGCCTGCCGAAGCAGGCCATCGAAGCGGAATGGAATACCGCATCCGGTCAGGAGGTCATCGATCTTCGGGCGTCGCGCTCCAGCCGCCGCCACATGCCGAAGAACTGGCGATGCAGGGTGGCCTTGTCAAGCTCGTTCGCGCCGCGCCTGGCCAGCAAGACGATATCGACGGCGGGCAGCGAGCTTTGCTGGAGCCGTATGGATTCACGTGCCAAACGCTTGAGGCAGTTGCGATCCACGGCCTTGCGGACGTTCTTCCTGCTGATGACCAGGCCAAGGCGGGGGTGGTCCAGTCCATTGGGGCACGCCAGGGCCATCAGCCCCTTGCCATGTACCTTGAATCTAGCGTGATCGAAAACGTATCGATAATCCCCGGCTGTCAGCAGGCGCAGCTGTTTGGGGAAACCATGACCGGACACGCGCAATCCGCAATCAGGCGCTCAGACGCTTGCGGCCCTTGGCGCGACGGCGAGCCAGAACGGCACGACCATTCTTGGTAGCCATGCGAGCACGGAAGCCGTGCACACGCTTGCGCTTCAGAACGCTGGGTTGAAAGGTGCGTTTCATAACTCTTGATTCCCACGTGGTTTGTTGACGGTACGTCTTACAGGAGTGCCCTGGCTCCCGACAGGAACCAGGGGCGGATTCGGTTCAAGACCGGAAATTGTAGAGACTTCGGCTGTCCGACGCAATTGTTCCGCTCATCCCGCACTGGCTGTGGCGCTACCCGGGTATCGATCGCAGGCGAAACGGCCTCCTTCGAGGCGTGGGTCATGCTGTGGCTAATATTGGGGATCGAGGCTGTTGATAAATAGCGTTAATCTTTTTGCATCATGACACTGGGTGGCTTGGGTCGCTGTGGAAAAGCCTGGGAGAAGCCGTGGTCAGGTTGTGATGAACCACGAAGCACAGCAGGAGATGCTTCAACGCCCCATGCTTCACGCGAAAGAGGCCAGGCGAAAGCGATTTTCCTTTTCCACAGCGGTTTCTCCACAGCGTCTTCCTGCCCGATCCGCTGTGGATAACCTGCCGGGCGAAGGATACAATAACCGGTCATGCATCAACGGGTATGGTGAGGTCGAGTGTCTCTTGCTCTCTGGCAACAGTGTCTGGATTACTTGCAGGACGAACTGAGCGCCCAGCAGTTCAATACCTGGATTCGCCCGCTTCAAGCCGAAGAGGGTGAAGCCAACGAGTTGCGCCTGCTGGCCCCCAACCGCTTCGTTCGCGATTGGGTCGGTGACAAGTATGCCAAACGCATCAACGAGCTGCTCAGGGAACTGGCGCCTGCCAAACCGCCGCGAGTAATGCTGACCGTGGGCAGTCGCCAGGCGGCGGCCGTCAAGCCGCAGCCGCGGGAACTGGGCGCCCCGGTGTCGGCCAACCCCCATTCGCCACTGGCTCCCGCCGTACAGGTGCCGCCTAGAGGTGACATCGGCGACGAGCGCGAGATCGACCAGCTGCGAGAGGAGGGCGCCACGCGTCGTTCCGGCAGCGAGCGCGAAGTGCAGGTCGAAGGCAGCCTCAAGCACAGCAGCGGCCTCAACCCCAGCTTCACATTCGAAACCTTTGTCGAGGGTAAGTCGAACCAGCTGGCCCGCGCTGCCTCGCGACAGGTTTCCGAGAATCCCGGGGGAGCCTACAACCCTCTGTTCCTGTATGGCGGCGTCGGGCTGGGCAAGACCCACCTGATGCACGCCGTTGGCAATGCCCTGGCGTCGCGGCGCGAGAATGCGCGTGTCGTCTACCTGCACTCCGAACGCTTCGTGGCCGATATGGTCAAGGCGCTCCAGCTCAATGCGATCAATGATTTCAAGCGCTTCTACCGCAGCGTCGATGCGCTGCTGATCGATGACATCCAGTTCTTTGCCGGCAAGGAGCGCTCGCAGGAGGAGTTCTTTCATACCTTCAATGCCCTGCTCGAGGGCGGCCAGCAGATGATTCTCACCTCGGATCGCTACCCCAAGGAGATCAGCGGCGTCGAGGAACGCCTCAAGTCGCGCTTCGGCTGGGGTCTGACCGTTGCCATCGAGCCACCGGAACTGGAAACCCGAGTCGCCATCCTCATGAAGAAAGCGGACCAGGCCAAGGTAGACCTGCCCCACGATGCCGCTTTTTTCATCGCCCAGAAGATCCGTTCCAACGTGCGGGAGCTGGAGGGGGCGCTCAAGAAGGTCATTGCCGACTCCCACTTCATGGGCAAGCCGATCACCCAGGACTTCATCCGCGAGTCGCTGAAGGACCTGCTGGCGTTGCAGGACAAGCAGGTGGGGGTCGATAACATCCAGCGTACCGTTGCCGAGTACTACAAGATCAAGCTGGCCGACCTGCTCTCCAAGCGGCGCTCCCGTTCGGTGGCACGGCCACGCCAGGTGGCCATGGCCCTGGCCAAGGAGTTGACCAATCACAGCCTGCCGGAGATCGGTGACGCCTTCGGTGGGCGTGACCACACCACGGTCCTGCATGCCTGCCGCAAGGTGCAGGCGCTGCAGGAGGAGAGCGCCGATATCCGCGAGGACTACAAGAACCTGCTTCGGCTGCTGACCAGTTGACGGCATGGTCGCCAGGATGTCTGACATCAATGCCCGACACTCACCTACAGGACTAGACGTGGAGCTGACATGAGATTTTCCATTACCCGCGAAGCGCTGTTGCGGCCGTTGGCACTGGTGGCTGGCGTCGTGGAGCGCCGCCAGACCTTGCCGGTGCTTTCCAACGTGCTGATACAGGTCGACCAGGAACAGGTGGCGCTTACCGGCACCGACCTCGAGGTCGAGCTGATCGGCAGGACTGCTGCCTCCCAGGTCGAGGTGCCTGGGGCCGTGACCGTACCCGCCCGCAAGCTGATGGACATCTGCAAGTCACTGCCCGACCAAGCCGAGCTCCAGTTCAGCTTGGAAGAGGGCCGCGCCGTGCTACGCAGCGGTCGTTCTCGCTTCACCCTGTCCACGCTTCCGGTCGCCGAGTTCCCCAACATCGAGGACAGCGCAGGTGACGTCGAACTCAGCTTGCCGCGTGGCACGCTCAAGCACCTGATCGATGCCACCTCCTTCGCCATGGCCCAGCAGGACGTTCGTTACTACCTCAACGGCATGCTGCTCGAGCTGCGTTCCAACCTGGTGCGCACCGTCGCGACCGACGGCCACCGGTTGGCCGTATCTTCCCGTCCGGCGGAGATCCAGGTAGAACCCGCGCGCAAGCTGATCGTACCGCGCAAAGGGGTACTCGAGTTGGTCCGGCTGCTTGACGACAGCGACGAGCCGGTGACCCTGACGCTCAGCGCCAGCCACGTGCGTGCCCATACCGGTGATTTTACCTTCACCTCGAAGCTGGTCGACGGCAAGTTCCCCGACTACGAGCGCGTGGTTCCGCGAGGCGGCGACAAGGTCTTTATTGCTGATCGCGCCGAGCTGCGCCAGGTGCTCTCACGCACCTCGATCCTTTCCAACGAGAAGTATCGCGGTGTTCGTCTTCACCTGAAGGAAGGCAACCTGCAGGTCATGGCGAATAATCCCGAGCAGGAGGAGGCGGAGGAGAACGTGGCTGTCGAGTACGGTGGCGATTCGCTCGAGATTGGCTTTAATGTCGGCTATCTCATTGATGTGCTTAATGTTATTGGCGAGGACAGGGTGCAGATGACGCTTGCCGACTCCAATAGCAGCGCCTTGATGGAAGAACCCGGTGGCGGCGATGCATTGTATGTCGTCATGCCGATGCGCCTCTAGGCCTCACCGCGTTCGCATGCCCGTTAACTCTTGCTTCCTTGCTGGCCATCCGGGTGCCAACGCTACCAAGGGGGCGCCTACTACCGTACTTTCTTTACTTGGCAGCCTCACGAGGCTGCCGAACGTTCGTTGCCCTGCGCTGAACCCCCATGCTGATTGAACGCTTGGCCTTCACCGGCTTGAGGAATCTCGGAGCGCTCGATTTCACGCCGAGTCCTGGCATCAACCTTATTGTCGGTCCCAATGGCAGCGGCAAGACCAGCCTGCTCGAGGGGTTGCACATTCTGGGAATGGGCCGGTCATTCCGGACCCGACAGCTAAAGCATGTGATTGCCCATGATGCCCTGGAGATGACCCTCTTTGCGCGCCTTTGCGGTGATCCGCCACTCCCTATCGGAGTGCGTCGGGGGCGCGATACTGCTGAGCTCGAGATGCGCATGGGGGGAGAGCGAGTGGCGCGCCTGTCGCGGTTGATCGAAACCCTTCCCCTGCAGTTGATCAATCCCGACGCCTTTCGCCTGCTTGAGGGAGCGCCGTCGGGCCGGAGGGAATTTCTCGATTGGGGCGTGTTTCACGTGAAACATGAATTCTACGATGCCTGGCGCCGCGCCAAGCGAGCATTGAAGCATCGGAATGCCCTCCTCAGGCATGATAGAATAGACCCCATTAATCTGGCCGTCTGGGAGCAGGAACTGGCTCTATGGGGGGCACGTGTCGATGTGCTGCGCCGAGAGTGGATGGCGAGCTTCGTTCCTGTTTTCGAGGAAACGCTCAAGCAACTGATCGACTTGCCCGAGTTGAGCCTGCGCTACTCGCGCGGTTGGGACAAGCAGCGCGAGCTGCAAGAAGTGCTCGAGCAGGCGCGAGTGACGGATCGCCAGATGGGTTTTACCCAGAATGGCCCGCAGCGTGCCGATCTGCGCATCCGCCTGGGGCGTCGGCCAGCCGTCGAGGTGCTGTCGCGCGGCCAGCAGAAGCTGGTGGTTAGCGCACTCAAGCTGGCTCAAGGGCGGCTGCTGGAGCGAACAACTGGGCGCAGCTGCCTTTACCTGGTAGACGACCTGCCTGCGGAGCTGGATGCCGAGCATCGAAGAGTCTTCTGCCAGCTGCTGGAAGCCATGCGCTGCCAGGCTTTCATCACAAGTGTCGAATATGACGCCCTGGTGGGACCATGGGAATCCCACACCCCTACGGCGATGTTTCACGTGAAACACACCGCTTCCGGAGCAGGGCAGCTAGTGCCTCAGGCACCGATAGATTTCACGACGGAGTAGTCAATGAGCGAGCAAGCTTACGACTCATCGAGCATCAAAGTCCTCAAGGGGCTGGATGCCGTGCGCAAGCGTCCCGGCATGTACATCGGCGATACCGATGACGGGACAGGACTGCACCACATGGTGTTCGAGTTGGTGGACAACTCCATCGATGAAGCCCTGGCCGGACACTGCAGCGAGATCCGCGTCGTCATTCACCCGGACGAATCGATCACCGTCAGTGACAACGGTCGTGGCATACCGACCGACATCCACGAGGAAGAGGGGGTGTCGGCGGCTGAAGTCATCATGACGGTGCTCCACGCGGGAGGCAAGTTCGACGACAACTCCTACAAGGTGTCGGGGGGGTTGCACGGCGTTGGGGTATCGGTCGTCAACGCGCTCTCTGAAGAGCTCAAGCTGACGATATGGCGGGCCGGCCAGGTTTTCGAGCAGATCTACCGTCACGGCGTGCCACAAGCCCCGCTGGGCGTGGTAGGTAAGACCGAGAAAACCGGCACCCGGGTCCATTTCAAGCCCTCGGCAGGCACGTTTGCCAATATCGAGTTTCACTATGACATACTGGCCAAGCGCCTTCGCGAACTCTCCTTCCTGAATTCCGGCGTAGCGATTCGGCTGATCGACGAGCGCAGCGGAAAAGAGGAGCTGTTTCACTACGAAGGCGGGCTGAAGGCTTTCGTCGACCATCTCAATACCAACAAGACCGTGCTCAACCCGGTATTTCACTTCGAAGCCGAGCGCGAGGATGGGGTCGTGGTCGAGGTGGCCATGCAGTGGAGCGACTCGTTCACCGAGAATATCTTTTGCTACACCAACAACATACCTCAGCGTGATGGCGGTACGCACCTGGCCGGATTCCGTGCGGCGCTGACCCGTACCATGAATGGGTATATCGAATCCGAGGGTCTGCTGAAGAAGACCAAGGTAGCAACGTCGGGGGACGACGCCCGGGAAGGCTTGACGGCGATAATCTCGGTCAAGGTGCCTGACCCCAAGTTCTCTTCTCAAACCAAGGACAAGCTGGTCTCATCCGAGGTGAAGACAGCCGTCGAACAGGAGATGGGGCGTCTCTTTTCAGAATACCTGGTCGAGAAGCCCAACGAAGCCAAGGCAATCGTCAACAAGATGCTCGATGCCGCGCGTGCACGAGAAGCCGCGCGAAAGGCACGAGACATGACGCGGCGAAAGGGTGCGCTGGATATCGCCGGCCTGCCGGGCAAGCTCGCGGACTGCCAGGAGAAGGACCCCAGCCTTTCCGAACTGTTCCTGGTAGAGGGCGACTCGGCAGGCGGCAGCGCGAAGCAGGGCCGCGACCGACGCACCCAGGCCATCCTGCCGCTCAAGGGCAAGATCCTCAACGTCGAGAAAGCGCGCTTCGACAAAATGCTTTCCTCCGCCGAGGTCGGCACGCTGATCACCGCACTCGGTTGTGGTATTGGTCGCGAGGAATTCAACCCCGACAAGCTGCGCTACCACTCGATTATCATCATGACTGACGCAGACGTCGACGGCTCGCACATTCGCACGCTGCTGCTTACGTTCTTCTTCCGCCAGATGTCGCAGCTGATCGAGCGCGGGCATGTCTTCATCGCCCAACCCCCGCTCTACAAGATCAAGCGCGGTAAGCAGGAAACCTATCTCAAGGACGAGCAGGCCTTGATCGACTACCTGACGACCACGGCGATGGACGGTGCCAGGCTCTACGTCAACCCCGATGCTCCACCGGTGACCGGTGCACAGCTGGAAGCCTTGGTGAGTCAGTATCGTGACGTGATGAAGCGTATCGATCGCCTATCGCGCGTTTACCCCAACGAGGTGCTGCGCAAGATCGTTCACGCTGCGCGGCTGGAGGGCGAGGCGAGTCTCAAGGACCGTGTCACCATGCAGAACTGGATCGCCTATCTGCAGCAGGAAATGGACGCGTTGGTCGCCTATGAAGGCGGGCCTCGCTATACCTTCCGTCTCGAGGAGGATGCCGAGCGTGAACTCTTCCTGCCGGCGGTGACGCTGACAGCGCATGGTGTCAGCTCCGACTACGTCTGGGGAATCGATTTCTTCACCAGTGCGGATTATCGCGCGATGGCAGCGCTGGGCGAAACGCTGGAAGGCTTACTCGAAGAGGGCGCCTACATTGCCCGGGGGGAGCGCAAGAAGACAGTGGCGACTTTCTACCAGGCGCTCGAATGGCTCATGGCAGAGGCTCAGCGTGGACTGTCGGTACAGCGGTACAAGGGACTGGGCGAGATGAACCCCGACCAGTTGTGGGAAACCACCATGGACCCGGAAACAAGGCGGCTCCTGCGCGTATCCATCGAAGATGCCGTGGCAGCCGACATGATGTTCAATACGCTGATGGGCGACGAGGTGGAGCCGCGCCGCGCTTTCATCGAGAGCAACGCACTGGTTGCCAACCTGGACGTGTGACATGCTGCCGGCATGTTTCACGTGAAACGTGCGTTGAGCTATGCGGCACTGTCCTGCTTTAAAAGCCGACCTTCGGGTCGGCTTTTCATATGTCGGTGTTTGTCAGGGTCGTTGCGGCTCTGGGGTGAGCAGCCAATCGACGAAGCCTGCCAGATCATCAAAGACCAGGGCGTCGTCGAGGCCGACCCCCTTGGCCTCGGTTTGCCGTCCCTTGCCGGTTCTCACCAGTACCGGCTGGCAACCCAGGCATTCGCCTGCCTGGAGGTCGCGCAGGCTGTCGCCTACCATCCAGCAACCTTTCAGGCTCGTCATGTCGAGCGCATCGCGAATCTGCGTGAGCAGCCCGGGTCTTGGTTTTCTACAGCTACAGCCATCCTCAGGTCCATGGGGGCAATAAGCGATATGAGCGATCTTGCCTCCCGCTTCGGCGACGCGGTTGTAGAGCTCGTCATGCATGGCGGCTAGCGTGGATTCGTCATAAAACCCGCGTGCGATGCCCGATTGGTTCGTGGCGACGGCTACGGTCCAGCCGCTTCGGGTCAGCCGTCCGATCGCCTCGATGGAAGAGGGGTAAGGAATCCACTCATCGAGGGATTTGACGTAATTGTCCGAATCCTGATTGATGACACCATCGCGGTCTAGAATGACGAGTCTGGATGCGTCGGGCATCGTTTCACCTTCGCTGGCGGTAATAGGAAGAGTGTTTCACGTGGAACATGACAAGCCAAGGTCAGGCCAGATGTTTCATATGAAACATACGGGAATGGCATGAAAAAGCCGGCCGAGACTATCCTCGGCCGGCTCGCGCGCCCTGGTGGCAGCCTTCCTTACTGCTGGAGGAGGGCGATATCGGCGACGTCGAGGAATAGCGCCTGGAGACTGGCCAGCAAGGCCAGTCTGTTGCGTCGGATGGCGTCGTCCTCGGCCATGACCATCACGTGGTCGAAGAAGGCATCGACAGGCGCTCGCAGCCCCGCCAGCACGTCGAGAGCCTGGCGGTAACGGCCCTCGGCGAACAGCGGCATGACACTTTCGCGGCTCGACGAGATGGCATCGAACAAGGCCAGCTCTGCGGTTTCCTGGAGCAGGTCGGCGTCGATTTGGCGGCTGATTTCGCCGGCCTGCTTGGACAGGATATTGGAGACCCGCTTGTTGGCCGCGGCCAGGGCAGCGGCTTCCTCACGCTGGGTGAAGGCGTATACCGCACGCAGGCGGCGGGCGAAGTCCAGCGGCCGGGTTACCGGACGGGCACGAACCGCAAGATAAACCTCGGCGGGAATACCTTCATCCTGGCCCCATGCGCGGAAACGATCGAGCATGTAGCCCAGCACTTCCTCGACAAGGTTGTCAGCATAGGGGAGCTCCTGATGCTGGGCGGCGGCCAGTTCGAGCAGTTCACGAAGGTCCAGATCCAGCTCACCCTTGATCAGGATATTGAGCACGCCGATGGCGGCGCGGCGCAGGGCGAACGGGTCCTTGGTGCCGGTAGGGCGCTGGCCGATGCCGTAGATGCCGGTCAGGGTATCGAGCCGGTCAGCCAGCGCCAGGGCTTGCCCGGTGCGGCTGGCCGGTATCTCGTCGCCGGCGAAGCGTGGCAGGTACTGCTCTTCGATTGCCTGGGCGACCTCGGCGGGCTCGCCGTCATGGGTGGCATAGTAGCGGCCCATGATGCCCTGAAGCTCGGGAAATTCGAGCACCATTTCGGTGACCAGGTCGCACTTGGCCAGTTCGGCTGCGCGACGTGCCTGACCCACGTCGCCACCGATGCGGCCGGCGATGAAGGCGGCCACGGCGGCACTACGGTGCGCCTTGTCCGCCAGGGTGCCGAGTTGCTGCTGGAAGACCACGCCGGTGAGCCCCTCGATACGCGCCGCCAGCGGCTGCTTGCAGTCGGTATCGTAGAAGAAGGCGGCGTCGGCCAGGCGCGGGCGGATGACTTTCTCATTGCCTTCGATGACTTGTTGCGGGTCCCGGCTGTCGATATTGGCAATGGTGATGAACTGCGGCTTGAGGCCACCCTGCGCATCGAGCAGATGAAAATACTTCTGGTTGGCCTTCATGGAGGAAATCAGGCATTCCGCAGGCACTTCGAGAAATCGCTCGTCGAAGCTGCCTGACAGCGCAACCGGCCACTCTACCAGCCCGCTCACTTCAGTGAGCAGCGCCTCGTCGATGACCGCCTGGCCCTCCTGAACCTCGGCTTCAGCCAGCACCTGCTCGCGAATGCGCTCACGGCGACGCGCTCGGTCAGCCAGAACCCAAGCTTCCTCGAGCGTGGCGAGATACTCGTCGGCATGGGTCAGCTCGATGGGGTCGGGGGCGTGGAAGCGATGGCCACGTGTCGTCCGGCCGGTCTTGAGGCCCAGCACTTCGGCCTCGACCACTTCGCTACCGTAGAGCATTACCAGCCAGTGCACGGGGCGGGTGAATTCGACCCGGGATGCCCCCCAGCGCATGTTCTTGGGCACCGGCAGGGCGGTGATGGCCTTGTCGACGATCGGCGGCAACAGCTTGCCAATGGCCTCGCCCTGCTGCTGTTCGCGATAGCCGAGCCAGGTGCCCTTGTCGGTTTCCAGGTGAATCAGGTCCGCCACCTCGACGCCGCAGGAGCGGGCGAAGCCCTCGGCGGCCTTGGTCGGTTGGCCATCCTTGAAGGCGGCGGCCAAGGCGGGGCCACGGCGTTCGACCTCGCGATCTGGCTGTTTGTCGGCCAGTGCCGTTACCAGTACCGCCAGACGCCGCGGTGAGGCATGGGCGTGAACGCCGCTGAAGGTCACACCGGCCTCGTCCAGGCCGCGGCGAATGCCATCGGCCAGGGCGTCCGCGAGCGAATCGATGGCGCCGGGCGGCAGCTCCTCGACACCCAGTTCGATCAATAAGGTGTTTGTCGCCATCACGCGTCTCCCTGTTCGGTCGTGTCGTTGGCCAGCAGCTCCTGGCGCAGCGCCTCGGGAGCCAGCGGGAAGCCGGCGGCCTTGCGCGAGGCGAAGTAGGCATGGGCCACATTGCGGGCCATGGTGCGGACACGCAGTATGTAGCGTTGGCGCTCGGTCACCGAAATGGCATGCCGGGCGTCCAGTAGGTTGAAGGTATGCGAGGCCTTGAGGACCTGTTCATAGGCGGGGAGTGGCAGCCTGGCCTCGAGCAGCTTGGCGCACTCCTGCTCCTGGTGGTCGAAGGCCTTGAAGAGTGCCGGGACGTCGGCGTGCTCGAAGTTATAGGCCGACTGCTCCCGCTCGTTCTGCAGGTAGACATCGCCGTAGGTGACCCGGGAGCCGTCAGGCGCGATAGTCCAGACGAGGTCATAGACGCTGTCCACGTCCTGCAGGTACATGGCGATACGCTCGAGGCCATAGGTGAGCTCGCCGGTTACCGGATAGCACTCCAGGCCACCCGCCTGCTGGAAATAAGTGAACTGGGTGACCTCCATGCCGTTGAGCCACACTTCCCAGCCGAGCCCCCAGGCGCCCAGCGTCGGCGACTCCCAGTTGTCCTCGACAAAGCGAATGTCATGCACCAGCGGGTCGAGGCCGAGGCGCGCGAGTGAGCCCAGGTAGCGCTCCTGCAGGTCGGCTGGCGAGGGCTTCATTACCACTTGGAACTGGTAGTAGTGCTGCAGGCGGTTGGGGTTCTCGCCGTAGCGACCATCTGTCGGGCGGCGAGAGGGCTGCACGTAGGCGGCGTTCCAGGTCTCGGGGCCGATGGAGCGCAGGAAGGTGGCGGGATGGAAGGTGCCGGCTCCGACCTCCATGTCCAGCGGCTGGAGCACAACGCAGCCTTGTTCGGCCCAGTACTGCTGCAGGGCGAGTATCAGGCCCTGGAAGGTGGTCACGTCTGTCGTCGTCGACCCTGGGGCCGTGGAAGACGGGGGTGTCGAGAGAGTCATTGCGGAAGCACCGTTGGCCATGAATTCACAGGGCGTCAAGTATACAATCACAGGCACATCGGTTATAGGCGCAGCGCCCGCGCCCCTAGCGAAGTTCAAACGACCCCAACGAGGTTCCCATGATTGTAGTGACAGGTGGCGCCGGCTTCATCGGCTCGAATCTGGTCAAGGCTCTCAACGAGCGTGGGCGGGACGACGTGCTGGTCGTCGACGACCTGCGTGACGGCACCAAGTTCGTCAACCTGGCGGACTGTACCTTGGGCGACTATCTCGACAAGCACGACTTCCGCACGCGAGTCGAGGCGGCGCTGCGCGGCGAGCCCTCGCGCTTGCCGCCGATCGAGGCCATCTTCCACGAGGGCGCCTGTTCGGACACGACCGAATGGGACGGCCGCTTCATGCTCGACAACAATTTCGAGTACTCCAAGGTGTTGCTGCACTACTGCCAGCAGCAGGGCATCCCCTTCCTCTACGCTTCGTCGGCCGCCACCTACGGTGGCAGCCAGGTGTTCCGCGAGGCGCCCGAATACGAAAAGCCGCTGAATGTCTACGGCTACTCCAAGCTGTTGTTCGATCAGTACGTGCGCCAGCACTGGGACGACTTTACCAGCCAGGTGGTGGGCTTCCGCTATTTCAATGTCTACGGCCCCCGAGAGCAGCACAAGGGCAAGATGGCCAGCGTGGCGTTCCACAACCACACGCAGATCACCGCGGGGCAGGATCTCCGGCTGTTCGGCGCCTGGGACGGCTACGAGGCAGGCATGCAGAGCCGCGACTTCGTCTACGTGGGCGACGTGGTGGACGTCAACCTGTGGTTCCTCGACAATCCCGACAAGTCGGGAATCTTCAATCTCGGCTCCGGCAGGGCCGAGCCGTTCAAGGCGATCGGCGAGGCGGTCATCGATTTCCACGGCCGCGGCCGCATCGAGTACATCGCCTTCCCCGACGAGCTCAAGGGACGTTACCAGAGCTACACCCGGGCCGACATCTCGCGCCTGCGCGAAGCCGGCTACGATGGGGAGTTCCGCACCGTCGCCGAGGGCGTGAAGGCCTATCTTGAGTGGCTCGCCGGGGCCAAGGAATGAGCCAGGCGGCCGCGCCCGCCTCACGCATCCTGGTGGTCGGGCCCTCCTGGGTCGGTGACATGGTCATGGCCCAGAGCCTGTTCAAGACGCTCCAGCAGCGCCAGCCGGGGTGTCGCATCGCTGTGGTGGCGCCGGGCTGGTCGCAGCCGATCCTCGAGCGCATGGCGGAGGTCGACGAAGTGGCCACGCTGGACGTCGGCCATGGCGAGTTCGGCTGGTCGACGCGCCGTGGCCTGGCGCGCCAGTTGCAAGGTCGCTTCGATAGCGCCATCGTGCTGCCGCGCTCGTGGAAATCGGCGCTGGTGCCGTTCCTGGCGCGTATTCCCCGTCGTACCGGCTTCACCGGTGAGCAGCGCTATGGCTTGATCAACGACCGCCGCCCGCTGGACAAGACGCTGCTGGACCAGACCGTCAAGCGATTCGTGGCGCTTGGTCTGCCCATCGAGGAGGCGCGACGCGGCGATTTTTCCGTCCCCCGGCCACGCTTGAGCGTCGATCCCGACAATCTCGTGGAACTGCGCATCCGCCTGGCCCTGACATCGCGGCCGGCCATCGGCATGATGCCCGGCGCCGAATACGGCCCGGCCAAGCAGTGGCCGCTGGGCCACTTTCGCGAGCTGGCAGGGCGCCTGGCAGCAGAGGGCTTCGAAGTACGCGTACTCGGTGGGCCAAAGGATAACGCGGCGGGAGAGATGATCGCCGAGGGTCAGGCCCAGGTTCACAACCTGTGCGGCAAGACCCGCCTGGCGGACGCCGTGGATCTGCTGGCCGATTGCCAGCAGGTCGTGACCAACGACTCGGGGCTGATGCACGTGGCTGCTGCGGTAGGGACCCGGGTGCATGCGCTCTACGGATCGTCGTCACCGGCTTATACGCCGCCCCTGACCGACAATGCCGAGATCCACTATCTGGGGCTTTCCTGCTCGCCCTGTTTCGAGCGTACCTGTCCGCTGGGGCATCGGAACTGCCTGGTACAGCTCTCGCCCCAACGGGTCCTGGCCACGCTGCTTGCCACGTCCCCGTCGCTGCTCGCCCGCGGCTGAGGCTCCCGCAGGTTGGGCCTCACTGCACCCTGGCGGGCTCCTCGTCCGTGGCATCTTCCGGCGTCTCCACGACCTGTTGCTGCGACTCCGGTTCGGGCTCCTCCTGGCCCTGTGGCGCCAGCCCCTCCCAAAGGCGCTCCTGCAGAGCAATCTCCTCCCGCATACGGTCGTTGAAGGCCTCCAGGCCATGCTCCTCGATCAGAGTCGTTTCGTCCGAGAGCAACGAGACGCCCAGGCCGGCGCGATGCCAGTCGATGGTAAAGCCCATTGCCTCGAGAATGGTGGGAAAGGCGTCCACCATGGAAGCGTCGCGTTCCAGGTGGCCCTCGGGGAGGCCGGGTCCGAGCAGAACGAAGGTATTGTCCCGCTCGCCCTGGATCAATTGCTCCCAGGCCGACACACGCATGGTCAGGTGATCGCTGGCAACCACCACCACGGTATTGTCGAGCAGGCCCTCGGCGTCGGCCCGCTCGAGGAAATCCCGCGCCAGCCAGGCCGAGCACTCCACCGAAAAGAGGATGTCGATACCGTCGAACTCTCCCTGGCGGTCCATGCAGGTCTGGGCGGGATAACCATTGGGAGCGTGCCCAGCCAGGGTCAGCGTGACCAAGCCCCAGGGGCCTTCCTCGGCATTGAGCCGACGCAGCTCTTCCATACTGAAATCATAGAGGGAGTCGTCATAGAGCCCCCAGTTATTGACGTACTCGGGATCCTCCAGCCGAGGCTGCAACTCCTCGCGGCCGAGCACGGTTTCGAAGCCGTGACCCTTGTAGAACAGGCCCTTGCCGGCAAAGTTGATGCTGGCACCGCCCATGTAGGTAAGTTGATAACCCTGACCGGCGAGCAGGTCGCCGAGGCAGTCGACGCCGGGCACCACCTTATCCAGCGGCGCGAACTGACGGTCGTGGAGCAGGCCGGCCGGCATCAAGGGCGTGCCGCACTGGCTGGCGATCATGCCGGCCATGGTCCAGCCCGTATTGTCGATTTGTCCGATTCCCTCGATGACCAGGCCCTGCTCACCGATGGCATCCAGATCGGCATAGGCATCGCCGAAGCGCTCCCGGTCGGCATAGGTGCGCTCGATACTCTCCAGGTAAAGCAGCAGCAAGTTGGGCGGCTCCCTGGGCGTCTCGAGCAGGATGGGCTCGACATACTGGCGCTCGAGCCAAGCGCCGGGCTTGGTGACGATGGCAGCGCCTCGCTGCCCGACGCCGTAAAGCAAGGGGTTGCTGACCAACAGCACGATGGCGAGCAGCGGTTCGCCGCGGCGCCAGCGACGGTCATGCCTGATCAGCCAGGTGAACGACCCGAGCAACGCGATCATCGACAGCGTATAGAAGAACGCGGCACCGATACGACTGACGCCACCATGGTCGGCCATTCCCGCCTGTAGATGGAAAAAAACCGCACTCAGGTCGACGATGCCGAAGCTTTCGGCCAGATAGAGATAAAGTCCCCACAGCGCGATCGGAAGCAATGACCATGGCCACCGGCGTGGTGCAATGGCGTCCGACGGTGGGGTCGGCGCCCCCCAGTGGAAAGCGGCGCCCGTTCCCACCCAGGCAAGGGCCAGGAAGGGAATCCCCCAGAGGGGAACTCGGGTCAGCACCGTAATGGCATAGCCAACGCAGAGCCCGATGACAAGTAGCGACAACCAGCGGGGGCGGAGCATAGGGCGAGGCGAAGAAAGCCTCCTCATGCCGGCAAGACGCCTAAGATAGTGAAGGAAGAAAAACACTGAAGGTTAATCACCTCGTATGAAGTGTGTTTGGCTAGCCAGAATTCAATCATCATCTTGGTTCAGCGCCTCCTTCTCGTACAACTCGTTGAGCTTTGCGTATTTCATATAAGCGTGAAATGCCGTTGTCATTGCTACAGTACAGCCATCGCTGCCTTGGAATAGGCCTCCCTTGAGCAAGAGCTTGCGAAGGAGAGCGACCATAGCATGTAGAGCAGGGCGAGACGCCGAAGGCTGTATACCTTTTTCTCGCATCGCCCATGCATCACGAGTCGAGAGCTGGTCAATGCGCTGGATCCAGTGAGATAGGCTTTCGTAGGTTAAATGCCGAATATGGGTATCTGTTGGGATATATTTCGGTGCCTGAACTGACGAATGAGCTTTCTTCGCGAGATACCCACTTGTTTTACGGTTATAAAGTCTTACCACTTCGTCTGGGTAGAACCCGGCTGCCTTGATCCAATGCGGCCCACAATAATTCCGACGCCTGAAGCTGTAGGCAACCGAGGGGTCGTCAAGGGGGAGCTCTTTGATTCGTCCCACAGCGTCATTGTCCAATCTCTCATCTGCATCCAGAGCGAGGATCCAATCGTTTGTTGCCTCTGGAACGGCGAAGGCTTTCTGGGGGCCATCGCCGAGATACTGCTGCAGGATAACCCTCGCTCCCATTTGTTCTGCGATCTGGGCGGTATCGTCTTGGCTGAGGGAGTCGACAACAATGATTTCGTCGCATACGAGCTTGAGCGAGCTGATACACTCAGCGATGTGTTCTGATTCGTTCAACGTAATCACAATGCCTGTGATTGGCTTCATAGATAATAGCCTCTGGCGCATTGCTTTCGCAGCATGGTGGCGACGGCTGCGGCTGCGTCCGCGAGATCGATGGCCGACATCTCGCTCTCGCCCGCCGACTCGGGCGGGCTGAAAGCGAGGCGGCGGGCTTCGTCGTTGCAGGTCTGCCAGCGCAGCGGAGTGGCCGAGCGTCGGGCAGGGTAGAAGCCTGCCGTGGGGCGGTTCAGGCAGCCGGCGATGTGCAGCGGTCCGGTGGAGCCGGCGATGAACAGGTCGGCCGCGGCAAGCGTCAGCGCGAAATCGCCCAGGCCGCTGCGCGGCGGCAGTATCTCGGCCTGGAGGCCTTCGGCGCACAGCGCGGTGCATAGGTCGCTTGCGATTTGTTCTTCCCCCGGGCCGGCGGTCAGCAGCCAGTGCGGGCGAATGGCGTTCTCTCTCAGCCGGGCGTCGACACCGGTTGCCAGTTCGGCGTACTGGGCCAGGGAGAGGTTGACCGCCGAACCGCCGCTGCCGGCATGAACGAACAGCCATGGACGTGTCGAATCGAGGCCGAGCTCACTGCCTACCGCTTGGCGCTGGGCCTCTGCTGCCTCTCGTTCAAGGGGCCAGTAGGGCGGGGCCGGTCGCGGCCTGGGCAGACGTCCCAGGGCCTTGAGCAAGGCCTCGGCGAGCTCGATATTGTAGATGTATTCCGGCTTGGCGGAGCGTGACCTGCGCTGCACGATGCGATGATTGTAGAATATTTGCGCCCATTTCGTGGCAGGTGCCAGGCGGCGCGGGATCCCGGCACGCCAGCCCAGCCAGCCGATGCGTGGGGTAGAGTAGAGTGTCAGCATGGCCGTGAAGCGCTCGCCGCGCAGCCTGGCAAGAAGCGCCTTCTGCGCCGCTTTGCCCGCTTCGTCGCCGGGGTCTAGGATCACCTCGTCGACCCACGGGCACAGTCGGGCGAGAGGCGCCGTATAGGCCGGCACCAGCACGCTGACCCGCGCCTCGGGAGCGCCGGCCTTGAGGCAGGCGAGAGCCGGCCAGGCGAGCATGAAATCGCCGAGCTTGTCGTTGCGTACCACCAGGATATGCGGCGGCTGGTCCGTTGCGTGGCGATCGGCCACGGTGGAAGAAAACGTCATCTGGGCTCCCGAGCCCCGGTTTGACCGATCAAGGAGACAGCCTTGCCGTACAAGGTCATGCACATCTGCCTCTCGGATGGCTGGGGCGGACTCGAAATGTATCCTGCGCGGATTATACCCGAGCTGCAACGCCAGGGGTGGGAGTGCCACGGTCTGGCGCTTGGCGGTTCGCGGGTGAGCGAGAGCCTGATGGCCGCCGGTATCGAACCGCTGGCGGTGCCTTCGCGGGGCCGGGCCTTGCTGCAGGTGGGTCGGCTGCTGTCCTACCTGAAGCACCACCGGATCGATGTTCTGCATTGCCACAAGTCCAGCGACCTGCGCCTGGCCGCATTGCTGGCCACCCTGCGCCCGAGCCTCAGGCTGTTCTTCACCGACCACATGGGCGTGACCCGGCCGAAAAAGGACCTCTACCATCGCTGGGCCTACGGTCGCGTCACGCGACTGTTCGCCATCAGCGAGGCGACGAGACGACGCAACCTGGCGGCGTTTCCGTTGCCGGCCGAGCGCATCCGGCGGCTCTACCTGGGCATCGACCTGGCGCCCTACGCGCCGCAGCTGACAGAGACGGCGCGCGAATCGCTTCGACGTGAGCTCGGCGTGCCGGCCGGCGGTGTGGCGGTCGGCCTGCCAGGCCGGCTGACCCCGGGCAAGGGCCAGGAGGTGTGGCTGGAGGGCCTGTCCCGGCTGCGTGATTGCGCTCCCGACCTGAACTGGCACGGGGTGCTGATCGGGGGCCTGGCGGCCCGGGAAGGCAGCGACGAGGCCTACGTGGCGCGGCTGCGCGAGCGGGTGGCGACGCTGGGGCTGAAGGAAGATGTCACCTTTACCGGATTTCGCTCCGACCTGCCGCGCCTCCTCGAGGCGCTGGACATCGTCTGCGTGCCCTCGCGCAACGAGGCCTTTGGCCTGACTGTCGTCGAGGCCATGGCAGCCGGGAAGGCGGTTGTGGGAGCCGAGAGCGGGGCGATTCCCGAGCTGCTCGCGGACGGCAGCGGGCGCCTCGCCGCGCCGGACAAGCCTCAGGCCTGGGCCGAAGCCATGGCGGAGCTCATGCAGGATGCGTCGCTGCGTGAATGCCTGGGCCGGGCGGCGCGAACGCGTGCGCAGCGCCACTTCGGCTTGACGGCGCATGTGAGCGCCTTGATCGAGGAGTATCGCGGGCAGGCGAGCCGTACTGCCGGGGTTTGAGAAACGGCGCGAGCCCCTACGGGTCAGCCCTCGGCGGCGTAGCCACGCCGGATCGCTGCCAGGCTCGTTTCATCACCGAACTTGGCGAGTGAACGACCGAGGCGCTCGAGGTTGGCCTCGCGCCAGGGCCCCGGCGCACGCAGCCGGCACCGATCGAGGTCGATCAGCCATATCGCGCCAGCGGCGTCGGCCAGCAGGTTGCGCGCATTGAGGTCGACATGGTCGAGACCGGCCTCGTGGAAGCGACGAATCGTAGCCCCCGTGCGTTCCAGCAGCGTCGCATCGGCCTCGTTGAGGCAATCCGCCAAGGCGCGGGCGCCCTCGATACGCACCGTGATGAGGGCTGCGGTGTAGGTCGGTCCATGGCGGACGACCTCGGCGGCCACCGGGCGCGGCACCGGCAGCCCCAGCTCGTGAAGATGGGCGGTGAGGCGCAGTTCGCGAACGGCGCGGGTGCGTTCGAGCCCCGTCCACAGGTAGTGGCGCGTGCTCAACCGTGCTGCCAAGCCCCCGCGGCGGTAGGGGCGCAGCACCCACTGTTCGCTGCCGGCGTCGAGAAACAGGCTGCTGCCGCGTCCGGGGGCTTCCCCCACCACGCGACCGGTTTGACGCCACTGCCGGGGGTCGAACAGCATCGGGCCGATTTGTGGCGCCTGCTCGGCGTCACATACACTGTCCGCATCATATAGAATGAAAACCTTTCCCGTCCGACATGTTGCCAAGTGCATGAAGCATCCTCTGCCTGCTCAACCGCGCCATATCGCCGTGCTGCGACTCTCCGCTCTCGGTGACGTGTGCAATCTGGTCCCCACCGTACGCGCCCTGCAGCGTCAGTGGCCCGACGCCCGCATTACCTGGATCATCGGCAAGGCGGAACACAGTCTACTGGCTGGTCTTTCAGGGGTCGAATTCGTCGTCTACGACAAGGCTTCGGGATGGGCCGGCATGCGCCGGCTGTGGCGCGAGCTGGCCGATACCCGTTTCGACGTGCTGCTGCACATGCAGCAGGCGCTGCGTGCCAGCATGCTGTCGCTGGGACTGAAGGCCAAGGTGCGGGTAGGCTACGACAAGGCGCGGGCCAAGGATGCCCAGCACTGGTTCACCCACCGCCAGCTGGCACCGCACCCGCGCGCCCATGTACTCGAGTCGTTCCTCGACTTCGCCCGATTGCTGGGGGTGGAGGATCTTTCACTGACCTGGGACGTACCGGTGCCGGCAGAAGCCTTCGACGAGGCCTTCAACTTGACCGGAGAGGCCGCCTATGTGCTGATGAGCCCCTGTGCCAACCCGCGTCTGCGCAATTTTCGCAACTGGTCCGCAGAAGGCTACGCCGCGGTGGTCGAGCATGCCTGGGCCCAGTATGGCCTGAAGTCGGTACTCACCGGCGGCGGTACGACGCTGGAACGAGAAATGGGCGAGCGCATCGTCGCGCTCAGCCGTCCGGAGGCGGTCATCGATGCCATCGGCGCCACTTCCCTCAAGGGCCTGTTGGCACTGATCGCGCGGGCCAGGGTCGTCATCGCGCCGGACTCCGGCCCGGTCCACATGGCCAATGCCATGGGCACGCCGGTGGTGGGCCTGTTCGCCACCACCAATCCCGATCGCGCGTCGCCCTACCTGTGGCGCGACTACGTGGTCAACCGCTATCCGGATGCGGTGCGCACCTACATGCACCAGGAACCCGACGAGATCACCTGGGGGCAGCGTGTCCGCCACCCCGACGCCATGTCGCTGATTCGCATCGACGACGTGGTTCAACGGCTCGATGCACTGCTGGCGCTTCCGCACGACCGCAAGGAAGAGGAACGACCCGATGAAGCTTGACCTGACCGCGCTGGAGCAGGCGCACGTGCTGGTAGTGGGCGACGTCATGCTCGACCGCTACTGGCATGGCGGCACCTCACGCATCTCGCCGGAAGCCCCCGTGCCGGTGGTGCGGGTGGAGGAATGCGAGGATCGGCCCGGCGGTGCGGCCAACGTGGCGCTCAACATCGCCTCTCTGGGGGCACACGCCGCTCTGAGCGGCATGGTAGGCGACGACGATAACGCCCGTCGGTTGATCGGCCGGCTGGACGCTGCCGGCGTCGACACCTACTTCGAGAGCAGCCCGGGTATTCCCACCATCACCAAGCTGCGGGTGATGAGCCGCAACCAGCAGCTGATCCGGCTCGACTTCGAGGACGGCCTGGAGGAGCTCGACACACGCGGCCTGCTCGCCCGCGTCGAGGAGGGGCTGCCCGACTGCGACCTGGTCATTCTCTCCGACTACGGCAAGGGAACCCTCAATCGAGTCGATGAGCTCATCGCCCTGGTGCGCAATGCCGGCAAGCGGGTATTGATCGACCCCAAGGGCAGCGATTTCGGCAAGTACCGCGGGGCCAGCGTCATCACCCCCAACCTGGCCGAGTTCGAGGCGGTGGTCGGGCACTGTCGCAGCGACGACGAGCTGGCTGCCAAGGGCGCGGCGCTGTGTGCCGAGCTCGAGCTCGAAGCGCTGCTGATCACTCGCAGCGAAAAGGGCATGACGCTGATCCGCGGCGATCATGAGCCGCTGCACCTGCCGACCCGGGCGCGTGAGGTCTTCGACGTGACCGGCGCCGGCGATACCGTGATCGGTGTGCTGGGGCTGGCACTCGCGGCCGGTCACGGCTTTCCCGAGGCCATGACCCTGGCCAACCTGGCGGCCGGGCTGGTGGTGGCCAAGCCCGGCACCGCCACGCTCTCCATTGCCGAGCTTTATACTGCCGTGCATGGCGACAAGCTGGCCGAGTTCGGCGTCATCGAGGAGGCGGCACTGATCGAGGCAGTGCGTGCCGCCCAGCTGCGTGGCGAGCGGGTGGTGATGACGAACGGCTGCTTCGACATCCTTCACGCCGGCCATGTGGCCTACCTGGAGCACGCGCGCCAGCTTGGCGACCGGCTGGTGGTCGCGGTCAACGACGACGCCTCCATCGCGCGACTCAAGGGCCCCAAGCGGCCAATCAATCCGCTGGCGCGGCGCATGCAGGTGCTGGCCGGCCTCGGTGCGGTGGACTGGGTGGTACCATTCGGCGAGGACACCCCGCAGCGGCTGATCGAGGCGGTGCTGCCCGACGTGCTGGTCAAGGGCGGCGACTATCGCGTGGAGGAGATCGCCGGCGGCGAGGCGGTGCGTGCCGCAGGCGGCGAGGTCAAAGTGCTGGGCTTCGAGGATGGCGTTTCCACCACCGCCATGATCGCCACCATCCTTGACCGCGAGAGCTGATGGCCACGGCCTCTTGCCGCTGGCCCCGGTGGCTCTATTCGGCGGCGCTCTATCTCCTTTCTCCCCTCGTCTGGCGTCGGGTGTGGCGTGAGCATGCGCTCACCAACCTGCGTCGCGAGCGGCTCGGGCTGATACCACGTTCGCCCGCGACGCAGCCCCGCCTGTGGCTGCACTGCGCCTCGGTGGGGGAAGTACAGGCGGCGCGCCCGCTGATCGACTCGCTGCTGGAGCGCTACCCGCGCCATCGCCTGGTGGTGACCACCATGACCGCCACCGGCGCCGAGCGTGTCCGCGCGCTGGCCGCGGCGAGGCGCGAGGCCAGCGAGCCCGAGCGCTTGTTGCACTATTTCCTGCCGCTCGACTATCCCGGTGCCGCAAACCGTTTCATTGCGCGTCTGGCGCCTTCGCTTGCCCTCTTCTTCGAGACCGAGATCTGGCCCAACCTGCTGGCGGCGTGCCGCCGTCGTGGCGTGCCCGCGGCAGTCGTCAACGGACGACTGTCGCCGCGGGCCTTCCGCGGCTATCGGCGCCTGCGCCCGCTGATGGCGTCAGCCCTGAACCAGCTCGACTGGCTGGCCGCCAAGTCGCGCGGCGACGCCGAGCGCTTCCGCGAGCTGGGCATGCCGGCGACGCGAACGGACGTGGTGGGTTCGCTCAAGTACGACCTGACGCCGGATGACGCGACGAGCGAAGGCAGCAAGCGGCTCTGCACGCGTCTCGGCTCACGCCCCGTATGGGTCGCCGGCTCCACCCATCCCGGCGAGGATTCCCTGCTGCTGAAAGCCCATGCCCAGCTGCGCCAATCCTATCCCAACGCCCTTTTGATACTGGTACCGCGCCATCCGCAGCGCTTCGATACGGTGGCCGAGCTCGTCCGCGAGCACGGCATGGCGCTGGCAAGACGCTCGCTCGACGAGTGGCCTGACGGCCGGACCGCCGTCTACCTGGGCGATACCATGGGCGAGCTGCTGATGCTCTATGGGGCCGCCGACCTGGCCTTCGTTGGCGGTAGCCTGGTGCCGGTGGGAGGCCATAACCTGCTCGAGCCGGCCGCCATGGGCGTACCGGTCTTGACCGGGCCTGAGCTGGCCAATTTCTCCGACGTGGCCGAAACCCTGCGCCAGGGCGGCGCGCTGGTCGAAGTGACCAGCAGTACGGCATTGGCCGACACCTTGGTAACCCTGTTTCTTGACGAAAACGAACGCCATCGTCTGGCCGAGGCGGGTCTGGCGGTGGTGGCGGCCAATCGCGGTGCCCTGGCACGCACCCTGTCCGGGCTGCAACGGCTGCTGCCAGGTAAGTGAGTACAAACCAACCTCAGACCGGTGTCAGGCGCTTCACCCCCTGTTCGGTGCCCAGCAGCAGGACATCGGCGCCACGGGCGGCGAACAGGCCGTTGGTGACCACGCCGACGATGGCGTTGATGCGCGCTTCCATGGCGACGGGGTCGTCGATCATGAAGTCGAAGCAGTCGATGATCTGGTTGCCGTTGTCGGTCACCACGCCTTCGCGGTAAACCGGGTCGGCCCCCAGCTTGACCAGCTGGCGCGCCACGTAGGAGCGTGCCATGGGGATGACTTCGACCGGCAGCGGGAACGCGCCCAGACGGTCGACTTTCTTCGAGCCATCGGCGATGCAGATGAAACGCTCGGCGCAGGCGGCCACGATCTTCTCGCGGGTGAGTGCCGCGCCGCCGCCCTTGATCATATGCAAGTGAGCGTTCACTTCGTCCGCGCCATCGATATAGAAGGGAACCGTGCCCACACTGTTGAGCTCGAACACCTCGATTCCATGATCTCGCAGGCGCTCGGCGCTGGCCTGCGAGCTGGCGACAGCGCCCTGAAAGGTGTCGCGCAGCTGCGCCAGACGGTCGATGAACAGGTTGGCGGTGGAGCCGGTGCCGATGCCAAGGATGGTGTCGCGCTCGAGCCGCGGTTCGATCTCGGCGATGGCGGCGGCGGCCACGGCGTCCTTCAGTTCGTCCTGGGTCATGTCTTGCTCGCTGTCGGTGAGTGGCGGATGCCGCGCCATTATAGGCCAGACGGGGCCTTGTGCCGACGCGTTCGCTGGACGGCGGGGCGCCCGAGATGCTACCTATAGGGGTTCTTTGCAGCTCACGCTGCCGCTCCTCTGCGCCACCCTTGGAACCACAGGATGCTCGAAGCTACCGTCAAGAAGATCCTTCAGGCTCACGTCTATGAAGCCGCACGTGAAACCCCCATCTCCCCGGCCCCCTTCCTGTCACGGCGTTTCAACAACCAGATCCTGATCAAGCGCGAAGACCTGCAGCCGGTCTACTCGTTCAAGATTCGCGGTGCCTACAACAAGATGGCGCAGCTCTCCGAAGCGCAGAAGGCGAAGGGCGTCATCGCCGCCTCGGCCGGCAACCATGCGCAGGGGCTGGCCATGGCGGCCAGGCAGATGGGCGTCAAGGCGGTGATCGTCATGCCGCGCATCACGCCGGACATCAAGGTCCAGGCGGTGCGGGCCCGGGGGGCCAAGGTGGTGCTCAAGGGCGATGCCTTCGCCGCCGCCGCCGAGCACGCCCAGGAACTGGTCGCCGAGCACGGCTACACCTACATCCCCCCCTTCGATGACATCGACGTGATCGCCGGCCAGGGCACCGTGGCCATGGAGATCCTGCGCCAGCACAGCGGGCCGCTGGATGCCATCTTCGTGCCGGTGGGCGGGGGTGGCTTGATTGCCGGCGTGGCGGCCTACGTCAAGTACCTGCGTCCCGACATCAAGGTAATCGGTGTCGAGGCCGAGGACAGCGCCTGCCTCAAGGCGGCGCTTGCGGCCGGCAAGCGGGTCACCCTCGACCAGGTGGGCGTCTTTGCCGAAGGCGTGGCGGTGGCGCAGATCGGCAAGGTCCCGTTCGAGGTCATGCGCGAGCTGATCGATGACGTCATCACCGTGAATGCCGACGAGATGTGCGCGGCGGTCAAGGATATTTTCGACGACACCCGTGCGGTGTCGGAAACCTCGGGTGCGCTGTCGCTGGCAGGCCTCAAGAAGTACATCCAGCAGACCGGTGTCGAGGGCCAGACGCTGCTGTGCATCAATTCCGGCGCCAATACCAACTTCGACCGTTTGCAGCATATCGCCGAGCGCACCGAACTGGGGGAACAGCGCGAGGCGATCCTGGCCGTGACCATTCCCGAGCGGCCGGGGAGCTTCAAGAAATTCTGTCGCACCATCGGCAAGCGCATGGTGACCGAGTTCAACTACCGCTATGCCGATCCGGATGAAGCGCATATCTTCGTCGGCGTGCAGGTCAAGCCGGGCGGAGAGGATCGCCAGGCGGTGATCGACAAGCTTCGCGAAGCGGGCTATCCGGTGGTCGACCTCACCGACAACGAGCTTGCCAAACTGCATATCCGCCATCTCGGCGGTGGCCGGCCCAAGGAGCACTTCGAGGAGGAGGTCTATCGCTTCGAATTTCCCGAGCGCCCCGGTGCGCTGATGAACTTCCTCACCCACCTGCCCCAGGACTGGAACATCTCGCTGTTCCACTACCGCAACCACGGAGCCGCCTTCGGTCGCGTGCTGGTAGGCATGCAGATTCCCAACGGGAATCGTGCCCATGTCGAGGAGCATTTCGACGAGATCGGCTACCGCTACTGGAAAGAGTCGGATAACGACGCCTACCGCCTCTTCATGGCCTGAACGTCGACTGTTCGTTGGTAAGCGGTGACTTACTGCAAAGCATCGAATTAGCTTGGGTTTCAGTTTGTAATCGTGGCTTGAAGCGGTTGTCATCAAACCGTCTCAAGCCCTATAGTCGCCCCTGTCACCGCCTCTAAGGCGCAGTCTAATACGGAAAGATCAGGGAGCAGGTAACAATGAAGCGTAAACCCGATCTGGTCATGGCACTGGTGCTGGCTTTCGGCATTGGTGTGGTGGTCACCGGCTATGCCCAGGCGCTGACAGGCGGCTGAGCCGGCAGACAGTGCCATGATCAGAGAGTCTCGCAACCGGTCGAAGCCATGCTTCGGCCGGTTTTCCTTTGGCGGGTGGCTTGAGGCTCAGGGTCGCACGACCCGTGCGTCGCTGACGATGGCGTCCAGTGGCACATCCCAGGGAGCTGCCGGCAGGCGATCCACACGCTGGCATTCATGTGCCAGCCCGAACAGGGTCGGTCGCGGGCCGGGCCGCCGGGTAAACGCCAGGCTGCGGTCATAGAAGCCACCGCCCATGCCCATGCGCTGGCCGCGGTCATCGAAACCCACGAGCGGCAGCAGGACCAGATCGAGCGCCCAGGCGGGCAAGCGGCGAGCCCGATGAGCGCCATGGCGCGTTTCCGGCTCGGGTATACCGAAGCGGTTGCGGCGCATGGGCGTTCCGGGATGATAGTGGACGAACCACAGGCTGTTGTCGGATAGCGGCTTCAGTACGGGCAGGTAGAGACGCACCCCACGCTCGGTCATCCAAGGAATGAGCGGGCGAGGGTCGATCTCGCCATCGTTGGGCAGGTAGAGCGCTACGCGTCTGGCCCGGCGGACTTCGGGCAGGCGGCGAAGGCGGCGACACAGGGCACGGTCGGCCTGGTGTCGTTGCCTGGAATCGAGCGATCGCCGACGCTGGCGCAACGCCTGGCGCAGCTGGCGCCGCGAAGCGTAGTTGTCGGAGACGAGAACGTCGCAGGTGTGGCTCATAAGACGATGGAGTTCCCCAGAGTGCCGCTGTCGTTCTGGCCCTTGAACCCTTGGTTCAAGGTGGGTGGCCGCAGCCGAACCGTCAGGCTTTCCGACGCACGGACATGCACACGGGTCCGGCTAGCTAATGACCGCCCTGGGTATTGCTCATAGGCTCGAGGGACTTTAACGACTGGCCAACACCCCAGGGAACACTTTCATCCTAACAGAGCTCACGGGCGGGTCCAATGTCATTCGGCGGGAGTTCTGTTACCCAGCGCAGTTCCTGCCATGGCCTGTTCCAGGCGCTCGCTGAGCTCGCCGAGCTGCTGCTCCTCGCTACGCCGGGTATCCAGCACCTCGAGAAGTTCATGGGTGATGTTCAGCGCGGCCATGAGCGCCACGCGCTCGCTGCCGAGCAGGTTGTTCTGGGAATGGATGCCCTGCATGGCACGATCGAGATAGCGTGCGGCACGCTCCAGCTTGCGCTCCTCGCCGGGGTTGCAGGCGAACACGTAGTGCCGACCCAGCAGGGTCACCTGTGCGGTGGGGCGAGTGGCGTCTTCGCTCATGGCGGGCTCCGGTGTCGGCTTGTCGGCCGGATGCGTTAACATCCAGGGAAACAAGACGGATCGATTCAGTCACCCACTATAAGAGAGCCCTTTGCAGGCGGTCAACGCAGCACCGCCGCAGCAGGCAACTCACTGTAACCCGACTAGGGGGCCTACATGTCACAGATCGACGACCGCCCGGATTTTTCCACCCTGGCCGACCTCTTCCTTTCCCATGGCAGCATGCAATCGCCCGCGTTTCTCGACGGTCGCCTGTGTGCCGAGCTGGCACTGCACGACCTCGGTGCCGAGGCCTGGCTGGAAGAGGTCTGCCTGGGACTCGGCGTCGAGCAACCCCGCGACCGCGAAAGTGCCGAGGCGCTGCTGGCATGGCGCCGCCAGACGCTCGATGTCCTTGCTGACAGTGGTCTCAACTACGAGCCGCTGTTGCCCGACGACCTCTTCTCGCTGGCCGAACGTGCCCGCGGCCTCCAGGAGTGGACCCTCGGCTTTCTCGAGGTCATTGCCGATGCCGGCGAGTCGCCGCGGCAGGGGTGGTCGCAGGCGTTGCGCGAGGCTATCGACGACCTCGAGGCGCTCGCCCATATGGAAACCGATGTCGAGGAGAGCGCCGAGAACGAGAACGACCTCTTCGCACTGACCGAGCATGCCCGCATGGCCGCCATGCTGTTGTATACCGAACAGCACCCCGGCCAGCCACAGGTGGAGTCCGGCGAGCCCACCCGCCACTAGGTTTCGACCGAAACTGGCGGCGCTTGGCCATACGACGTTAACCATCAGCTCGTGAAGGAGTCCGAGCGAAGAACACATTTACGCGATGTAAACGCCAACGCGAGCCCGGCTCGCCTTACGCTGACTTTTGCCTCGTCTGGCCATCGCCCACCGACCTTCAGACGAAGCCAGAGGATTCCCTTACCCCGCGCAAGCAAGGAGCCCAGATGCTGCCAGACCCTTTACCCCGCCCCGAGCCGATCGGCAACGACGAGTACCGCGCCCGCCGGAGGGCGTTGATGAATCAGCTGCCGGCAGACAGCGCCGTCATGCTGCTCGGCGCCTCCCTGGCCACCCGCTCGCGCGACAGCGACTACCCCTTCCGCCAGGACAGCGATTTCCACTACCTCACCGGGTTCCCCGAGCCCGATGCCCTGCTGCTCTTGCTGCCGGGGCGCAGCGAAGGAGAAAGCGTTCTCTTTTGCCAGGATCGCGATCCCACCCTGGAGGCCTGGACCGGTATCCGGCTCGGGGCCGAGGGGGCCGTGCGCGAGCATGGGGTCGACCAAGCCTTCGAGAACGCCGAGCGTGACGAGCGCCTGGCGTCGCTGCTCGACGGCCGCTCCCACCTCTACCTGATGCTCGGTGATGCCGATGCCCTGGCCCTGGCCGAGGAGGTGCGCGCGCATCTGGCAGCCCGAATCCGCCGCGGGGCCCAGCCGCCGCAGAGCTACGTCGACCTGGCGCCGCTGCTGCATGAGCAGCGCCTGATCAAGAGCCAGGCGGAGCTCGAGCTGTTACGCCATGCGGCGAGCCTCTCGGCCCGTGCGCATCGGCGTGCCATGCGTGCCGCTCGCCCCGGCCTTGCCGAATATCACCTCCAGGCCGAACTCGAGCATGAGTTTCGCTGGCACGGTGGCAGCGGGCCGGCCTATGCCAGCATCGTGGGTGGCGGCGCCAATGCCTGTGTCTTGCACTACATTGAGAATAACGAATCGTTACGTGACGGCGAGCTGGTCCTGATCGACGCCGGCGCCGAGTTCGATCTTTATGCGGGTGACATTACCCGTACCTTTCCCGTCAGTGGACGCTTCAGCGGCGCCCAACGCGAACTGTACGAAGTGGTGCTGGAGGCCCAGGAGCGCGCCGTGGCGGCTGTCAGACCCGGTATTTCCCTGAGCGAACTGCACGAGAACACGGTTCGCGACCTCACCGCGGGGCTGGTTCGGCTGGGTCTGCTAGCGGGTGATGTCGAGGCGCGCATCGAGGATGAAAGCTACAGGCGCTTCTACCTGCATTCGACCTCGCACTGGCTGGGGCTCGACGTCCACGACGTGGGCAGCTATCGCCGCGATGGCAAGCCGCGACCCCTGGAGCCGGGCATGGTGCTGACGGTGGAGCCAGGACTGTACATCCCCGATGAGGACGATATTCCCGAGCGGTTCCGCGGGACCGGGATTCGGATCGAGGACGACATCGTCGTGACTTCTGAAGGGCACGAGGTGCTGACTGCCGAAGTGCCCAAGCGGGTGGCTGAAATCGAGGCCCTGATGGCTAACGGATGACCAATGGAGAGAAGCCTTGCCATGATATTACGTAATTTACATTACGATATGAAAGGTTGTAGTGAAGGCCCGCCGACATGAGGGCAAAAGAGGACCGCCAGGTGGATATCGCCATCGTGGGCGGGGGGCTGGTGGGCGCCAGCCTGGCATGCGCCCTGGCCCCGCTGATCGAGCGGCACGGCCTGAGGGTTGACGTGATCGAGGCCGCGCCCGTACTCGATGCCTCCACAACGCCCTGGCAGCCCAGCTTCGACGCGCGTTCCAGTGCCATCGCCCAAGGCTCGGCAGAGCGCTTCCGCGCAATGGGGGTGTGGGAGTCGATGGCCGAGCAGGCCGCAGCCATCCGGCATATCCACGTCAGCGAGAAGGGTCGCCTGGGCGTGACCCGGCTCACCGCCGATGAGCTCGGCCAGCCGGCGCTGGGTCATGTCGTTCCCAACGCCTGGATGGGGCGCGTGCTGCATCGGCGCTTGTCCGAGCTGGCCATCGAGTGGCACTGTCCGGCCAGCGTCGAGGCGATCCAGCCCGAGGCGGAGGGTTATCGACTCGAGCTCTCTGACGACTGTACGCTGCAGGCTAGCCTGACGGTGCTGGCCGACGGCGGCCGCTCGGGCCTGAAGGAGCAGTTGGGTATCGGCAGCGATGCGGCCTCTTACGACCAGGTGGCGCTGGTCGCCAATGTCGAGATGAGCGAGCCCCACGCAGGCGTGGCCTATGAACGCTTTACGCGCGACGGCCCCATCGCCCTGCTGCCGCTTCCGGGCCAGCAGATGGCGCTGATCTGGACCCACGTCGCGGGCCGGGAGACAGCCCGGATGGCGCTAGACGACGGTGACTTCCTCGCCGAGCTGCAGCGGGCCTTCGGCGACCGCGCGGGGCGGTTTCGCCGTGTCGGCGGTCGTCACACCTACCCGCTGACCCTGGTCACGGCGAAAGAAACCATACGCCCGGGGCTGGCGGTGCTGGGCAACGCCGCTCACTCGCTGCACCCGGTGGCCGGGCAAGGCTTCAACCTTGCCCTGCGCGGCGTGACGGACCTGGTGGCAGCGCTGGAGAAGGCGCTTGCCGGCGGGGAAGCGCTCGGCGGCATGCTCACGTTACGTGACTTCGAGGCCAGGCGAATCGTCGACCGCCACCAGGTGATACGCTTCAGCGACGGCCTGGTGCGCCTGTTCGGTATCGACAACGTCCTGCTGGGGCATGCGCGTGGTGCGGGTCTCGTGGGGCTCAACCTGCTCGGCCCGCTGCGCCGCGGGCTGGCGCGTCGAGCGATGGGGCTCGAACGCTGAGCCGAGGTGATGGCGCAGCTAGGCGATACGCCGAGCCACGTTGATTGGCAAGCACGGATGAGAGAGAGCGAGCAATGACGGAAACGGCGCAGCAGCCGACAAGGCATTTCGAGGCCATCGTGGTAGGCGGCGGGATGGTAGGCGCCGCCCTGGCGACCCTACTGGGCCAGGCGGGGATGCAGGTGGCCCTGCTCGATGCACGCGCCGAACCGCTACCGGTCGAGGAGGTCGGGCGAGGCCTGCCGGCGACGCGGGTGAGCGCCCTGACACCCGTGTCGCAGCGGTTGCTGGAGGGGCTAGGCGCCTGGCACTGGATGGAAACGCGCCGGGTGACGCCCTATCGCTTCATGCAGGTGTGGGACGGCGAAGGGAGTGGCGAGGTGGATTTCTCGGCCGAGCAGGCCGGTGTGCCGATGCTCGGTCATATCGTCGAGAACGACGTGATCCTGGCGGCTCTCGAAGGCTGCCTGGCGGGCCTGCCCACGGTGTCCGTGCAACTGGGCGCAAGGGTGACGGGACTGCAAGCGGGCGCACAGGAGCGCATCGTGCAACTCACGGACGGTCGCCGCCTGTCGGCCCCGCTGGTGGTGGCAGCCGATGGGGCGCGCTCTCCGCTGCGCGAAATGATGGGCATTGCGGTGCGGGCTCGTGATACCGGCCATGTGGCGTTGGTGACAACGGTGCATAACGAACGGGGGCACGGCGGGGTGGCGCGCCAAGTCTTCCGCGAGAGCGGCCCACTGGCCTTCCTGCCGCTGACGGTGGCGGGGGACGAGCGCTACTGCTCGATCGTCTGGTCGACCTCGCCCACGGAAGCCGAGCGGCTCTCGGCATTGCCTCCCGCCGCGCTTGGCCGCGAACTCGAGGAAGCCTTCGAGGCGCGTCTGGGTGCGGTGGAGGTCGTCGATCGGATACAGGCAGTACCGCTGGCCCAGCGCCATGCCGAACACTACGTTCGGCCGGGTTTCGCCCTGGTGGGCGATGCGGCCCATAGCATCCACCCGCTGGCGGGCCAGGGTGTCAACCTGGGGTTGATGGATGCGGCGGTGCTGGCCGAGGAACTCGTCACGGCGCGTCGTCGCGGCATCGACCTGGGCGAGCCGCGCATGCTCGAGCGCTACTCGCGTCGCCGGCGCGGCGATAACGCCGCCATGCTGGCCTTGATGGACGGCTTCCGGCTGCTGTTCGGTACGCGCCACCCGCTGATCACCTTGACGCGCAATCTGGGCCTTTCCGGCGTCGACCGGCTCACGCCGGTCAAGCGGCTGCTGATGCGTCAGGCGATCGGCGAGCGCGGCCGCCTGCCGGCCTCGTGCCGATGAGGCGCGGCGAGCGGTTCATCTCTCGCGCCGCTCCAGCACGTTCAGGGCCTTCAACAGGTTGAGCGCCTCGCCGAGCTGGTAGTCTTCGCGCAGGCGATCGGCCAGTTCGCCGGATGCCAGGCGCGGCTCGCTGCGCGAGCGTAGGTGCCCTTCCAGGTCGGCCTCGCGTAGCTGGCGACTGTTCTCGGTCACCTCGACCCGGCCGCGTACCACGGTGACATCGGGCTCGATGCCCAGCGCCTGAATCGAGCGGCCGTTGGGCGTGTAGTAGAGCGCCGTGGTCAGCTTCAGCCCCTCGCCATTGCCCAGCGGCATGACCTGCTGCACGGAGCCCTTGCCGAAGCTCTCGGTGCCCATGATCACCCCCCGGCGCTGGTCCTGCAGCGCCCCGGCGACGATCTCCGCGGCGGAAGCGCTGCCGCCGTTGATCAATACCACCAGCGGCACGTCGGGGGCGACTGTCTCGCGGCTCGCCGAGAACCGCATTTCGGTGTCCGGCAGGCGACCTTCGGTATAGACCACCAGGCCGCTCTCGAGGAAGGCATCGGCCACCGCCACCGCGGACTGGAGTACGCCTCCCGGGTTATTGCGCAGGTCGAGGATCAGCCCCTGTAGTGCGCCGTCACGTTCCAACCGGCGAATGGCGTTGCTCACCTGCTCGCCGGTACGGCTCTGGAACTGGCTGACCCGCAGGTAGCCATAGCCCGTTTCCAGCAGCTCGCTGCGCACGCTCTCGGTGCGGATGACCTCGCGGGTCAGGGTCACGTCGAGGGGAGCGTCCTCGCCGCTGCGCAGAATGGTCATGCTGATCTGGCTGCCCGGTTCGCCACGCATCAGCGTCACCGCTTCCTGTAGCGAGAGCCGTTCGGTAGGCGTGTCGTCGATCGCCAGGATGACATCGCGCGCCTGCAGGCCGGCACGCGAGGCGGGCGTGTCGTCGATCGGAGTGATGACCGTCAGGCGACCGTCTTCGAGGCCGACCTCGATGCCGATACCGCCGAACTCGCCTTCGGTGGACTCGCGCAGGCTCTGGAACTCGTCGCGGTCGAGATAGGCGGAGTGGGGGTCGAGCTCGCTGAGCATGCCGCGCATGGCGTTGCGCAGCAGCGTGCTGTCGTCGACCTCCTCCACGTAGGCGCGCTTGATGCGCTCGAACACCTCGGCGAAGGTCTGGATGTCCTCCAGCGGCAGCTCGTCCTCGGCCGGCAACGACTGAGCACCGGCCATCGGAACGGCGAGAGCCAGTGCCATGACTACTGTCGGTACCAGCGCGGTCATCAGACGGTAGGGGGCAGGCAGTCGGCGGATGGGGCGAGATGGCATGCGAACTCCGCGGTTGCGAGGCGAGGCTGACCAGCATAGCCCGTGGCCCCGGGCTTGTGAAATCCCTCTCTTCATCTTCGTGCGATCCAGGCTTGGGGGTCGATGGGGTCGCCGTCGCGGCGGACTTCGAAGTAGAGGGCCGGCGCGCTCTGGCCGCCGCTGGCACCCACCGTGCCGAGCGTATCGCCGCGCGACAGGGCCTGGCCGACCTCGGCACCGAACCGCTGAAGGTGGGCGTATAGCGTCATGACATTATCGCCGTGGTCGATGATCAGCAGGTTGCCGAAGCCGCGCATCCAGTCGGCGAACACCACCCGTCCGGCATGCACCGCCTCGACAGGCGTACCCTCGCGAGCCTCTATCAGGATGCCGTTGTAGTGCACGCCCTCGTCACGCCGGTAGGCCGAGGTGACGCTACCTTGCACCGGCCAGGGCAAGTCGCCCCGGGTACGCTCGATGGCGGTGGAGGGGGGCGGCCGCTCGAGCCGGGCAAGCTCCTCGCGCACCCGCTCCAGTACCTGCTCGGCTTCGCTGCGATCGCGGTTGAGGCGCGTCAGGCGCGACTGCTCGTCGCTGTAGCGCGCGTCGAGCTCTGCCACCAGGCGCTCGCGCTCGGCCATGCGTTCGGCCAACTCGTTGCTGCGAACGGCGAGCTCGTCGGCCAAGGCCTCCATCCGCTCGCCGCGGGCCTGCAAATCGCGACGGTTCTCGCTCAACTCGGCATCCAGCCGGGCGATCTCGTCGAGCCGCGCGTTGCGTGCCTGGGCCAGGCGGTTGAGATAGGTCTGCAGCCGATCGAGGCGGGCCGGGTCGTCCTGGTTGAGCAGCAGCTTCAGCTGTGGCGTGAGGCCCAGGCGGTAGAGGGCGTCCAACTGCACGTTGAGTGCCTCGACCTGCTCGTCGCGCTCGTCCTGCAATGCGTCCCGGGCGGCCTCGAGGGCGTCGATTTCCTCGGCGAGGCGGCGACGGTCGGCCTGGATGCCGTCCAGCCGCCGGTGAGTCTCGGCCAGGGCGGTCTCCACTTCACGCAGCTCGCGGGAGGCTTCGTCCTGCGCCTGGCGTGTCTCGCCGAGACGCCGGTTGACCGCCTGGATCTCGCTGCCGATGGCGTCGAGTCGCTCGCGGGCGTCTCGCTCGCTGGTCTGGGCGCTGGCCGGGCCCGACAGCATGGCCAGCGCCACCATGGCGGCTCCCAGGGCATGTCGCTGTCGAGCTCGATTCATGGCCGGTGGCGCTCGCTCGCGTTCGTCATGCCGGCTCGATCAGCACCCTGCCGGTCATCTCTTCGGGGATCGGCTGGTTCATCATGCGCAACAGCGTCGGCGCGATATCGCATAGGCGTCCGTCATCGAGCAGCTTGACCGACTGCCGACCCACGTAGATCAGCGGCACCACGAAGGTGGTGTGGGCGGTCTGGGCCACGCCGGTGTCGGGGTTGACCATCTGTTCGGCGTTGCCGTGGTCGGCGGTGACCAGGCAGGCGCCGCCGGCGCGCTCGATGGCTTCCACCACCCGGCCGACACAGGCATCCACCGCCTCGATGGCCTTGACCGCAGCGTCGAAATCGCCGGTATGACCGACCATGTCGCCGTTGGCGTAGTTGCACACGATCAGATCGTAATGGGCCGAATCGATCGCCTCCACCAGGCGGTCGGTGACCTCGGCGGCGCTCATCTCGGGCTTCTCGTCGTAGGTCTTGACGTCCTGGGGCGAGGGCACCAGCACGCGGGTCTCGCCTTCGAACTCCCGTTCGCGCCCACCGGAGAAGAAGAAAGTGACATGGGCGTACTTCTCGGTCTCGGCGATGCGCAGCTGGGTCAGGCGGCGCTTCTCCATTACCTCGCCCAGCGTATTGGTCAGGTCGGCCGGCGGGAAAGCGATCGGAGTGGGAATATCCGCGGCGTACTGGGTCAGGGTGACCAGGCTGCCGCCGGCAAGTGCCGGACGGGCGTGGCGCACGAAGCCGTCGAAATCATCCTCGACGAAGGCGCGGGTCAGCTCGCGGGCACGGTCGGCACGGAAGTTCATGAAGATGGCGGCGTCGCCGTCGGCAATGGTCACCGGGGAGTGGTCTGCCTGGATGACGGTGGGCGAGACGAACTCGTCGTTCTCGCCGCGTTCATGGGCGGCGCGCAGGCCCACTTCGGCGCTGGTGGCCTCGAACTCGCCGACCCCCTCGGTGAGCAGGCGGTAGGCCTTCTCGACGCGATCCCAGCGGTTGTCGCGATCCATGGCGAAATAGCGGCCGACGATCGAGGCGACGAAGCCATTGTCGGCACCCACCAGCTCGGAAAGCCTCGCGTTGGCGCGCTCGATGGACGCCAGCGCGCTGCGCGGCGGCATGTCTCGGCCATCGAGGAATCCGTGCACGTAGATGCGCTGTGCGCCGCGCCGGGCGGCCAGTTCGGCCATGGCCAGGATGTGGTCCTCGTGGCTATGGACCCCGCCCGGCGACAGCAGGCCGAGCAGGTGTACCGCGCTGCCGTTGGCCACGGCGGCATCCATGGCGTCGGTCAGCGCGGTGATGGTATCGAGATCGCCGTCCTCGATCGCCTTGGAGATGCGCGTGAGTTCCTGGTACACCACCCGGCCGGCGCCCAGGTTCATGTGGCCGACTTCGGAGTTGCCCATCTGCCCCTCAGGCAGGCCCACGTACTTGCCATCGGTGTGCAGCAGCGCATGGGGGCGCTCCTGCCATAGCCGGTCCATATTGGGCGTGCGTGCCGCGGCCACGGCGTTGGCGGTGGGGTCGGGGTTGTGGCCGTAACCGTCAAGAATGATCAAGGCAACGGGGCGAGGAGCGGTAGCTGTCGTCGTCATGGGGTTGGTGGACCTCTCGAACGTGGTGGGCGCGACATCGGGCCGTCCGGGAGGCTGTCCACGCCTGCTTGGCTTCCTGGCAATGGCGTGGCGGTGGGGTCCTGCGACGGTTCTGGCCGTTCGAGACAGGCGCCTGGACGACGGGGGTCGCGACTTGAGTCGGCTTGCGGCATCATAACGCACGGCTGGGCAAGCGTCATGGTCCCGGCACTGACCGGCGGGCCATGCCGCGGGGGGTTGCGGCATGGTGTATACTCCCGCCTTCCGGGAGCCCTACCCGACCGATTCTCGATTTCCCGAAACAAGAGTGTGCCGGATCCATGATCGATCAGCTGTTCGAATTCGTGCAGAATCACCCCCTTCTGGTGGGCGCCTTCCTCATGGTGTTGACCGCCTGGATCGCCTATGAGGTCCGCAACAGCGCCTCGAGTGGCGTATCCTCCAGCCAGGCGACCCAACTGATCAACCGCGAAGATGCGGTGGTCGTGGACACCCGCGAGGCGGGCGACTTCAAGGCCGGGCACATCGCCGGCGCCCGCAATATCCCCCAGAGCCGCATCGACGACCGCATGGGGGAGCTCGAGAAGGTCAAGGACAAGCCGATCATCGTGGTCTGCAAGAGCGGCCAGGCGTCCGGCATGACCGTGGCCAAGCTGGCCAAGGCCGGCTATTCGCGGGTCTACAAGCTCAAGGGCGGCATGATGCAGTGGCAGGCCGACGGCCTCCCTGTGGTCAAGAAATAGCCAACACACAAGATTCAAGACGCAAAAGGAACCTTTCCATGGCCGAAGAGAACAGCCAGAACGCTGCCGGCGGCAACCAGGCCGCCACGGATCAGCAGAACAAGCAGCAGCTCCAGTTCGCCGTTCAGCGTATCTACGTCAAGGACATCTCCTTCGAGGCGCCGAACTCTCCCGCCGTCTTCCAGCAGCCGTTCAAGCCCAAGGTCAGCCTGGACCTGAACACCAGCAGCAGCAAGGTCGGCGAAGACCTCTTCGAGGTCACGATCAAGGTCACCGCCCAGGTTCGCCACAGCGAGGAGGGCACCACTTCCTTCCTGGCCGAGATCGAGCAGGCGGGCCTGTTCCGCATCAGCGGCATCGAGGGCGCGCAGCTCGAGCATACCTTGGGTGCCTTCTGCCCCAACGTGCTGTTTCCCTATGCCCGCGAATGCGTCGACAACCTGGTCAACCGTGGCGGCTTCCCGCCCCTGATGCTGGCGCCGGTCAACTTCGAGGCGATCTACGCCCAGAAGAAGAAGCGCGAGGCCGACAAGGCCCAGCAGCAGGGCGAGCAGACCACCCAGTAGGTCCTGCCGCGTGTCAGTACCGCGCATCCATGTCGCCGCCGACTTTACCGTCGGCGGCGATGTCGTTCTGCCCGAGGGGCCGGCGCGCCACGTGGCGCGCGTGCTGCGGCTGGGCGAGGGGGCGTCACTGCGACTCTTCGACGGCGCGGGCCTCGAGGCCCGGGCGGTACTCGTCGAGGCCGGCCGCAAGCGGGTAGTGGCACGCATCGAGGCCGTCGAGACGGGGCGCAACGAGTCGCCGCTCACGGTGCACCTGGGCCAGGCGATCTCCAAGGGCGACCGTATGGACTACGCCATACAGAAGGCCGTCGAACTCGGCGTCGCCGCCATCACGCCGCTTTATACCGAGCATGGCGACGTGCGCCTCAAGGGCGAGCGCGAAGAGAAGAAGCTTGCCCACTGGCAGGCGGTGGTCGCCAGCGCTTGCGAGCAGTGCGGGCGCGCCGTGGTACCTGTCGTTCACCCTCCCGTGGCTTTGGCGGCCTGGCTGCACGAGCGCGGTGAGGCGCTGCGCCTGGTGCTACATCCCGCGACCCAAGGCGCGCTCGAAAGAACGGCGGTGCCCGGCTCCGTCGCTCTCCTGATCGGCCCCGAAGGTGGGTTCTCCGATACCGAAGTCGAGGCCGCCACTGCCTCCGGCTTCGCGCCTCTCTCCCTCGGCCCGCGCATCCTGCGCACCGAGACCGCCCCGGTGGTGGCGCTGTCACTGCTGCAATATCGATACGGCGATCTGGGCTGAGCCTCGTTCGCTCGAGCATCCAACTTTAGTCGTTATAGGCAGTGACAGGCTTGCGCGGTCTTCTGCTCCCGTTTAAGTTGTATGATGTATGACAACAGCGAATCGTTCTTTCCTTCGGCCGCTGGGGGTTGCCCTCCGTTAGGCCGGCGCATGCAAAAGAGGATGTTTCCGTGAAGTTTTCCAGAGCAGCGGTGATGGAAGCCTTGGGCGATGGGTTGCTGTCCTTCCCCATCACCGATTTCGATGAAAGCGGGCGGTTCGATGCGGACAGCTACCGTCGCCGACTGGAGTGGTTTATCAGTCACGATATCTCCGCCGTCTTCGTGGCCGGCGGCACGGGTGAATTCTTCAACCTGTCGCTCGACGAGTACCGGGACGTCGTGCGCGTCGCCGTGGAAACGGTCGGCGGCAAGCTGCCGGTGATCGCCAGCGCGGGCCTGAGCGTTGCCAGCGGCAAGCTCTTTACCAAGGCGGCCGAAGAGGCCGGCGCGGATGGCATCCTGCTGATGCCGCCCTATCTCACCGAATGTCCCCAGGACGGCTTGGTGGCGTATGCCCGAGCGATATGCGACGGGACCGAGCTCAGCGTCATTTACTACAACCGCGGCAACGGCGTGCTCGATGTCGATGCCGTCCGCCAGCTCGCCGAGAGTTGCCCGAATCTGGTCGGGCTGAAGGATGGCAAGGGCGATATCCAGGCACTGAACAAGATCATCAAGACCATTGGCGACCGCCTGGTCTATGTGGGTGGCGTTCCCACCGCCGAGATCTTTGCCGAGGCGTACCTGTCCATTGGCGTCAATACCTATTCATCCGCCGTGTTCAACTTCGTGCCGGACATGGCGGTCAGGTTCTACCGTGAACTTCGCGCGGGAAATGCCGACGTCGTGAAACGAATTACCCGCGACTTCTTCATTCCCTTCGTGGATCTCAGGGACCGCAAGGCCGGATACGCCGTCAGCCTGATCAAGGCGGGGGCGGACATCATCGGCCGACCGGCAGGGAGTGTCAGGGCACCTTTGGTCATGCCCACTTTGGAAGAGCGCAATCAGCTGGAAAAACTCGTAGGCATCGCTCAGCAGATGTAAGAGAAAAAAACAAACGAGGAGTACGTCATGACAACAACTTCAATCATGAACAAGACATTCTGCACTTTCGCCATTTCCGGGGTCATGGCAGCCATGACGCTGCCGGCCCTGGCCGAGGATTGGCGCGGCTGGAACATCCATCCCCCGGGCTACCCCAATACGGAAGCGCTCGAGGCCTTTGCCGAGAACGTCACCGAACGCACCGAGGGACGACTCACGGTGCAGGTCTACAACAATGGCGTGCTCGGCGATCAGCCCGATGCCATCGAGCAGACCCGCAACGGGGTGCTCGACTTTGCCAACTTCAACATGGGGCCGATGGGACCCATCGTGAAGGAAACCAATGTGCTCTCGCTGCCCTTCCTGTTCAGCAGCGTCGAGCACATGCATGAGGTCATGGATGGGGAAATCGGCCAGCAATTTGCCGACGCCCTGGCCGAGAAGAACCTGGTCGCGCTTTCCTGGTTCGATTCAGGGGCGCGCAGCCTCTACAACACCGAGCGACCCATTCGTACGCCCGAAGATGTGGAGGGGCTGAAGATCCGGGTCATGAACAATGACCTCTACGTCGAGATGATCGAGGCGATGGGCGGCAACGCCACACCGATGGCCTATGGTGAGGTCTACCAGTCCCTCAAGACCGGTGTGCTCGACGGGGCGGAGAATAACTATCCCTCGTTCGAGTCGAGCAACCACTATGAAGCCGCCGAGTACTACTCCCTTACCGAACACCTGATCATCCCCGAGTGCCTGTGCATCGCCAAGGCGAGCTGGGAAGCGCTCTCTCCCGAGGATCAGGAGATCGTGCGTGAGGAGGCGATCAATGCCTCCGAGCTGCAGCGCCAGCTCTGGGTCGAGGGCTCCCAAGAGAGTCGGCAGGTCGTGCTGGATGCCGGTGTCGAGATCAACGAGGTGGAGGACAAGGCGGCCTTCCAGGAAAAGATGGAACCCGTCTATGCCGCGTTCATCGAGGATAACCCTGACCTCGAGGGCCTGATCGATGCCATCCGGAACGCCAACTGAGTTCCGCCGTGATGGCCTCCTCGGCGCCAGGTGCGCCGAGGAGGAAGGAGGCTTACGCCATGAGTATCTACGCTGACCGAGAGGTGGCCGTGAACCCTCCCCCGTTGCGCAAGCGGGCAAGCCGGATGCTGGACGGGATCGCCAACCTCTGCCTGGCGACCGCGGGCGTCCTGCTGGTCTTCCTCATTGCCATCTTCGGCTGGCTGGTCTTCGGTCGTTATGTGTTGAACAACACGCCGACCTGGGTGGAGCAGGCATCGCTGTTGCTGGTGGTCTACATCACCTGCCTGGGGGCGGCGGCCGGCGTCAGGGGAAATTCGCACCTGAGCATCGACTTCGTACGCGAAGGCATGCCCGAGCCCTTCCGGACAATCTGCCGCTACATCGCCGATCTGTTCGTCATCGCCTTTGGTGCCTTCATGGCGTATCAGGGCTGGGAGTTGGTCATGACCAACCTCGAGCGGGCGATACCCATGATTCGGCTCTCCGAAAGCTGGCGCGCCGCGCCCCTGGTGATCTGTGGTGTGCTGATCGTGCTGTTCTCCGTGGCCAATATCGTATCGCGAATCACAGGCAGCGACGCTGACGAGGGCAACTGACATGGGCCTTGCCATACTGTTCGGTATTTTCTTTCTCGGCCTGCTTGCAGGTGCACCTGTCGCCTTTGCGGTGGGGCTGGCCGCGGTCGCGACGTTCCTCTACGAGGGGCTACCCCTGTTCGTTGCGTTCCAGCGCATCCTGTCGGGCATTTCGGTCTTCTCGCTGCTGGCCATCCCGTTCTTCATCTTTGCCGGCGAACTGATGCTGCACGGCGGCATTTCCGCTCGCCTGGTGCGCCTGGCTTCCGCCGCCGTGGGGAAGATGCGCGGCGGCCTGGGCATCGTCAACGTCAGCTCCTCGATGCTTTTCGGCGGTATCTCGGGTTCCGCCGTGGCCGATACGTCGGCGCTCGGTTCGATCCTTGTGCCCGTCATGAAGGAGAAAGGCTACGACGCCGACTATGCCGTCAACGTCACGGTGACCTCTTCGGTTGCCGGCGTGGTGATTCCCCCGAGCCATAACATGATCCTCTACGCCGTGGCGGCCGGTGGCGGCATTTCAGTGACCCAGCTGTTCATCGCCGGCATCGTGCCGGGCATCCTGATGTGCCTGACCCTGGCTGTGGCGGCCTACCTGGTGGCGGTGAAGCGCGGCTATCAAGGCGAAACCTTTCCCGGCTGGGATGTGCTGGTGCTCAGCCTGGCCGCGGCCCTCCCAGGCCTGCTGACGGCGGTCATCATCGTCGGTGGGGTGCTGTCGGGCGTTCTCACCGTGACCGAGTCCGGGGCCTTCGGTGCCATCTACGCCATCGTCGTCACGGCACTCGTCTACCGCGAACTGCGCTGGGCCTCGTTCAAGGCGGCGGTCCTGCAGTCGGTGAAAACGACTTCGCTGGTGATGATCCTGGTCGGCTGCGCCTCGGCGTTCTCTTACCTGTTGGCGCTCTACAACGTACCGCTGCTATTGACCGACATGCTGATGGCGCTCTCCGACAAGCCCATCGTCATTTTCCTGCTGCTCAACCTGTTGCTGCTGGTGCTCGGCATGATCATGGACATGGCAGCGCTGATCCTGATCTGCACGCCGATCTTCCTGCCGGTCGCCATGCAGTTCGGCATGGATCCGATCCAGTTCGGCATCATCATGATGATGAACCTGGGCCTCGGTCTGTGTACGCCTCCCGTGGGGGCCTGCTTGTTCGTCGGCTGCGTGATCGGCAAGATCAAGATCGAACAGGCCGTGCGCACCATCTGGCCGTTCTACCTGGCGCTGTTCGTCGCCCTGATGCTGGTGACCTATGTGCCGGCTGTCTCGCTGTCGCTGCCTGCGCTCTTCCGGTGAGCGAAGGCCCGGCCGATCGAATCGCTAACAGGAACGACACAAGATGAAGATTGAAGCGGTACATACCCATGTTCTCGATCATGTGCTGGATACCACCTTCGAGAGCGCTTCCATGCATTTCGCCCGGCGCCAGCACTGCCTGGTCGAGGTGGTCTGCGACGATGGCACCATCGGTTGGGGCGAGTGCCTGGGCCCGGCCCAGCCCAATGCTGCCGTGGTGAAGGCTTATGCTGCCGCCTTGGTCGGCCAGGACCCGCTGCAGACCGAGAAGGTCTGGCTCGATCTCTACAATCGCTTGCGCGACCAGGGCCAGCGCGGCCTGACCGTGACCGCCCTGAGCGGCATCGACATTGCGCTGTGGGACATCAAGGGCAAGCATTTCGGGGTGCCGGTATCGACTCTGCTGGGCGGACGATTCCGTGACAGCGTGCGGGCCTACGCCACCGGTTCGTTTCGTCGCGAGGGGGTGGACCGGGTCGAGGACATCGCCCGCGAGGTGGCGGGCTACCGCCGCGAAGGCTTTCATGCGGTGAAGATCAAGATCGGCTTCGACGTCGAGGAGGACCTACGCGTGATCGAGGCGGTACGCGAGTCGATCGGCCCCGACCTGCGCCTGATGATCGATGCCAACCATGGCTACGACATGCTGGAAGCCGTCGAAGTGGGTCGGCGCGCGGCGAGGTTCGGCATCGACTGGTTCGAGGAGCCGGTGCTGCCCGAGCATGTCGCGGCCTATCGGGCAGTGCGTGCCGATCAGCCGATCCCGGTGGCCGGGGGCGAGACCTGGCATGGCCGCTACGCCATGCACGAACCGCTGGCGACCCGCGCCGTGGACATCGTCCAGCCCGATATCTGCGGTGTCGGCGGCTTCACCGAGATTCGCCGGGTGGCGGACATGGCGGCGCTGCATGGCGTGCGCCTGGTGCCGCACGTGTGGGGTACGGCGGTATGTCTAGCCGCCAGCCTGCAGTTCATGGCTGCCCTTCTCCCCAATCCCCCACGACGCGATCCGATCGAACCCATTCTCGAATTCGACCGAACCGAGAATCCCTTCCGCCAAGCGGTCGTGGCAACGCCGATTGAACATGACCGGGGCGTGGTGGCGATACCGGACGGTCCCGGACTCGGCATCGAGATCGACCGCGAGGCAATCGCCCGCTTTGCGCTCAAGGAGGCATGAGGACGTGACTGCAATACCTGCCAATACCCGGCCGTTGGAAGGATCGGCACCCCGGCTCGAGGCACCGCCGGGTGCCACCGATTGCCATATGCACCTCTTTCTGCCCGGCTACGAGGCCCAACCCGGCGGGCCCGGCATCGCCGAGCTGGCCACGGTCGAGGATTACCGCCGCGTGCAGGCACGCCTCGGACTGGAGCGAGTCGTGGTGACCCAGTCAAACGCCTACCAGCTCGACAATGGTGCACTGCTCGAGGCGTTGACGCAGTTGGGTTCCTCGATCGCCCGCGGCGTGGCGGCCGTGTCGCCCGATGCCTCGTTGGATCGCCTGGAGGAGTGGCATGCCAAGGGCGTGCGCGGGGCACGGATCATGAACCTGCCCGGCGGCGCGGTGACCCACGCCAGCATGCTCGAGGTGGAACGCCTGGTCCGGCCGCTGGGCTGGCACCTGATGGTGCAATTCAACGGCCAGCACCTGGACGACTATCTCGACGGCCTGCGACGCATCGAGGGCGACTACATCATCGACCATATCGGCAAGTTCATGCCGCCGGTGCCGCCGGACGACCGTCGCGTCGACGACATCCTTCGGCTGCTCGATCGCGGCAACGCCTGGTTCAAGATCTGCGGTGGCTACGAGTCAAGCGAAACCGGAGGGCCCCACTACGAGGACGTGGGCGCGATCGCCCGTCGCGTCATCGCTCATGCCCCGGAGCGGGTGATCTGGGGCTCGAACTGGCCCCACGTCGGCGTGCCGCGCGCGCAGTATCCGGACGATGCCGAACAGCTCGACGTGCTGCTCGAATGGGCCGGGCCCGCGTCACGCCGCCGGATTCTGGTCGACAACCCCACCGCCCTGTACGGCTTCTGAAATCTGATCCGCTCGAAGGAGGAAATACATGATCGATCGTCTGTTGGTAACCGGTGCCGCTGGTGGCATGGGCCGCATCATCCGGCCTCATCTGGCGAAACTGGCTCGCACGGTGCGGCTCTCGGATATTGCCGACCTCGGGGAGGCGGCCAGCCATGAGGAACTCATGCCCTGTGACCTTGCCGATGCCACGGCGGTCAACGAGCTGGTCCAGGGTTGCGATGCCATCGTGCACCTGGGCGGCGTGTCGGTGGAGAAGCCCTGGCAGAGCCTGCTGCAGGCCAATATCGTGGGCACCTACAACCTCTACGAGGCGGTTCGCCGGCACGGCAAGCCACGTGTCGTCTTCGCCAGTTCCAATCACACGACCGGCTACTACGAGCGTGCGCAGAGAATCGATACCGAGGTGCCGCATCGGCCCGACTCGCTTTACGGCGTGACCAAGTGCTTCGGTGAGGACCTGGCATGCCTGTATCATGACAAGTTCGGTGTCGAGACACTCAGCGTCCGCATCGGCTGGTGTCACCCCAAGCCGACCGATACGCGCAAACTGGCCATATGGCTGAGCGCTGAGGACTTCGTCAGCCTGGTGCAACGCGCCATCGTCACGCCGCGCCTGGCCTATACCGTGGTCTACGGCTTCTCGAACAACGCCGAACACTGGTGGGACAACAGCAAGGCCGCCTTTCTCGGCTGGGTGCCGAAAGACAGCTCGGAGCCCTGGCGCGAGGAGATGGAGGCTCTCGATGCGAATCTCGACCCCAAAGACCCGGCGGTCATCTACCAGGGCGGGCCGTTCACAACCTCCGGCCATCCGGACGATTAGTAATGAAGGTTTGGCCTGCGGGCCGATTCAAGGGAAGTGGCTACGATGAGGCGGGCTGCCATGGCGATGGCTTCATTACCCTCTCCCTCGGCCCGCGTAACCTGCGCACCGAGACCGCCCCGTGGCGCTCTGTCGCTACTGCAATATCGGTACGGCGGCCTGGGCTGATTTCACTCTCGCTCTGGCTGTCTTTCACGAAACGAGCGAAGAGCGAGTTTCGTTATCTCCTCATTAATTGAACTTTGGTCGACAAAGCACTCTTTGGTCTTGCATGGGCAGCATCCGATCGCTAGGTTGTCATTTGTATGATGTATGACAATAAGCGTTGCCGGCAGCCGCTCACCTTGAGTCAGGCTGGTCAACTTGGATATCCCGGCGAGGCGTTGACCAAGAGGAACGATTCGTGAAGTTTTCCAGAGCTGCAGTGGTAGAAGCCGTAGGTGATGGGCTGTTGTCTTTCCCTATCACCGATTTCGATAGCGAAGGCCGTTTCGATGCGAAAAGCTATCGACGCCGCCTGGAGTGGTTCATCCGCCACGAAATCTCGGCTGTCTTTGTTGCAGGTGGGACGGGTGAGTTCTTCAACCTGACGCTTGCCGAGTTCCGCGAGATCGTACGCGTGGCCGTTGAAACCGTGGATGGCAAGCTGCCGGTGATAGCCAGCGCCGGGCTAAGTATCGAGAGCGGCAAGGCTTTTGCCCAGGCCGCCGAAGAAGAGGGTGCCGACGGCGTCCTGCTCATGCCCCCCTACCTGACCGAATGTCCTCAGGAGGGGCTCGTCGAGTATGCCCGGCAGATCTGCGACGCCACCGAACTCAATGTCATCTATTACAACCGTGGGAACGGCATCCTCCAGGCCGAGTCAGTTCAGAAGCTGGCTGATCTGTGTCCGAACCTGATTGGACTCAAGGACGGCAAGGGGGACATCCAGGCACTGAACAAGATCGTCAAATCCGTTGGTGATCGCCTGGTCTATGTCGGTGGCGTACCCACCGCCGAGATATTTGCTGAGGCTTACCTCTCTATAGGCGTCAACACTTATTCATCCGCTGTGTTCAACTTCGTGCCGGACATGGCGGTCAAGTTCTACAAGGAGCTACGTAAGGGCAATAGCGGAGTCGTAAAGAAAATTACCAACGACTTTTTTATTCCCTTCGTAGATCTCAGGGATCGGAAGCCAGGGTATGCCGTCAGCCTGATCAAGGCTGGAGCGGACATCATCGGCCGTCCGGCCGGAAGCGTCCGGGCGCCGCTGACCATGCCCTCTTCCGAGGAGCGCCAGCAGCTCGAGCAGCTGGTTGAGAAGGCCAAGCAATTATAAATCCACAACTACGCTGATGAGGTGAATCATGCCAGTATTCAGGAAGACTATCGTAAGCTTGGGGTCGGCCGTCTTGATGACGTCGCTGGCCTACGGGGTCGGTGTGGCACAGGCCCAGGACGGTCCGCTGAGAGGCAACATTCGAGTCGTCATCGGCTCCACCTCGACGGGCGGCGATACTTACCAGAACTCCAGTATCGTGGTGGACAAGCTGGCCGAGCAGCTCGACCTCAACATGAAGGTCGATGCCGTTGGCGCCAGCGCCGCCTTTCGCACGCTGGACCGGGATTCGCGCGGCAATACCATGATGATCTTCCACGACCAGTCCTACCTGGGCCACCTGTATGGCGTGGAGGGCTATGAGGACATCTTCGAGAAGTACACCATCGGGCCGACCGTGGCCATCAACCCGGGTAACGCTTACCTGGTGCCCAAGGATTCTCCCTACAAGACCCTCGAGGACATCATCGCGGCGGTGGGCGACGGTGAGACCGTACGCGTGGCGATTCAGCCGGGCGGCGTCTCCGAGATCGGCTTCAGCGCGCTGAAAAACGCCATCTCCATCGAGCATCCGGGTCAGGAAGACAACCTGGTGGCTGTCAATACCGGTTCCCAGTCGGACAAGAACCAGCAGCTTTTCGACGATCAGGTCGACATGATCCACGGTTCCGTGCAGGCTAACGAGCAGTATACCCGTCTGCCGGAGGATGATCAGAAGGCCATGCGCTTCGTCTGGCTTACCGCTCGTGAAGGGACTATCGAGCAGGCACCGGAGGAGGGGCTGGGCCAGACCACCCGCGACCAGTTGCTGGAATACGTCGAGCCCAATGTCCACGTCACCATGGGTGACGACGAGACCTTTACCTTCGATAAGGAATTCTTCTTTCTCTACAACAAGGATATGGATCCCGCCATCGTTGAGCAGATCGACGAGGCGCTGACCGAGATCTATGACGAGGGCGAGATCCAAGAGATCCAGAAGAACTCCTTCTTCATCCCCAACTTCAAGCCGTCCGACGAAGCCTCGCAGTATCTCGAAGAGAAGATGGCTCGCTACGCCGAGATCATCGATAACATCAAGTAAGCGATTCGAGGGCCGGTGGCAGCATGTCGCCGGCTCTCGCCTGACAATATCGCTATACGTACAACGATGGGCAGCGCCCGCTCTGCCTGTCGCCGGAGCCACTATGGAATCAGGTCTGTCAAATCTGCTCAGCGTTTCGATAGATTTCGGGACCTCTCATCTGTTCTTTCCGACCATTATTCACTGGATCCTGGCAGGCCTGTTCGCTGCCATACTGGTGACGAAGGTAGTCCCCTTCCTGGCTGCCGTTCGCCGGGGAGAGCGCACCTTACCCATCGTCGGCGAGTCCATGGATGGTGTGCGCTTCTTTGGCACTCTTGCCTTGATCGCGGCGTACTTCTACCTGATGGCGGTGGTAGGTGACCTGTTCCCGTACACGGGGTATGGCTTTCTGTTCGTCTCGATACCCTTCGTTTTGCTCATGTCGCTTCTCTACATGCATGAGAAAACGAAGAAAGCCCTGATCATTGCGGCGATCAATGCCGTCGTTGCACCCAGTCTGGTCTGGTTCATCCTGGCCAAGCTGTTCGCGATCACTCTGCCGTGACCGGAGCGAATGCCATCATGGAATTTCTTTCAGTTCTCGACTTTTCGTTCTTTCTGTTGGCATCCCTGGGTGCCCTGGTCGGTATCATATTCGGTGCGATCCCTGGCATGACTGCGACCATGGCGGTGGCAGTTTGTCTGCCGCTGACCTATGCCCTGGGCTTGAACCATGGCCTGGCGCTGTTGCTGGGTCTCTACGTCGGCGGGATCTCCGGCGGCATGGTGCCGGCAGTGCTGCTTAATATTCCGGGAACGCCTTCCTCGATTACCACCACCTTCGACGGCTATCCCATGGCGCGTAGGGGGGAAGGGGAGAAAGCCCTGAGAGTTTGTGTCATCGCCTCTCTGGTTGGCGGGTTGATAAGTGCCGCCGTGCTGTTCCTGTTTGCGCCCTTGCTGGCGGACTTCTCGATCAAGTTCTCCTATGTGGAGAAGTTTCTGATCATCCTGCTGGCCCTGAGCGTCATTGCCTCACTGTCGGGCAGCATGCTGATCGGCATCTTCAGCGGTGTCATCGGCATCTGGTTGAGCCTGATCGGCGATTACAGCATTTCCGATGGGGGCAACGGCAAGACTCGCCTGATGTTCGACTTCATGGAGCCCTACCTCTTCGAAGGTTTTTCGCTGCTGCCGGTGCTGATCGGCATCTTCGGTATCTCGACCATCCTGCTCGAGGCGGAGAAGGGCGTGAAGAGCGACCTGACGGAAGAGCGCGTCAAGATCAGTGGGGATGCGGGAGCAGGGGCGAGTTCGGCCCTAGCGGCCTTCAAGGGGCGCCTGACCAACATGGTGCGCTCGTCTTTCATTGGTACTTTCGTCGGTATGCTCCCGGGGGTCGGTGGCAGCGCCGCTTCGGTGCTGGCCTATACCCAGGAGAAGAACCTGGCGAAGGATTCTGCGCAGATGGGTAAGGGCGCCCCCCAAGGGCTCATCGCCTCCGAGTCGGCCAACAATGCGTTGACCGGCGGCGCACTGATTCCACTGCTCTCCCTGGGCATCCCCGGCGACTCCACCACCGCCGTGCTGATTGGGGCCTTTACTCTGCAGGGAATCCAGGTTGGTCCGCTGTTCATTCCGGAAAACGCCGATACCTGGTACGTCATGATGACGGCACTGGTGTTTGCCAACTTCGTGATGTTCTTCTTGATGTTCTTCGCCATCAAGTACATCGCCAAGGTAGTGATGGTGCCCAAGCACATTCTCTTTCCGATCATTGTGATGATGTGCGTGGTGGGGGCCTACGCCATCAATTATGGAATCATGTTCGATGTCTGGACGCTGCTGATCTTCGGCCTGTTGGGCTACTTGATTCAGAAGATAGGCCTGGAAGTGGCGCCCCTGATCATCGGCTTCATTCTCGGTAGCCAGGCGGAAGTCTATTTCGTCAAGAGCCTCGAGTCGGCCGGCACTTTGTCGATCTTCTTTACCAAGAGCCCGATCGCCGTCGTGCTGTGGGCGCTGATTCTGATGTCGGTGGCGTTTTCGATCGCGATGAGTCTGAAGAGCCGTGCCAGGCAGCGTCAGGAACAGCTCGGCTGAGCCGGTGCTGCAGGAGAAATATGATGCATGCATATGATGGCAAGATTATCCGGGTCCAGCCCGATGACAATGTCGCCATCGTGGTCGAGGCCGATGGTCTTTCAGAGGGCCAGGCGCTGGGCGAAGTCCTGGTCGCAGCCGGCCCGGTCCCCCAAGGCCACAAGATAGCGCTGAACGACATCGATGTTGATGAGCCCATCGTGCGCTACGGCGAGGTCATCGGCCATGCCGTGGTCGCGATTGCTCAGGGCGAGCACGTCAACGAGACCAAGGTGCGACTGCCCGAGGCGCCAATGTTGGACGACCTGCCCCTCGCCACGCGCTCCGAGCCGGACGCCGAACCGCTCGAGGGCTATACTTTCGAGGGATTTCGCAATCCCGATGGCAGTGTGGGCACAAAAAATGTGCTGGGTATCACCACCAGCGTGCAGTGCGTGGCCGGCACGGTGGATTACGTAGTAGGGCGTATCAAGCGTGAGCTGCTGCCGTGCTATCCCAACGTTGACGACGTAGTGGGTCTCAACCACACCTACGGTTGCGGGGTGGCCATCAATGCACCGGCCGCCATCGTGCCGATCCGCACCCTTAAGAATATCGCCTTGAATCCTAACTTCGGCAACGAAGTGATGGTTATCGGTCTGGGGTGCGAGAAACTGCAGCCCTCTACTCTGATCGACGACCGGCCGGTCAAGGTCTACGAGAACACCGAGGCGGCCAATCCCGACGCCAATGTGCTGAGCCTGCAGGACGACTCCTTCCAAGGCTTTGGCGAGATGATCGAGGGCATCCTTGCCATGGCCGAGCGCCACCTCGAGCGCCTCAATTGTCGCCGCCGCGAAACCTGCCCCGCTTCCGAGTTGAGGGTGGGCATGCAATGCGGCGGTAGCGACGCCTTCTCGGGTGTCACGGCGAATCCTGCCGTGGGCTTCGCCACCGACCTGATCGTGCGCGCAGGTGGCAGCGTGATGTTCTCCGAGGTTACCGAGGTGCGCGATGCCATCCACCTGCTGACGCCTCGTGCTATCGACGAGGAAGTGGGCAGGGGGCTTATCGAGCAGATGGCGTGGTACGACGACTATCTCTCCCAGGGGCAGGCCGATCGCAGCGCCAACCCTTCCCCAGGCAACAAAAAAGGGGGGCTCTCCAACGTCGTCGAGAAGGCGCTGGGATCGGTCATCAAGTCAGGGACTTCCCCCATCGTCGATGTCATCGGTCCCGGAGAACGGTTGCGTCGCAAGGGGCTGACCTTTGCCGCGACACCGGCCAGCGACTTCATCTGCGGCACGCTACAGCTGGCGGCCGGGATGAACCTGCAGGTATTCACCACCGGCCGCGGTACGCCCTATGGCCTCTCGATGGTGCCGGTGCTCAAGGTCTCCACCAACTCCCAGCTGGGGCGACGCTGGCACGACATCATCGACCTCGACGCAGGGCGTATTGCCACTGGCGACGCCAGTATCGAGGAGGTGGGCTGGGAGCTCTTCCATCTCATCCTCGAGGTGGCAAGCGGGCGCCAGCAGGCCGCGGCCGACCGGCTCGGTATCCACAACGACCTGGTGCTGTTCAATCCGGCACCCGTCACTTGAGGCCAATCGGGATCCCTCCCGAACCCACCCGACAATTCAAGAGGCAAGAGAATGATGTTTCCGAAGATCAAGAGCATGCGCGTGGTTCCCGTGGCCGGCTATGACGGTTTTCTGCTCAACCTCAGCGGTGGTCATGCGCCTTGGTTCATCCGCTGCGTGCTGATTCTCGAGGATGACGCCGGTAACCAGGGTGTCGGCGAGATTCCTTCGAGCGACGGCATTCTGAAGGGGTTGGAGCAGTGCCGGTCTCTGGTCGAAGGCTCGCAGGTCAACGATATCAAGCAGACCTTGAACCAGGCCCGCCAGCTTCTGGCAAAGAACGGCAGGGAAGAGCGCGGTCGCCAGACCTTCGATCTTCGAGTGGCCGTTCATGTGATCACCGCGATTGAATCGGCACTGTTCGATCTCTTCGGCCAGGCGCTGCAGATGCCGGTGGCCGATCTGCTGGGACAATACGGTCGCCAGCGTGATGAGGTAGAAGCCTTGGGCTACCTCTTCCTGCTGGGTGACCCCGCCAAGACGGATCTTCCCTACCCCAAGGCCGAGGACCCCAAGGATGCCTGGGATGAGGTGCGTTATCAGGAAGCTCTGACGCCGGACGCCGTGGCCAACCTGGCCAAGGCAGCGTACGAGCGTTACGGCTTCAAGGACTTCAAGCTCAAGGGCGGCGTGCTGCGCGGCGAGGAAGAAGCCGACTGCATTCGTGCGCTACATGAAGCCTTCCCCGAGGCGCGTCTGACGCTAGATCCCAACGGCGCCTGGAAGCTCGACGAGGCGGTACGGGTGCTGGATCCGATCAAGCACCTGCTAAGTTACGCCGAGGATCCCTGCGGTCAGGAGGAGAGCTACTCCGGCCGCGAAACCATGGCCGAATTCAAGAAGCGCACCGGCCTGCCCACCGCAACCAACATGATCGCCACCGACTTCAAGCAGCTGCAGTATGCCGTTCAGCTCAACTCGGTGGATATCCCCCTGGCGGATTGCCACTTCTGGACCATGCAGGGCGCGGTCATGGTGGGCGAGTTGTGCAACGAGTGGGGCATGACCTGGGGCTCGCACAGCAACAACCACTTCGATATCTCGCTGGCGATGATGAGTCATGTCGCCGCGGCCTGCCCCGGCGAGATCACTGCCATCGATACCCACTGGATTTGGCAGGACGGCCAGCGTATCACCAAGGAGCCGTTCCAGATCCGTGACGGCAAGCTTACGGTGCCGAAAGTGCCCGGACTCGGTGTCGAGCTGGATCAGGAGAAGCTGATGGAAGCGCACCGGCTCTACCGCAGCCTCGATGTGACAAGCCGCAACGACGCCATGGCGATGCAGTTCCTCATTTCGGGTTGGGAGTTTGATCCCAAGCGCCCCGCGCTGGTGCGTTAATTCTTGAGCACTAATGCCTGAGAAAAAAGCGTATGTTAAAGGGATATCCACCAAGCCGAGGAAGTCGATATGCCGGCTGAACTAGGACAGCTCGATGTGCGCAAAGTGGTCCGCCACGGCAGCCTCTCCGTACATGTGGCGGATCAGCTAGAAGCATTGATTACTCAAGGCAAGATTGCGGTTGGCGATAGGCTACCGACGGAGAGCAGTCTCTGTGACTCCTTCGGCGTCAGCCGCACGGTCATCCGCGAGGCCATTACCCATCTCAAGTCGCTGGGGTTGGTCGAGACACGTCGCGGTGTCGGAACGACCGTATTGCGTGCCACGACAATCGAAGCGAGACCGGCCGAGCGAATCAATCCGACCACGGTAGAGGATATCCTTCACGTGTTGGAGCTACGCCTGACCCTCGAGCCGGCAGCAGCGGAGTTGGCTGCGCTGCGCCATGACGACGAGGATCGCCGGGCGCTGCTGACTCGTCATGAGGCTTTTGTCCAAGCACAAGCAGAAAAATCCCAAGCGCGCGAGGAGGATTATGAATTCCATCTCGCCATTGCTCGGGCAACTCGTAATCCCTTCTTCACTCAGTTCTACGAACAGTTGAGCCAGAGCGTGATTCCTCGCGCCAAGCTGCTCAGCATCGACATCAATCCGGTTTCTGCAGAGCGCTATATCGAGCGTGTCCAGCAGGAACATACCTACATTCTCGAAGCGATCTTGTCGCGGGATAGCGAAGCGGCGCGCGAGACGATGTATCAGCATCTCAAACGTGCTCGAAACATGTACGCCCAGTACCGCGACCAGTGAGCCAGGCTGTAAGAGGCCTGGCGGTAATGGATACCCAAGGAGGCAATTATGACTGTAAACGGCAAGATGCTGATCGGCCGTGAGGCCGCAAGCGGCAGTTCCAAGCCCATCAATGCCGTCAACCCCGCCACCGGCGAGCGCCTGGAGCCCACCTACGCCGGCGGCAGCGCGGCCGAGGTCGAGCGCGCCTGTGAGCTCGCCGAGGCGGCTTTCGCCACCTACCGCGAGACGACGCTCGAGCAGCGCGCCGCGTTTCTCGAAACCATCGCCGGCGAGATCGAAGCCATCGGCGACGCACTCATCGAGCGCGCCATCGCCGAGACCGGCCTGCCCCGGGCGCGCCTGGAGGGCGAGCGCGG